>CAZXGT010000005.1:0-49540 GCA_964639935.1 uncultured Phycisphaeraceae bacterium
GCGGCGCGTCCTGGGCGGCTTGGACCAACTCCGCGTCGCTGACGCCGGCGTCGTCGGTGATGGCGCCGCGCATGACTCCCTGGGTGCGAAGGCGGCGCGTCAGCGCGCGGGTGTCAACGTCCGCGAGTCCGGGGACGCCGGCATCCTTGAGATAGGAGGAGAGATCGCTTGTTGCGGCGAAGTTGGAGGCTCGTCGGGCGAGCTCGTGGATCACAAAGCCGGCGACCTGCACGCGGTCGGACTCGGCGTCCTCGTCGTTGACGCCGTAGATGCCGACGATGGCGGCGGTGGAGACGAGGATCTGGCCGCGATAGGAGGGGTCCGTGAGGCACTCCTGGTAGCCCGTCATGGCGGTGTTGAAGACCACCTCGGCGGTGTGGACGCCGTCGACCTCGGCGCCGAACGCCTTGCCCGTCCACAGGGAGCCGTCTTCGAGAGCGAGCCGTCGCGCTTTGGTGTGCGTGTTCATCACAAGGAGTCTACGCGCGGCGGTACGCTTTCGCCGATGGCGGGCGAGCTCTTTGACGATGACTGTGACGCCCCTCGTCGGTACGTTCGGCTTGCGATGGAGCGATCGCTGGACCGCCCCGGCGGACTAACGTATACCGCGCGGGGCGAGCTTCTTGACCTTCGCGTCGGCGAGCGCGTCGAGGCTCCGCTTGGGCGAGGCGGGCGTCTCGCCGCCGGGGTCGTGGTCGAGGTTGATGTTGAGCCGGATTTCGACCCGGCGAAGATCAAGGCGGTCGCCCGGCGCACGGGGGTCTCGCTTCCGTCCGAGCTGATCGACTTGGCCCGGTGGGTCTCCTCCTATTACTGCTGCCCGGTGGGGATGACGCTCGCGGCGATGCTTCCCGCGGCGGTGAAGGCCCGCACCGGCGAGTCCAGGCGCGTCGAGGTCTATCGCACGGGCGCCGCGCCGGAAACGAAGCTGCCGAAGAAGACGCGCGAGGTGTGGGAGCGGATCGCGGCTTTGGGTGACGAGGCCTTCCCGATGACGCCGAAGGAGCTCGTGCTCACGGTGGAGGCGGGGTCGATGGGGCCGATCAATCGCCTGAAGAAGCTGGGTCTGCTCGAGGAGCGGTCGAAGCGCATCGTGAAGGCGGGCCCCTTTGAGATCGCGCCGGACACGAAGGCCCCGCCCGAGCTCACGGCGCAGCAGCGGGAGGCCGTGGACCGGATCGCCGGGACGCTGGGCGCCTTCGCGCCGCATCTGCTCTTTGGTGTGACCGGCTCCGGCAAGACGGAGGTCTATCTGCGGTTGATCGAGCGAACGCTCCAACGCGGCGAGGTCGCGCTGGTTCTCGTGCCGGAGATCAGCCTGACGCCGCAGACGGTCTCGCGGTTTGCGGGTCGGTTCGCGGAGGCGGGCGTCGCGGTGATGCACTCTGGGCTGACGGCGGCGCAGCGCCACGCGCAGTGGGCGATGGCCCGGGAGGGGCGGGCGCGGATCGTGATCGGCGCGCGTTCGGCGGTCTTTGCGCCCTTTGATCGCGAGCTCGGGGCCTCGCTTGGGCTGATCGTCGTCGACGAGGAGCACGACAGTGCGTACAAGCAGGAGGACTCCCAGCCGCGGCATCACGGGCGTGACGTGGCGATCAAGCGGGCGCAGATGAACTCGTGCCCGATCGTGCTCGGCTCGGCGACGCCGTCGCTTGAGAGCTGGCGCCATGCGCGCGAAGGGCGGTACGCGCTGCACCGGCTGACGGAGCGCCCCGCCGGCGCCGTGATGCCGCGCGCGCGTCTGGTCGATCTTCGCGAGGAACTCAAGCACGACCAGACGCCGCTGACCCGCGACGCTCTGCTCGGCCCGACGCTTCGCGCGGCGCTTCGGGAGACGCTCGATGCTGGAGGGCAGGCGGTGCTTCTGCTGAACCGTCGCGGGTTTGCGAGCTTCATTGCGTGCGCGGGGCGCGACTGTGAGTGGACGCTCCGCTGCGACTCGTGCGACGCGAACATGGTCCATCACCGCGCGGGTGTTCCGGCGGGGGGCATCGTGCGGTGTCATCACTGCCTCGCCGAGAAGCGGGTTCCCCGGCGTTGTCCTCTCTGCGAGTCGCGGATTCGTCTGATGGGCGCCGGGAGCCAGCGGGCCGAGGAGGCGCTGCTCGAGGCGATGCCTGATCTCGCGGGGGGAGCGCTTGAGCGCCTCGATTCTGACACGATGCGCCGCGCCGCCGACTGGTTCACCGCGCTCTCTCGCTTTGCCTCCGGCGAGACGAGAGTGCTGCTCGGGACGCAGATGATCGGGAAGGGGCTTGATTTTCCGAACGTGCGGCTCGTGGGGGTGCTCAGCGCGGACACGGGGCTGGCGCTTCCGGATTTTCGCGCGGCCGAGCGGACGTTCCAGCTTGTTGCGCAGGTAGCCGGGCGAGCGGGTCGGGCGCGCGAGCCGGGTCGCGTGGTGATCCAGACGTTCGCGCCGGATGAGCGGGCGATCGTGCTCGCCTCGCGACACGATTACCAGAGGTTCGCCGATGAGGAGCTCGCGGTCCGGCGGGAGACGGAGCTGCCGCCGGTTTGGCGAGCCGCGCGAATCGTGGTGCGCGACGAGGACGAGGCAAAGGCCAAGGCGCAGGTTGAGGAGATCGCTGGCTTTGCGGCATCGCTCTCCGAGGCCGCGCTGCGCATCGAGGGTCCGGCGCCGTGCGTCATCTCGCGAGTGCAGGATCGTTTTCGCTTCGAGCTCGTGCTGAGCGCGCCGACCGCGGGGGTCGTGCAGCGGGCGCTCGCGGCGATCCGCTCGGCCGGGCTCGCGAAAAACGACCGCCAGACGGCGGTCGACGTGGACCCGCTGTCGATGCTTTAGGCACGCGGCGGACGTTCTCGAGCGACGATCAGCCCTGGAAGACGGTGGCGGGCTTACGGTCGGCGGCGACGATGTCGAGGCGCCGGACGGTGGCGTCGCGGGGGGCCGCGGCGAGCGACTCGGGATCGCGATCGATCTCCTCGGCGATGAGCCGCATGGCTTCGACGAACCGGTCGAGGGTGGCGAGGGATTCGGTCTCGGTCGGCTCGATCATGAGGCAGTCCTTGACGGGCCAGTGCATGGTCGGCGGGTGGACGTCGTAGTCGATGAGGCGCTTGACGATGTCGTTGAGCGTTACGCCACGGTCGAGCAGGCGCCGCGGGACGGTGACGAACTCGTGGGCCGCGAATCGGCGCTGCGATGAGTCGAAGTAGGGCATCTCGTAGATGTCCTCGAGCCTCGCCGCGAGATAGTTCGCGCTGAGCACCGCGAGCTCCGCGACGTTGCGGAGGCCGTCCGGGCCGCAGGCGCGGATGTAGGTCCAGCAGCGGACGAGCACGCCGAACTGCCCGACGAAGGAGCGGACCTTGCCGATGGAATCGGGGCGGTCGTAGTCGAGGAAGAACGTCCCGTCCTCGCGCTTCTGAATCTGGGGGGATGGGAGGTAGGGGGCGAGGAAGTCGCGGACGACGATGGGTCCGGAACCCGGCCCGCCGCAGCCGTGGGGCGTGGAGAAGGTCTTGTGGGTGTTGTAGTGCATGGCGTCGGCGCCGAAGTCGCCGGGGCGGGTCTTGCCGAGGATGGCGTTCATGTTGGCGCCGTCGAGATAGAGGAGCCCGCCGGCGTCGTGGATGATCTTCGCGACCTCGTCGATCTTGGCGTCAAAGAGCCCGGCGGTGTTGGGGTTTGTGATCATGAAACCCATGATCGTGTCGGGGCCTTCCTCGTCGATCTTGCGGCGGAGGTCGTCGAGGTCGGTGTAGCCCTCTGGCGCCGCGACGGGGATGACGCTGGCCCCGCACATGGCGCAGGACGCGGGGTTGGTTCCGTGGGCGTTGGATGGCGCGAGCACCTTGGTGCGGCGCGTCTCGCCTTTGGCGTTGAAGTACGCCCGGAAGACCTTGAGCGCGGTGTACTCGCCGTGAGCGCCGGCGGCGGGCTGAAGGGAGGCTTCGTGGAGCCCGGCGATCTCCTCGAGGAACCGGCGGGTTTCGTAGAGCAGGCGGAGCGCGCCCTGGATGTCGGCGTCGTCCTGAAGCGGGTGCAGCCCGGTGAAGCCCGGATGCGCCGCCGCGGCCTCGTTGATGCGCGGGTTGTGCTTCATGGTGCAGGAGCCGAGGGGGTAGAACTGCGCGTCGATCGAGAACTGGCGTTGTCCGAGGTGCGTGTAGTGGCGGATGACCTGCGGCATGCCGAGCTCGGGCCACCGGGGCGCGGGGCCGGCGTGCGATCCAGGGACGGGGGTGGTTTCGACGTCGAGCGCAGGCAGCGTCACCGCGCGGGCGCCCGGGGACGTCTTCTCGAAGACAGTCGGGATGACCGGGCGTTCGCCCCGCGTTTCCGCCTTGGGGGCGGCGGAGAGATGGATCGACGCCGCCGGGTTCCCGCTCGGCGTCTGCGGGCTCGTGGGCTTGCTCATGGTGGTCATGGTGCGCTCCGATCGGAAACAGCCTCGGGCGCTGCGGCCTCGAGGATTCGGTTGATCAGTTGTTCATCTTTGGGAAAGAGCCCGGCCTCGGGAAGACGGCGGAGGAGCTCCGCCCAGTCGGCGCCGCCGTCGGCGGGCGCCGCGTTGTTGCTCCTGTCGGCGAGAACGCGGCGGAAGAAGGGGATCGATTCATCGATTCGTCCTTCGCTCGCGAGCGCGACGCCGGTCCAGAAGGCCATCTCCACGTTGTCCGGGTTCATCGATTGCGCATCGCGGTAACGCTGAAGCGCCGGGCCGATCTCGCCCGCACCGAGCAGGCGATCGCCGTCGTTCATCGCGTCGTAGGCGAGATGCGTCGTGTAGAGCCGGTTGAGCTCGGCGAGCGGCGCGGCGCTGTCGGCGACGCGAAGATCGACCCTCCGCGCTCGCCACCGGTCGCCCTTGTCGCCCTGAACGATGAGAAGCGAGGCGGACTGTTTCCCGCGGATGTCGCCGCCGGCCGCCTGCGCCGCGTTCATGGCGGCGAGCAGCCTCGGTCCCAGATCGCCCTCGGCTTTGAGAAACGCCCCGAGCATGGCGTCGGCGACGCCGGGCTCGTGCATCATGTTCGCCTGCGCCGCGACGGACCAGGTCTCGCCCTCGTGCGTCACACCCGAGGCGTGCGGGATGCATCGCTGGCCGGTGAAGCTGACCGCGCGTCCCGCCGCGTCGATCATGGCGACCTGGCGGACGGCGGCCCCCTCGTCGGCGCTCACCAGGGCCGCGAGGGCCGAGGGGGCGGTCAGGCCGCCGCGCATCAGGTCGAGCCCGAGCGGGCCGTAGCTCACCTCGACGAGGCTCTGGGTCGCCACCGCGCCGACGCCGGCTTCCGCCCACGGGACCACCGAGCCGACATCGAACCAGTGACTCTGAACGGCGACGCCCATCTCGCCGGTCTCCGCGTGCCGCGCGACGATGGAGTAGGTCCCGCTCGTGAGCGAGGCCGGGAGAAGAACCGCGATGAGGGCGATCATTCGGATCAAGCCGCCGCCTCCTGAAGCGCTTCGAGCAGTGCGTCCAGATCCTCGCGGGTCCGCTTCTCCGTGACCGCGATGAGCAGATCGTTCTCGCCCCCGATGCGTCCGGCCTTGGGGCTCGAGAGGTCGACGCCGGGGAAGACGCCCTTCGCCTTGGCCGCGTCGATGATCTTGCTTGCCGGCTTCGGGCAGCTCACGACGAACTCATGGAAGAATTCGCCCTCGTGCTTGAGCGAGTACCCGTCGAGCTCTCTGATGCGATCGGCGAGGAAGTGCGCCTTGTGCCAGCACTGCTCAGCGACCTCGCGGAGGCCGCTTGGACCCATGGCGGTCATATGCATGGTGGCTCGCAGCGCGAGGAGCCCCTGATTCGTGCAGACGTTGCTTGTGGCCTTCGCGCCCCGGATGTGCTGCTCGCGGGTCTGAAGAACGAGCGCAAAGGCCCGCCGCCCCTCGGCGTCGACGGTCTCGCCGACGAGGCGCCCGGGCATCTTCCGGAGGAACTGCCGCTTCGCGGCGAAGAGCCCGAGGTAGGGGCCGCCCATCTGGAGCGGGATCCCGAGGGGCTGGCCCTCGCCGACCGCGACGTCGGCCCCGAGCTCGCCCGGCGTCTTGAGGAGGCCGCAGGCGATGGGGTTGAAGACGCTCACCCTGAGCGGGTCCTTGCCCTTGTCGCTCGCGTCGATCGCCGCCTCGAAGCATGCCTGAACGTCCTCGAGAAGACCGAAGACGTTCGGCGACTGCACCACGATCGCGGCCGTGTCGAAGTCCGCGTGCTCGCGAACGGCCGCCTCGGAGATGGTTCCGGCTTCGCCCGCGGGGATCACCACGAGCTCGGCGGGAAGGTCCGAGAGGTGGGTTCGAAGGGTGGTGAGGTAGTCGGGATGAACCGTCGAGGCGACGAGGATCCGGCGTTTTCCGGTGACGTTGATCGCGAGGTTCACGGCCTCGGTCATCGCGGTGGCGCCGTCATAGAGGGATGCGTTGGCGATCTCCATGCCCGTCAGCCGCGCGACCTGCGACTGGAATTCGAAGAACGCCTGGAGCGCGCCCTGCGAGGCCTCGGCCTGGTATGGGGTGTAGGCGGTGAGGAACTCGCCGCGGCTGATGATCTGATCGATGAAAGCAGGGACGAAGTGGTCGTAGGCGCCCATGCCCATGAAGCACGCGCCGGAGGCGGCCGGGTGGTTGGCGCCGGCGAGTTGCCCGATCTCGCGCTGGAGCTCGAGCTCCGAGGCGGCCGCGGGGAGGTCGAGGTCGCGGTCCAAGCGGCTTTCCTGCGGGATCACCTCGAAGAGTTCGTCGATGGTTGCGACGCCGACGGTCTGGAGCATGCGGTCGCGCTGGTCGTTGGTGATGGAGGTGTAATCCATAGCGTCAAGAACTCCCTCGGCGGGCGGCGGCGCGGGACGGAGCGGCCGTCGCTCAGGCGTCTATAGTCCCCTCTGGCGGGCGGTCGGTGCATCCTAGAGCTTCCGCCGCAGGTCGGCTACGACGCCCGCTTCTGACCCTTCGCACCGGAGACCCCCATGCGTTTCACTCGCTCAGCGATTTCTCTCACGATCGCCTCACTGACCCTCGGCTCGGTGGTGCTCGTCGGGTGCGCCGGCGCCCGGACATCCGCGTCCGAGCGGCCGGCCGTCCGGGCGAACCCGATCCACGTTCAGAGCTTCGAGCGTCGCGTGAACACGCTTGCGAGCGCTTCCTACGGGGGCCGCGCGCCGGGCACGCCCGGCATCGAGAAGGCGGCGCGGTTCATCGAGCGAGAGCTTTCTGCGACCGGCGTCGAGCCGTTTACGGCGGGCGGGAACGCGAGCTGGCGTCTGCCCTTTGAGGTCGCCGGCGAGCTGAAGATCGAGCGGGCCGAGTTCGCCTACGAAGCGCCCGGGGCCGCTGGCGAGCTGCGTCTTGAGGAGCAGTTCAACCCGCTCGGGATCTCAGGCGAGGGCCCCGGCGAGGGCACGCTCGCCTTTGTCGGCTATGGCATCGAAGACGGCCCGGGCGGCTATTCGAGCTTCGGGGACGCCGCCGACCTCTCCGGCAAGATCGCCGTTCTTCTGCGCTTCGAGCCGCTCGATGAGGACGGTCAGAGCCGCTGGAGCCAGAGAGACGAGGGCTGGACGAACGCGGCGGGGCTTCGGGCGAAGTTCGACGCGGTTCTCGAGCGGGATCCCGCCGGCGTCATCTTCATCTCCCCGCCCGGGGTTGACGACCCCCGCGCCGAGACGCTCCCGACCGCGCGCTCCACGCGCTTCGGCGAGCGCGCGAACGTCCCGATTGTGGGCGCGACGACGGACTCCGTCGCCCGGCTCGTCCAGCTCGCCGATCACGAGGGCCGCTCCTTGATTGAGCTCCGGCGACTGGCCGACGCGGGCGAGATCGGCGTCGTCGATCTCTCCGCCGGCCGCGTCCGGCTGGACGTGTCCATGACGGTCGACCGGATCGAGACCGACAACGTGGCCGGCGTCCTCGCCGGCCGGGGCGATCTCGCGGACGAGTGGGTCGTCATCGGCGCCCACTACGACCACCTTGGGATGGGGCAGGTGGGCACGTCGCGCGCGCCGAAGGATGTGGGGAAGAAGATCCATCTCGGCGCTGACGACAACGCGTCTGGCGTCGCCGGCGTTCTTCAGGCCGCCGAGGAGCTCAGCGACCTGTACGCGGCGCTGCCTCCGGGGACCGACGCCCGATCGATCCTCTTTCTGTTCTTCAGCGCTGAGGAGATGGGGCTCCTCGGCTCTCGGGACTTCGTCGAGCGATCGCGTCTCGATCCTGAGGACATGACGGTGATGTTCAATCTCGACATGATCGGGCGGCTTCGCGACAACACGCTCACCGTGAGCGGGGTCGGCACGGCTGAGGAGTTCGAGGGGCTCCTTCCCGGCTACTGGGACCGCTTTGTCTTTGATGTCGAGACGTCGCCCGGCGGGCTTGGTCCTTCGGACCACGCCTCGTTCTATCGCGGGGGCGTTCCTGTTCTCGCCTTCTTTACCGGACTTCACGAGGACTACCACACGCCAACGGACACGCCGGAGAAGATCAACGCGGACGGCGGGGCCCGCATCGCCTCGCTGGTGGCGGCGCTCGCCTACGACGTGGCCGTCAAACCCGGGCGGCTTGCCTACGTTGAGACCCGCTCGGAGCGCCGCCCGAGCATGCCTCGGACGCGCAGCCGCGTTCGTCTCGGCTTCATGCCGGGCAGCTACGACGAGACGGAGCGCGGGGCCCTTGTCGGGGAGATTCTCGAAGGCTCGCCCGCTGAGGAAGCGGGTCTGCAGAAGGGTGATCGCATCGTCCGGTGGAATGGGGAAGAGCTTGCGAACATCTTCAGCTACATGGAGGCTCTCGGCGGGCACAAGCCGGGCGACACGGTGAATCTGGTGGTCGAGCGGGACGGGCTGGAGGTGGAGCTGACGGCCACGCTCGGCTCGGCGGACCAGACCCGCTGACGGGTCTTTCGCCCTCGTCCCCGCGCCGGTACCCTTTCTGGCTCGATCAGGAGCCCTCTGCCATGCTGCACGTCGCCTTCAGCACTGTCGCCACACCCGACTGGCCTCTTCGCAGGGTCGCCGAGGCGTCGCGAGAGTGGGACTTTGACGGTCTGGAGCTGCGGACCTTCGGCCCGGGATCGACCATGCTCGCGTGCGATCCCTGCTTGAGCGACCCTGTGAAGGTCCGTCGCGCTCTCGATGACAACGGGGTTTCGCTCACCGGCGTCGCCACCAGCGCCCGCTTCGACGAGCCGCTCCGTCCTCCGCCGCCGGCGGGCTTCATCTTCGGCGACATCGAGCGTCCTGTGCGTGAGTTCAAGCCGGTCGTTGAGCACGCGGCGCGGATCGGCGCGCCGTACGTCCGCGTCTTTGGATACGAGCTCTTCGAGGATGAGTCCCGAAAGGGGGCGGTGCGGCGGATCGCCGAACGCCTCAAGCTCGTCTGCGACGACGCACGACATCAGAACGTGCGCATCGCGCTTGAGAACGGCGGCTCCTTCGGTCGGGTCGAGCAGCTTCAGGAGATCATGGATCGCGTGCAGAGCCCGCTGCTCGGGATCAGCTATTCGCTCTCAGCAGGCGTTCTTGCGGGGGAGGATCCGGCGGCCGCGATCGATGCGGCGGGAAGGAAACTTCTCTGCGCGCGGCTGATGGATTTCCAGGCGAACGTCCCCTGCGTCATCGGTCAGGGCGATCTTCCGTGCGAGCAGTTCGTCCGCGCGCTGGACGCGTCGAACCTCGAGGCGCCGCTCGTGATCGAGCACCCGGCGCTGTGGCGCAAGGACGCCTTGCCCGCGGAGAGCGTCCTTCCGGCGAGTTTCGCGGCCGTCACGAGTTGGACCGGCTCGGTGCAGATGGCCGGCGTCTGACCCGGACCTATCGTGCCTCGTGACCGACCCGCGCGACTTCATCGTCTCCCGCTGCCGCGAGCTCGGCTTCGCCGTCGCGGGCGTGTGCGACGCGTCGCCGATCGAGCGTGCGCCGAAGCTCTTTGAGTGGATCGAGCAGGGCAAGCACGGCGAGATGCGGTGGATGAAGACTCACGCGGACCTTCGCGCCGATCCCGCGAGGGTCCTCCCCGGCGCCCGAGGCGTCGTCATGGTCGGTGATCTGGTGAAGGATCGGAACGAGCCCCCCGCGGCGCCAGAGGCCGGAATGGGCCGGGTCGCCCGCTACGCCCAGGGGCGCGACTACCACAAGACGATCAAGAAGCGTCTCCACACACTTTGTGACGAGCTCCGCGAGCGGTTTCCGGACGAAGCGTTTCGCGCTTTCGTCGACACCGCGCCCGTGATGGAACGTGAGCTCGCTCTCCGCGCGGGCCTCGGGTGGATCGGAAAACACACCCTGCTGATTCACCCCCGGCTCGGTTCACATCTCCTGCTGGGGGGCTTCTTGACGACGCTCGCGTTCGAGCGGCCTGAACGCGAGCCAGACCATTGCGGCGAATGCACCCGCTGCATCGACGCCTGTCCGACGGGGGCGATCGCGCCATGGTCGGTCGATGCTCGCCGCTGCATCAGCTATCTCACCATCGAGCATCGCTCCGAGATCGACACAGGGCTTGCTGAACGGACGGGCGATTGGCTCTTCGGGTGCGATGTGTGTCAGGATGTGTGTCCGCACAATTCCTCGAGGGCGGAAGGCGTGGACGTCGGCGAGGCAAACCCCGACTATGTTCCCAGCCGGAGCCACTTCGACCTTCTCGAGGTGCTGGGCTGGAGCGAGGCCGATCGCCGGCGAGCGTCGCGGGGCTCGGCGATGAAGCGGGCGAAGCTCGAGATGTTCCACCGCAACGCGAGGCTCGCGGCAGAGCATGACGCCACGCTCGACGTTTGATGGACTTCGCTCGGCCGGTCAGAGGTTCGCCAGCTTGCCCAGTTTGACATTTGCTGCCACAAAGTCAGTCCGTTCAACGGATTAGCTGAATACGCGGCGCTTGGCCGCCTGCATAGATCATTTCGATAAGGTATTCTGCCGCCTCCTGCGTCACCCACGCAGGCGTCGCACCAGAGACCGACCGGCACGCGATCGCCGCTGCGCTTCTGGAGGAGAGAAGCGCCGCACTGGCCCGCCGCCGGTCGGTTCTTCTTTTGGACGCCGGTAGACTGCGCGGATGAGTGACGCGTCGCCTTCTCGTTATCTCCCGCCTGCCCGCGGCCTCATCGGCATGATCCATGTCGGCGCGCTCCCCGGAACGCCGCGGTCGGCTCGCTCCGTCCGAGAGCTTTCGGCGCGAGCGTCCGGTGAGGCGAGGACGCTCGCGGCGGCGGGCTTTGACGCCATGCTGATCGAGAACATGCACGACGCGCCGTACGTCAGCGGGGGCGTCGGCCCGGAGATCACGGCGGCGATGACCGCCTGCGCGATCGCGGCGCGGGACGCGGCGCCGGATCTTCCGCTGGGCGTTCAGATCCTCGCAGCGGCGAATCATGAGGCGCTCGCGGTCGCGCTGGCCGCGGGCGGGCAATTCGTCCGGGTGGAGAACTACGTCTTTGCGCACACCGCGGACGAGGGGCTGATGCCGACGGCCTCCGCCGGGCCGCTCCTTCGGTACCGAAGAGCGATCGGTGCAGAGCATGTCGCCGTCTTCGCGGACATCAAGAAGAAGCACGCCGCTCATGCGCTGACAGCGGACGTCTCCATTGCCGAAATTGCCCGGGCGGCGCGCTTCTTCGAGGCGGACGCCCTTATCGTCACTGGCGCCGCGACCGGCGAGGCCGCCGCGCTCGAGGAGATCGAAGCGGCCGCCCGCGCCGCGCCGCTTCCGGTCTTGGCCGGTTCGGGCGTGACGCCGGAAAACGTCGATCAGATTCTCGCCACGGCCCGCGCCGTGATCGTCGGATCGTGGATCAAGGAAGGCGGCGACTGGCGAAACCCGGTCGATCCCGACCGCGCTCGCGCGATGGTTCACGCCGCCGGGGCGTGAGTCGGATCACTCGCCTGGCGCCGCCATCGCCTGGGCCGCCGCGAGGCGAGCGATGGGCGCCCGGAAGGGCGAGCAGCTCACGTAGTCGAGCCCGACGCGCTCGCAGAAGGCGACGCTCGCGGGGTCTCCGCCGTGCTCACCGCAGATTCCGATCTTGAGCTTCGGCTTGGCCTTCCGTCCCGCTTCGACGGCGGTCTCGACGAGGGCGCCGACGCCTTCCTGATCGAGGGACTCGAAGGGATCGTTCGGCAGGATCTCCTGCGAGAGGTACGCCGGGAGGAAGCCGTTGACGTCGTCGCGCGAGTATCCGAACGTGAGCTGAGTGAGGTCGTTGGTGCCGAAGCTGAAGAAGTCGGCGTGCTCGGCGATCGCGCCGGCGCGGATCGCCGCCCGCGGCACCTCGATCATGGTGCCGATCGGGATCTGGAGCTTGCCCTTGAAGTCCTTTTCCTTCTTCACGCGTCGGATAGTCTCGCTGGTCAGCTCGCGCAGGACTTCGAGCTCTCGCGATACCCCGATGAGCGGGATCATGATCTCCGGCTTCGGGTTCGCGCCGGCCTGCTTGCGCCGGATCGCGGCCTCGGTGATCGCCCGGACCTGCATCTCGAGGATCTCGGGGTAGGTCACGGCGAGCCGCGCTCCGCGGTGGCCCATCATGGGGTTGGACTCGTCGAGCGCGGTGACTCGCCGGCGCACCTGCTCGACCGGAACGCCGAGGCGTCGGGCCAGTTCCTCCTGAGCCACCGGCTCGTGCGGCAGGAACTCGTGCAGCGGCGGATCGAGCAGACGGACCGTCACGGGCAACCCGTCCATCGCCTTGAAGATCCCGACGAAGTCGTTGCGCTGGAAGGGCAGGAGCTTGTCGAGCGCTTTCTCTCGATTTTCCTTGGTTTCCGCGAGGATCATCTCACGCATCGCGGGGATCCGGTCCGCGTCGAAGAACATATGCTCGGTTCGGCACAGGCCGATGCCCTGGGCGCCGAGCTCCCGGGCTCTGGTCGCGTCCGCGGGCGTATCCGCGTTCGCCCGGACCTTGAGTCGGCGGGCCGAGTCCGCCCACTTCATGAGCGTGTCGAAGTCGCCGGACATTTCCGGCTCGACCGAATCCACCGCGCCGGCGATCACCTCGCCGGTCGAGCCGTCAAGGGAGATCACATCGGCCCGCCCGAAGGTGCGACCCTTCACGGTGAACTCGCCCTGCGTTGCGTCGATCACCACGTCTCCTGCGCCCGCGATGCAGCACTTGCCCCATCCGCGGGCGACGACCGCCGCGTGGGAGGTCATACCACCGGTGCTCGTGAGGATCCCCGCGGCCGAATGCATGCCGTCGACATCCTCGGGAGAGGTCTCGCGGCGGACCAGAATCACCTTCTCGCCCGCGTGCGCTCTCGCCACGACCTCCTCGGCGGTGAATGCGGGCTTGCCAACCGCGACGCCCGGAGAGGCCGGGAGGCCCTCGGCGATGACGTCCGCGCTTGCCTTCGCGTCCGGGTCGAGGCTCGGGAGCAGGAGCTGGGCGAGGTCTTTGGCCGGGACGCGCTGGAGAGCGGTTTGGCGGTCGATCAGCCTGCTCTTGTTCATCTCGACGGCGATCCGGACCGCGGCCCGGCCTGCGCGCTTGCCGCGCCGGGTCTGCAGCATCCAGAGCTTGCCCTTCTCGACCGTGAACTCGATGTCCTGCATGTCGCGGTAGTGCTTTTCGAGCGTTGACTTGATCTTCGAGAGCTGGGTGTAGACGGCTTCGTCCCAGTCGGGCATCTCGCTGATCGGTCGGGGGGTGCGGATGCCCGCGACGACGTCCTCGCCCTGAGCGTTGATGAGGAACTCGCCGTAGAGGGCGTTCTCGCCGGTCGAGGGGTTTCGCGTGAAGGCGACGCCCGTGCCCGAGTCCTCGCCCATGTTTCCAAAGACCATCGCCTGCACGCTGACGGCGGTTCCGAGCAGGCCGTTGATGCCGTTGATCTGCCGGTATCGCTTCGCTCGCGGCGTGTCCCAGCTCTTGAAGACCGCCTCGATCGCGAGCTTGAGTTGCTTCTTCGGATCCTGCGGGAAGGACTCGCCCACCGCTTTCTCGTAGACCTTCTTGTAGGCATCGCAGAGGGCCCGAAGCCCCTCTGCTGGCACGTCGGTGTCGACCGAGGCCTTGTGCTTCGTCTTGATCTGATCGAATGCCTCCTCGAAGAGCTCGTGCTTCACGCCCATCACGACGTCGCCGAACATGTTGATCAGCCGCCGGTAGGCATCGAAGGCGAAGCGCTCGTTGTCCGTCTGCTTCGCGAGCCCCTCGACCGTGCGGTCGTTGAGACCGAGATTGAGAACGGTGTCCATCATGCCGGGCATCGAAACCGCCGCTCCCGAGCGGACGCTCACGAGCAGCGGGTTGCTCGCATCGCCGAACCCCTTGCCCGTCTGGCTTTCGATCGTTTTCACCGCTTCCCGGGCTTTTTCCATCAGCCCCGAAGGAAGCCTCTGTCCGCGCTCGTAGAAGAGCCGGCACGCATCGGCGGGGATCGTGAAGCCGGGGGGGACCGGGAGCCCGATCGAGGTCATCTCCGCGAGATTCGCCCCCTTGCCTCCGAGCAGCTCCTTCAGCGACGCGTCGCCATCGGTCTTGCTCCCGAAGAGGTAGATCAGCTTGGGCTTGCGCGTCGCGCTCGCGGTGCGCTTCCGGCCTGTTTTGTCTTTCTTCACGCCGTCTTTCGCCTCCGGCTTGGGGTTCTTCCCGTCGGTTGTGACTCCGTCCGCCGTCTTCGGAGCCGACCTCAGCGGATCAGATGACCGGCTGGTCAGCGAGGGGTTCGACGAGCGGGACAAACGGGATGAGGCTTGGCGTGTCATGCCGCTACTATCGCCGACGCGAGTTCTTTCGAGCAACAGACCTATGACAACTTCATCATCCGCCGAAGAGTTTACCCGTGAGGACGCCCTGTCATTCCTCCGCCGGTCGGATCCGGCCGAGCCGGTGATCGCGTTGATCTCGGCCGGCGATCCGTCCGCTGCGTGGTCGCGCCGTTCTCTCGTCGCCCGCCCGGCGGCTCGCCTCGACGTCCGGGGGCTCTCCGACCTTCCCGGGTTCTTCGCCGCCCTCGGTCCGCGGGCCGTGGCTCCGCGCGACCGCGGGTCCTTCGGCGTCGTCGCTGCGCTCGATTACGAGCTCGGCGCCCTCCTCGAGACCGCGGTTCCGCTGCGACCCCGACCGATGGGGAGCGCTCCGTTCGCCACGCTTCTGCGCCTCTCCGAACCGCTGGACGCGGGTGGGGATCGCTGGCCCATCGACCCGCGGTACACGGTCTCGCCGCTTCGCGAGACCGCTACCCGGCGCGACTTCGTCGAAGCGGTCCGCTCGGCTCTCGGGCTTATCGCTGCGGGGGACATCTACCAGGTCAATCTCACCCATCCGCTCCGAGCGCGTGTGCGCGGGAACATTCGCGCTCTGGCGGCCGACGCTATTGAGAACACCGGCGCCTGGTTTGGAGCGTGCATCGAGCTTCCCGAGCGCGCCATCGTTTCCGCCAGCCCCGAGCTGCTCGTTCGCGTTGCTCCCGGGGGACGCGTCACCGCCAGGCCGATCAAGGGAACGCGTCCGACCGGCGGGGAGGCGGAGCTGGCTCGGAGCGGGAAAGACGCGGCGGAGCTGGCGATGATCGTGGATCTGATGCGGAACGATCTCGGCCGGTTGTGTCGGCTCGGCTCGGTGCGAGTGGAGGCGCCGCGGATGATCGAGTCGCACGCGGGCGTTGTGCACACCGTCGCTGAGATCTCGGGCGACCTTCGGGCGGAGGTCGAGTGGGAGGACGTGATCCGCGCGGTGTTTCCGGCCGGCTCCATCACGGGGGCGCCGAAGATCCGGGCCCAGCAGATCATCGACGAGCTCGAAACGGCCCATCGCGGCGTCTACTGCGGCTCGATCCTCTGGCTCGCCGAAGACGGAACGATGGATCTCTCGGTGAACATCCGGACGGCGGAGATCGTCGGCAGGGAGCTGACCTTCGGCGTCGGGGCGGGGATCGTTGCGGATTCGGATCCGGAGGCCGAGCGACGCGAGACGCTCGAGAAGGCGGAGGGCTTCACCCGGGCGGTCGGATCCACGGTCGAGGCCGACCGTTGAGCGGGCCGCCGATCCGAACGGACATCGTGGAGGTGTTCATCGCGCGATCGACGGCGGCGCTTCTCCTTTTGCGGCGCTCGCAGGCTCCGATGCTCGGGACGTGGCAACCGGTGTTCGGTCACGTGGAGTCGGGGGAATCGGCGACCGATGCGGCGCTTCGCGAGCTTCGTGAGGAGACAGGTCTCCGCGAGGGCGCCGGCCTCGCGGTGTTCTACGCCCTCGAGCGAGTCCGTCCCTATTACCTCCCGGAGCTCGACGCGGTCATCGCGAGCCCGCGCTTCGTGGCGATCGCCGAGAGGGAGTGGTCGCCTCGGCTCTGCCAGGAGCACGACCGTTTTCGATGGTTCAGCTCCACCCGTCTCGATCAGGAGCCTTCGGAGTCGGGGCCGCCGGTTTCGCCCGAGGCCGAGAGCGCGCTGTATTGGCCGAGCCAGCGTGAATCGTGGGCGGAGGCTCGGGAGGCGATCTTTGGTCCGGGCGGGGGAGGTCTCCGCGGGGCCACGCTGCTTTTCCGGGGGTCGGCGGGCGAGGATGTCAACGGGGGCTGACTTCGCTACCCTCCCCGCTCGAAAATCTCAGCACCCAGATTCAGGGAGATTCCCATGCGCCTCCGCTCCGCCTTTGTCGCCATCGCTTTCCTGTCCTGCGTCGGGGCCGCCTGGGCCGAGGACGAGCTCACCACGATCACGCTCTCGTCGGGCGAGACCATGCGCGTTCACGTTCTCGAGCGCACGCCCGACGCCCTTCGCGTGCAGCACCCTCTTCTCGGCGAGTTGACCGTCCCGACGGCCGGCGTGCAGACGATCGCGGGCGCGCCGTATGAGCCGCCGGTGGAGCAGATCGCGGCCCAGCCCGAAGAGGCGGCGGCTGAGGCGGCTCTCGAGCCCGAACCGCGATGGGAAACCAGTCTCTCGCTTGGCCTGACGGGTTCTGAGGGCAACACGGAGAATCTCAGCCTTCGCGCACGCTTTGACGCCGAGCGTCTTATCAAGGATGTCGAGCGGTTCCAGTTCGAGTCGCGGTATCGTCTCGAGACCGCCGACGGGGACCGGACGCAGAATGAGTGGTACAACCGGGCGATCCAGGAGTGGTTCCTGCCGGAGAGTCCGCGCTGGTCGTGGTTCGTCCAGGGCGAGGTCGAGTACGACGAGTTCCAGGGGTGGGACGTTCGGGTCGCGGGTCAGACCGGTCTCGGTTATGTCTTCATCGACCGTGAGGAGACGCTTCTTCGCGGCCGCGCTGGTCTTGGCGCCGCGTACGAGTTTGGCGCCGACGACGAGCGCCTGATCCCCGAAGCGGTGGTCGGCTACGACTGGCGTCATGATCTCAATGATCGCTCGCGACTGACTTCCTCCGGCAATCTGTTCTACGACCTCGAGGAGGGAGATGAGTTCCGTTCCTACATCGATCTGATCTACGAGCTCGACATGACCGCCGACGGGAAGTGGGCGCTCGAGCTCGGCGCGACGCACCGGTACGAGTCCGATTCCGAGGTGACGCCGTGGGACGTGACGTATTTCGCGGCGCTGGTTCTGAAGTTCTGATCGCCGAGATGAGTCAGTGATCGAGGTTCGCCATGCGGCGGATTGTCGCGGGCGACTCCGGCTGCCCCGTGCGGGCGCTCAGGATCGCGGCGCCGGCGACCGCCATGGTGCGGACGCGGGGCGCCGGCGGGACGGGCTCTGGGTGCGTCAGCGCCTCGACGACCCGGTCGCCCAGCCGCTCGGTCGGATCCTCTCCAGCGGCCTCCGTCCGTTCCACCACGTTTCCCGATGGATCGATCCACTCGAAGCCCTGGTCGTCGAAGCGAATCAGCCCGCTATCGCCGGCGAGCGAGAGCCCACGGAACCACCGGCCGGCGTGATCCGAGAGCGACAGGACGGCGGAGGCTTCGGACTCGAAGCGCAGGTGGGCGGTCAGGGCGCCGGAGAGGCGTGTGAGATCATCGGCGGGAGCGGCGCGCACACCGGAGGCGGCGCGGGGGCTGGCGACGGCGCAGTCGATGGACTCGGGCTCGCCCAGGAGATCGCCGAGGAGGTCGAGGGCGTCGACAAGGCGGGCCCCGAGGCCGCCGAAGGCGCTGGTCCCGCGGGCGGCGAAGAGGGCCGTTTGCACGGCGCCGAAGGTGTGCAGCGCGTCTCGGAGCGAGGCGCCGAGCGGGGTGTGGCGGAGCATCGGGGCGACGACGGGGAGGGCGTTGAGAGCAGCGTTCTCGCGAAGCATCGGGCTCATGGCGCTCGACGGGATGGGCTCGATCGTGACGAGGTTGACGCCTCGTTCGCGGAGCTCCGAGGCGCCCCTGACCTCGAGCCATTCGAGCGCAGCGGCGGGCGGACGCGTCGCGAGCAGCACCGCGCCGGAGCGGGCCGAGCGGAGCGCGAGCGCCAGGTCATCGGCGTGCTCGGCCTGGACCGCGGCGGCGTCGCGCGGGGAGATGTCCGGGCCGGCGAGGGCGGCGACGGACCTGCCGGCGCGCCGGAGCGCCGGGCGCAGCCACTGAAGCTGGGCGGCGGCGGCGTAGACGAGGATCGGCGAGTCCGGGGCGGCGGTCACGACGCGAGGAATGTAGCAGGTGCGCCCGCGGGCCTCCTGAAGGCGTAAACTCACGTATTGCGCGGGCGGGCGGCCGCTCGTGGGATTCACGTTCCGCGGGAGGAAAGTCCGGACACGGCAGGGCGCGGCGGTGGGTAACGCCCACCCGTTCGTCAGTCGCGAACGAGGGAAAGTGCCGCAGAAAGCAAACCGCCGATGGCGCCTTCGGGCGCACAGGCAAGGGTGAAAGGGTGCGGTAAGAGCGCACCGCCGATCTGGCGACAGATCGGGCATGGCAAACCCCGCCGCGTGCAAGGTCAAGCAGTCTTTGGTCGCGCTCCGCGACGCGTCCGGCCCGGGCGTTCGGCTTCGGTCGAGAAAGACGGGTGGACCGCTGGAGGTCGCCGGCGACGGCGGCTCGAGAGAAATGGTCGCCCAGGCGCGTTCTTCGGATCGCGCTGGACAGAATCCGGCTTACAGCTCGCGCTCGGCTGATGACGGGCCCCGGCGGAAACGCGGGGGCCCGTCGCCTTTTTTGCCCGCGTTCTCTCCGCCGGGTCGATAGCATCCCGCGTGTATCAGGGACTTCTCACACGACGGTATCTGACAAGCAAGATCACGCCGATGCTGGCGATGCTCGCGGTCATGCTCTGCACGGCCATGGTGCTGGTGGTGTGGTCGGTGATGGGGGGGTTCCTGAGCATGCTGCTCGGGACGGGACGGACGCTGCTCGGCGACGCGACGATCGCGTGGCCGGTGGTGGGGATCCCGCACTACGAGGAGCTCATCGAGCGGCTCGAGGCGGACGAGCTGATCGAGTCGGCGACCGGGACGGTTGACGCTCCCGGCTTGCTGAAACTCCCGGACGGCTCCATCGTGACGGTGAGCGTGACCGGCATCGATCCCGTGGGGTTCGACGCGGTGACGGGCTACGCGGACACGCTCTGGTGGCGGCCGATCGAGGTTCCCCTGCCGAAGGACACGGAGAGACTCGACCCGCGGCTCGAGATCGCCGACGCTCATCTTCGGCACGGGCTGACGCTGACCGAGCCGGATCCGGCGACCGGCGAGCCTCGTCCGGCGATCGTGCCGGGGATCGAGCTCGGGAAGTACAGCCGGCGCGAGGTCGGCGGGTGGTACACGCCGCAGTGGTCGTTCTTCCCGAACCAGGAGGTAACGCTGAGCGTGCTGCCGCTCTCGCGGGAGGGGGTGGCGATCGATGTGGAAGCGCTGACGCTGCCGGTCGCCAATGAGTTCCGGACCGGGTTCTACGAGTTCGATTCGAGCAAGGTCTTCGTGCCTCTCGCCACGCTTCAGGGGATGCTGTCGCTCGACGCGGCGACGCGCGTGGAGCGTGAGTTCGGCTTCGGGGTGATCGAAGGCGAGGACGGAGAGGCGGCGTTCTCGTCGCCGGAGGTTGTCGGCGTGGATCCGGCGCGGGTGACGTCGATACTCGTGCGAGCGAGTCCGGGCGTGGCGCCGGGGGCGGCGCGAGATGCGGCGGCGGTCGTGTACGCACGGTTTCATGAGACGCTCGAAGCGGAGGGCCGGGTCGACCGCTCTCCGCCGCCGGACCTCGTGCGGATCCTGACGTGGGAAGAGCGCCCCGGAGTGGCGACCCTGGTCGCGGCGGTGAAGAAGGAGACGGCGCTGGTTCTGGCGCTCTTCATGTTCATCTCGCTGACAGCGGTGTTCCTCGTGTTCTCGATCTTCTGGGCGATGGTCAGCGAGAAGACGAAGGACATCGGGATTCTTCGGGCGATCGGGGCGAGCCGGGCGGGCGTCGCGTGGCTCTTCCTGCGTTACGGCGTGACGATCGGCGTCCTCGGGTCCGCACTAGGCGGCGTCACGGCGCTCTTGATTGTTCGGAATATCAACCCGATCCACGAGTGGCTTGGGACCGCGCTTGGGATCTACGTTTGGGACCCGAGCGTGTACTACTTCACGGAGATCCCGAGCGAGATGGATCCTGTCAAGGCGGCGCTCGTGCTCTGCGGGGGCGTGGTCTTCAGCGTGCTCGGAGCGTTGGCGCCGGCGGTCAAGGCGGCGAACATGGATCCCGTGCGATCGTTGAGGTGGGAGTGATGGGGGCCCTGCTCGAGGCAGCTGGTCTCAAGAAGACCTATCGCATGGGGCGGGTGGAGACGCCGGTCCTGCGCGGGCTTGATTTCAGTGTTCGCGAGGGAGAGTTCGTCGCAATTCTTGGGGCCTCCGGGTCCGGTAAGAGCACGCTGCTGCATCTCCTTGGTGGTCTGGACCGGCCCGACGCCAACGACGGGAGCGTGGTGTTTCGCGGTCGCACGCTCTCGGGGATGCGGGCGAGCGAGCTCGACCGCTACCGGCGGCACGAGGTGGGGTTTGTCTTCCAGTTTTATCACCTGCTGCCGGAGCTGACCGCGATCGAGAACGTGCTCGTCGCCGGCATGACGGCGCACGGCCGCCGGGGCTTTGTGAAGCGCCGAGGCGAGCTGCGCGAGCGCGCCGAGGGATTGCTCACGCGGATGGGGCTCCGGGAGCGCCTCGAGCACCGCCCGGGCGAGCTTTCAGGCGGCGAGCGTCAGCGGGTGGCGATCGCGCGTTCACTGCTCAATGAGCCCGCGGCGTTGCTCGCCGACGAGCCCACGGGCAATTTGGATCGGGCGGCGGGCGAGTCTATTCTCGACGCGCTCACGGCGCTCCACGCCGATGAGAGCCGGAGCGTTGTGATGGTGACCCACGACGAGCAGTTGGCGACGCGGGCCGATCGCGTGTTGCAGATGGAGGATGGTCGGCTGAAGGGTTGAGGGACGGGCGATTCTCATCAGCCTGTATGCTGTTGAATCCGGTGACCGGAGGCGGTGGCTCGAGCGACGAGGAGGCGATGTGCAGGGCTTTGAGTCGGTCCGACAGCTGCTTGGCCGTCTCGGTGGGTACAACCCGCTGGAAGTGGCCTTCGAGCTGCTCCTGATCGCCGGGGTCGTGTACCTCGTCTGGCGATTCGTCCGCGGGACTCGGGCGGCGGGCGCGCTCCGCGGGATCCTCGTTGTTCTTCTGATCGTTCTTGGGCTCCGTCTGCTGGCCCCGCCGGACGCTCTTGAGAGGCTGGCGTTCCTCTTCGACAACCTGCTGGGCTTCGCGGTGGTCGCCGTCGTCATCATCTTCCAGCCGGAGCTTCGGCGGGCGATGAGCAGGATCGGCGAGGCTCCGCTCTTTCGCGGAGAGGGGACGGATGTGGCGCCGGTGGTCGAGGCGTTGACGAGCGCCAGCGCGTTCCTGAGCAAGAGCAAGTTCGGGGGGCTGATCGCGATCGAGCGTCGCGCCGGTCTCCGAGAGTTCATCGAGAGCGGGAAGATCATCAACGCGGACGTCTCGGCGGAGCTGCTCCAGTCGATCTTCTGGCCGAACAGCCCGCTTCACGACATGGGCGTGGTCATTCGCGGCAGCCGGATCGTGGCGGCGAGCGTGCAGTTCCCGCTAGCGGATCCCTCGGATGTGTCCGATCCGCAGATGGGCACCCGGCATCGGGCCGCGATCGGGCTGACGCGTGTGTCCGATGCCCTGGTCATCGTCGTCAGCGAGGAGACGGGCGCGATCAGTCTCGCTGAGCGAGGCAAGCTGCTGCGGTGGTTGAGCGTCGAGTCGCTCCAGGGAGAGCTGTCTCGGCGTCTCTCCCAGTCGGCGGCGGAGGAGGAGGAAGCGCAGAACGAGAAGACCGTTGCGGAGCAGGCGGTGGCCGCGGGCGAGGAGGCGGCGTGATGGCGAGGCAGTCGTGGCGACAGGTGGACTCTCCGGCGACCGTCGTGGTGCTCGCGCTTGTCACGGTGCTTATCTGGCTCTTTGCCGAGAGCCAGACCCTGACCCGGACCGAGGTTGAGACAGTCGTGACGGTGGAGGCGCCCGAGGGGCTCGATCGCGTGGCCCGCTGGAGCGGCGGCGGGTCGTCGGTGAACGTAGCGTTGTCGATCGAAGGGCCGAGGAGCGAGATCGGGGCGGCGGCGGCGAGGCTCCGGCGTGAGGGGGTCGTGGTGGAGGTCGGATCGCCGGGCGGTCCGGGACTCGAGCCGCGGGAGTACGACGTGGATCTTCGCGAAGCGGTGGCGCTCGCTGCGGGAGAGGCCCTCGGCGGAGTGACCGTGCGCGCGGCGGAGCCTGCGCGGCACACGCTGGTCGTCGAAGAGGTGCTGACCCTGGATGATGTACCGGTCGAGTTCAGCGAGGAGGGGCTTGATCTCTCGGAACCGGCGACGATCGAGCCGGCCGCGGTGCGCGTGAAGGGCCCGGCGTCCGCCCTGCGGGAGGTGGTCGAGGCGAACGAGTTCCGTGTGAAGGCGAGGATCGACCGGTCGACGGCTGACTCGCTCCGGCCCGGGATGAGCCAGCGCGTCGAGGCGCGGCTCGAGCTTCCCGGGCTGACGCCCGAGCAGCGGTCGCGCGTGACGATCTCGCCTTCTCGGGCGAACGTGCGGCTGGCGATCCGGAGCCGGGTCTCGACGGCGGAGGTGGCCACGGCGCCCGTGCAGATCTTGGGCCTGCCCAGCGATCTGGCGCAGTGGCGAGTGACCCCGGCGCAGCGGTTTGTGGATGGGCTCCGCGTGACGGGGCCGAGCGATGTGATCAGCCGGATCGAGGGTCGCGAGCTCAGCGTGGTCGCGGTGGTGCGCCTCACGAGCGACGAGCTTCAGCGCGGGATTGACAAGAAGGAGGCGACGTACGCGCTGCTGACTGAGGACGGCCTCGAGCCTGTACCGGCGTCGCTGACGATCGAAGGGCCTGAAGGGGCGATCGGTCTGACGATCGAGGAGATGGCGGCCGTGACCGCGCCGGCTGATGGGGAAACGGGAGGGATCTAGCGATCGCGGACGCCCGGTCTCTCGCTTTCGTAGAACAGCTTGGCGAGAGCCTGCCCGGTTCGGCGAGCCAGATCCGTGTGCGCCTGTGAGCGCTCGGCGAGCGTCGAAGGGAGATCGGCGGCCCGCGTTCGAGGCTCGACGCGGAACTGGAAACCGCGATCGGTTGCCGGCCAGAGCCGGACGCGGCTCTCGGCGTCGATCAGCTTGGCCCGCCCGGCGACGAGGGGCGAGTAAGCGACGTCGTCCTTGGAGAGCGTCCACGCGTCGATGGTGAGATAGATGACGACGTCGGCGCCGACGGCGCGCCCAACATCCGCGATGGCCATCGGTTCATCGGCCGGCTCGCTCATCGCGACGCGCAGAACGGACTGGGCGGCGATCATGTTCTCCTGCTCGACGACGCCCTCGGCGATGAGCGTTTCTTCGGCTTCCCGGCCGATGATCACGCGCAGTGAGCGCCGGGGCGTCCTGTTGGCGCGGTCGTCGATGAAGATCACATGAGAGCGGTCCGGCTGGAGCTCGGTCTGCGCCGGGATCGTCGGCGGACCCTCGATGATGGCGACGGCGGGCCCCACGATGTTGCAGGCGGGAACGATGATCGCGACCAGAGCGATCGCCGCCGACGCCACGATCCTAGTAGTCGGGAACATTGTCTTCCTCGTGGTCATAAAAGAGCCAGGCCGCACGGTTGGTGAATCGGCGCTCGAGGACGGCGTTGACCTGCTGCCCGGTGATGTCGTCGGGACCGAAGCCCTCACCGTCGGGGAAGCCCACAACGACGCCCTCGGAGTAGACCAGATCGTTGGGGAAGGCTCCGTCGGCTTCGGCGACTCCGAGGTTTCCTGCGAGGACGCCGTCCCAGAGATAGGAGTTGCCGATCTCGTTGAGGCGGTACTCGTAGAGATCGATCACGATGAGGCGTGAGACGCCGAGTTCTTCGGCGATCTCGGCGTACGGACGGGCGGGCCAGGAGGGATTGTTGAATTTGTAATCGAGGACCAGCGGCGCCGGGACATAGCCGGCGACGGGCACGTTGGCGATGATCTGGGCGGTGATGGCGGTCGTCAGGCGGGGGACGAGGCGCGGGTTTTCCGCCTGGATCACCCGGTCAGCGGCGACGAAGACCGCGAAGGTCTCTCCCTCGAGATTCTCATACTCGGCGGGGACCTCGTGCGTGCCCGTGCGGTGGTAGGTGTCGGCGATGACGCCGAAGATTTGGCATCCCGCGAGGGGTAGCGTCAGAACCGTGGCAAGGATGATGCGGAGCGTGTTCATGCGTTCCAGACCGCGAGCTTGTAGAGCCACGCGAGAATCAGGGCGGCGGCTGCCAAGATGATCCATCTCGCGCGCCACAGCGGGGCGAAGATCCGAGTGATCCGTGATCCAAACACCGCGGCGTGCAGGAGCGTCCAGAAGGCGGCGGCGGTGGCGACGGCGAGGGCGGCCCCGGCGGGCTGGACGGCTGCGGAGGCGAGGAATCGCCCGTCAGCGGCGGCTGCGAAGGAGGTCGTCATGCCGCAGGTGAGACAGGGCTGATCGAAGGCGGTGATCCACCCGCACTGGGGCATGCCAAGATCGGTGTGAGTGCCGAGGCCGTTGGCGTCAGGCGTGAGCGTCGCGGCGACAAGGAGCACGACGAGGCATGCGGCGGCGCCGATCGCGGCGACAAGACGTTCCTTTCGGTCGGCGGGGGTCGGGGTCACGGGAGAGTGTTCGGGCGCGGGACGACTCGGGTTCCTCCCGCTGGTTCGAGGATTTGGCTCTGGGGGTCAGTCAAACTGGAGGATGCCCTTGCGCACCGCATAGAGATAGGCGACGATCGTCGTGAAGACGAAGAACAGGATGCGGGCGAGGAACATGAGGGAGAGGTCGGATCGGGGCTCGATGTTGGCGAAGGTCGCGGCCCACGGGTACAGGAAGATCACCTCGACATCGAAGACGAGGAAGATCATCGCGAGGATGTAGAACCGCACGTTGAACCGCTTGCGGGCGGTTTCGATCGGGTTCATGCCGGATTCGTAGCTAAGGCCCTTGACGGGGCCCTCACGCCGAGGGCCGAGGAGCTGCGAGCCGACGATGTTGACGATCGCGAAGCCGATGGCCATGACGATCAGCAGGAGGATGGGCCAGAAAGCGCCGACTTCCTGAGCGGCGAGGATGGCGGTGGGGTGGGTCATGAGGGCTCCGTGCGTCTCGACTACCGGGTCTGGAGCGTAGTGTATCCTGATCGGCGTCGCAGCAGGGGTTGCGAGAGCCGAGCAGGGCGTAGCTCAGTTTGGTAGAGCGCCGCGTTTGGGACGCGGAGGTCGCTGGTTCGAATCCAGTCGCCCTGATTTCCTTTTGCAGTCAGAGAGCCGGGGAGCGAGCGTGGCGAAGCGGAAGACGATGCCGGAGACGATCAACGCGCTGCTGGTGGGCGGCGGCGGTCGGGAGCACGCCCTGGCGTGGCGCCTCAAGAAGAGCAAGGCCCTGGGGCAGCTGCATGTGACGCACCCGCAGAACCCCGGCCTCGCGGCGCTGGGGCGGGCGGTCGACGTCCCGATCGACATCAAGGAGATCTACCGGCTTGAGCAATACTGCGATCGGCACAAGATCAACCTTGTCGTGATCGGCCCCGAGGAGCCCCTCGCCGCGGGGATGGCCGATCGTCTGCGGACGGATGCGCGGGCGGTGTTCGGGCCCGGCGCCGAGGGCGCGAAGCTCGAGGCGGATAAGGCGTGGGCGAAGCAGCTCATGCGCTCGGTGGGGATCCCGACGGCCGAAGCCAGGACGTTCACGGATGCGCGGCGGGCGATCGAGTACCTGGAGTCTCGCGAGACACCGCAGGTTGTGAAAGCGGCGGGGCTCGCGAAGGGCAAGGGCGTCGTGACTCCGGCTTCGCTCGAGGAGGCGGTCGCCGCGGTGCGGTCGATCATGGTGGATCGCGTCTTCGGCGCGGCGGGCGACACGGTTGTGATCGAGGAGCGGCTCAAGGGGCCCGAGGTCTCGGTCCTCGCGCTGTGCGATGGTCGCACGGCGGCGGTGCTCGACGCCTGCCAGGATCACAAGCGCCTTCTGGAGGACGGACGGGGTCCAAACACCGGCGGGATGGGCGCGTTCAGCCCGAGCGACCTGATGACCGACGAGCTCTACAGCGACGTTCAGCGGCAGGTGCTGGCGCCGCTCATGGATGCGCTGCGACGCGAGAACATCGACTTTCGCGGCGTGATCTACGCCGGTCTCATGCTCACGCCGGGCGGGCCGAAGGTGCTTGAGTTCAACGTGCGATTCGGCGATCCCGAGTGCCAGCCGCTGATGCTTCGTTGGCAGGGCGATCTGGCTCAGACGCTCTACCTGACCGCGACCGGTCGGCTCCAGGAGGCACGGTGGGGGTTCGACGATCGCGCGGCCTGCTGCGTCGTGCTCGCGAGCAAGGGGTATCCCGAGAGGCCGGAGACCGGCTTTGAGATCACCGGCGTTGATAATGCGAACCAGATGGAAGACGTGACGGTCTTCCACGCCGGGACCACGCAAAACGCCGAGGGGCGGTTTGTGACGACCGGGGGTCGTGTCCTTGGCGTGACGGCGCTCGGGGCGAGCGTGTCCGAGGCCCGGGATCGAGCGCTCGCGGCGGCGGACATGATCGAGTTCGAGGGCAAGGTTCTCCGGCGGGACATCGGCGCCGACCTCAGAGCCGGGGCGCGATAGATCGGCTCGATGATGGCAGCGGGGGGCCGGGCCCTCACGCCGGCGCTCTGTCGGCCGGGACGAGTGGATCCTCCACGAGTGCGAGGTACTCGATGTTCCCGCGGCTTTTCTTTTTTCCGCCCTGGATGGGTGACCGAGCGAGCGCCGCGGCGCCGATCTCCCCGGCGACGCGCCGCGCGACCGACGCCGCGGCGTCCTCCGGCAGCACCCCTCGCTCAAGCGAGGCCTCCTCGGGCGTCCCCTTCGCCTCGTAGTGAGGCTTGATGAGCGTGATAAGCCGCCCTCCCGCGTGGAGCCAGCGCTTCGCCTGTGGCACGAGAAGTCGCTGCGGCGTCCAGCTCGTATCGGCGACCACAAGGTCCACGCGGCTCTCCGGCGGCTCGGCGTGCAGGGCGTTCGTGCGCTCGCGCACCTCGACCCGCGGGTCGGTTCGGAGGCGGTAATCGAGCACCCCGTAGCCGGTGTCGATCGCGATGACGCTCGCCGCTCCGCGCTTGAGGAGGCAGTCGGTGAAGCCGCCGGTGGAGCAGCCGAAGTCGGCGCAGGCGAGGCCGGTCACATCGATCTGGAACTCGTCGAGGGCGGCGGCGAGCTTGAGGCCGCCACGGCTGGCGTAGGAATGTTCTGGATCCGCGGGCATCAGGTCAGGGGTCCCGGGCGACGCCGATGACCGCGACGCCGAGTTCATCGGCGAGCGCGAGCGTCTCGGGCTTGTCGACGATGATCACATCGCCCGCGCCGACGGCGATGCAGGCGCACCCGGCCCTGGCCGCCCTCTGTATGGTGCGAACCCCGACGGTAGGGACGTCGGCGCGACGATCGTGATCTGCGGCGGCGCTCTTGAGGAGCGTCCACCCGCCTCGGCGGCAGAGCTCGCCCGCTCGCTCGATCATCCGGTCTGTGCCTTCCACGGCCTCAACGGCGACGACGTCTTTTTCGCGCACGGCGAGAGCCTGCCCGATATGAAGGGCGAGCGCTTGCTCGAGGATCGGCCAACCGAAGGCGATGTCGGCTGCGGCCTCCTCGCTCGGGCGGCGTCGCGTCATGGCGCCCTCGGTCGCCATCTGGTCCGGGATGTGGGCGGTGGAGTCGATGAGGCGCACTCCCGAGGACTCGAGCTCCCGAGCCACCGCGGCGAGGACGGCCGGCGAGCGGTGATCGTGACGCAGGTCACGATACCAAAGCCGCGCGGTTCGAAGATCCGGCATCGCGTGAACGAATCGCATCGGCGAGTGCATCAGTCGGGCCTTGTCAACGCGGCCGACCATCACGGCTTCGCTCGCGCCCATCCGGCGGAGAACCCGCGACCACTGGCCGAGGCGGAGAAGGCCGACGCGCCTGAAACGGTCGCAGAGGGGGGGGAGTGCGTCTTCGAATTGTCCGGCGAGACCGACGGCGCAAACCTCAAGCCCGGCTCGCTTCATGCCGCGAGCTACGAGCACGGGCAGGCGCCCTTGTCCGGCGATGAGGCCGATTCGCTCGCTCATCGCTCAGGCTCCGGGCGTGGTCGGGAGCAGCGCGTCGGAATCGACCGCGGCGGGACCGCCCGCGTTTTCGAGACCATCGAGCTCGGCGATCGCCTCCTCCGGGCTCGCGACGACGGTGAGCAGGTCAAGCACGCCCGGCTTGGCGAAACCCCCTTCGATCATGTGATCGAGCATCGCGAGCATGGGGCTGAAGAAACCGCGCGGCGCCTCGGGGCGGCGCACGTCGGGCGGGCTGACGAGGATGACGGGCTTGTCGTGCTCGCCCAGCAGGCGACCGGTGTACACCTCGAAGAACTCCTCAAGCGTCCCGAGGCCGCCCGGGAGCACGACAAGCGCGTCGCCCCATGCTTCGAGGAGGGTCTTCCGCTCCCGCATGGTGCGGACCACGATGTTCTCGGAGTTCCCCCGGTCCATCTGCTCGGCGTCCTTGAGCCGGCGTGTGATGACGCCGACGACGCGCCCTCCCGCGTCCCTGGCGCCTCGGCTGGCGGCGCCCATGAGGCCGATCGCCCCGGCGCCGTAGACAAGCGTGCGGCCGCTCCGGGCGAGCCGCTCGCCGAAGTCGCGGGCGACCTCGAGATAGACGGGGTCAACGCTCTGGCTCGAAGCGCAGTAGAGGGTGACGGCGGAAACGCGGTAGGAGGCTTCGGAGGTCATGGGAGAAGTGTACGAGAGGCGGTGAGGGTTGTAGTCTCTGCGCGTGCGCATCACATACGACGATGTTCTGGCCGCCCGGGAGCGGATCGAGGGCGGCGTCTTGCGGACGCCGTGCATGCCGTACGAGTCGCTCGGCGAGAAGCTCGACGCCACGGTCTACGTCAAGATGGACAATCTTCAGCGGACCGGCTCCTTCAAGGAGCGGGGGGCCCGCAACGCGCTGCTGCAGCTCTCGAGCGATCAGAAGCGGATCGGCGTGGTCGCGGCTTCCGCGGGCAACCACGCGCTCGGCCTCGCGATGCACGGGAAGGATCTCGGGATCCCGGTGACGGTCGTGATGCCGAGGGAGGCGCCCCTGGTCAAGCGAACGATGTGCGAGCAGTTCGGGGCGAGAGTCGTTGCCTTTGGAGATACGTTTTTCGCGGCCTACGAGAGAGCTTGCGAGCTCGCCGAGGAGCACGGTTACGCCTATGTCCATGGCTACAACGATCCGGCGATCATCGCTGGGCAGGGCACGATGGGTCTCGAGATCCTCGAGCAGATCAAGAAGAAAGAGGGGCGGTACCCGGATTCGATCGTCGTTCCGGTCGGCGGCGGGGGGCTGATCGCGGGCGTCGCGGCGGCGGTGAAACACGCGGCGCCCGAGACGATGATCTACGGCGTCGAGCCGAAGCGCGCGGCGAAGTACGCGCCGGCCGTTGCGGCCGGGCGTTCGGTGAAGATCGAGACGAAGAAGACGATCGCCGACGGGCTCGCCACGCCGGACATCGGGCAGAACGCTTTCGAGACGATGCGACCGCTCGTCGAGCAGGTGGTGGAGGTCGACGAGTCGGCGATCTCGCTCGCGGTGCTGCGCTTGATGGAGAACGAGAAATCGGTGGTTGAAGGGGGCGGCGCCGCGGGCGTGGCCGCGCTGCTGACCATCTGCGAGCCGACGCTCGAGCCCTGCGGTATGCCTGATCTCTCGGGCCAGCTCATCGCGGTCCCGCTCTGCGGGGGCAATATCGATCCGGCGATGATCGGCCGGGTGATCGAGCGGGGCCTCGCGGCCGACGGACGACTGACGCGCTTTGAGACGACGATCTCCGATCGCCCCGGCGGCCTGGCGGCGCTCGCGAAGGTGATCGCTGACTCGGGCGCGAGCGTGAAAGACATCGTCCACGACCGCGCGTTCGCCACGAGCGACCTCTCATCGGTCGACGTGCGGTGCATTGTCGAGACGAGCGGGAAGCAGGGGGCGTCGGCGCTCCGCAAGGCGCTCGAGGCGGCCGGGTTCGAGGTGCCGAGGGTGCACGGGCGTCCCGACCGCGAGGCCCCGTAGCCGGGAGAAAAGAAAACGCGGCCCGGGATCGGGCCGCGCGTCAGTGGGCGGTGCAGGATTCGAACCTGCGTAGGCTAATGCCAACAGATTTACAGTCTGCCCCGTTTGGCCACTTCGGTAACCGCCCTGGGGTCGACCACGAGGGCCGAGCGAGGAAAAATAGCGGCTTTCGAGTGTCCTGGCAACGCGGAGCGTTCTCGGCGGCCCGGAAACAGGTGGATCGGAAGCCCATGCGGTGTAGACTCGCCGCATGAAGACTCTCAGCGCGTCGTGTGTGTTTCTCGCGTCGGTCGCCCTCGGACACGGTTCGGCAGGGGGGGTGAGCGGCTTGGGCGAGGGAGACTCGCTCATCCGCGTTGAGGTGGAGTCGTGGGCGGAGCTGGAGACGCTTGAGAAGAGCGGGGCCAACCCGTGGTCCTGTCGCGTCGGGCTCGGCGACCAGCTCTTCTCGATGGAGGCGGCGGCCGCCGCGGCGATGGTCGCGCGGGGCGAGGCCGAGATGGTCGAGGCTGATCTGCGATCGGCGATCGAGGCGAGCCTCGGCGAGGCGGCGACGCGGGGCGGCGGGTTCTTCGACAGCTATCAGACGTGGGCCGCGATCGACGCGAGGCTCGACGACGTCGCGACCGACCCGCGCGTCAGCATCGTTGAGATCGGGGAGACGCTTGAGGGACGGATGGTTCGCGGCGTGCGCGTCACCGCAGACGGGAGCGGCGCTCAGAAGCCGGCCATTCTCATCAACGGCGGGCAGCACGCGCGCGAGTGGATCAGCCCGGCGGCCTGCATGTGGCTCATCGATCGTCTTATCGCCGGCTACGGCTCGGACGCTGGCGTCACGGCCGCGCTCGACGGCGTCGACATCATCGTCGTGCCCGTGGCGAACCCCGACGGGTACGTCTATTCCTGGACGAGCGATCGCTTCTGGCGCAAGAACCGGCGCCCGAACGGCGGGAGTTCCTTCGGCGTGGATCCGAACCGCAACTGGGCGGAGGCGTGGGGCGGATCGGGATCGTCCGGATTCCCCGGCAGTCAGATCTACCGCGGGCCCGCGCCCTTCTCCGAGCCGTGCACGGCGAACCTCCGCGACTTCATCTTCGCCAACCCCGAGATCCGGGCGCATATCGACGTGCACAACTTCGCGCAGCTCCTGCTCGGCGCGTGGGCGTACACCGATAGCCCCGCGCCGTTCGGGGAGACCCTGCTCCCGCTCGGCGAGGCGATCAACACCGCGATCGTGCAGGAAAACGGCGCGAACTATGACTTCCGCACCGGCGCCGGCGGCATCGGTTTCGCCGCCGGCTCGATGCCAGACTGGACCTTCGGGGAGCTCGGCATCCTGAGCTGGACCCTCGAGCTTCGCGACACGGGCCAGTTCGGCTTCCTCCTCCCCGCGAGTCAGATCGTGCCGACTGGCGAGGAGGCGACGGCGGGCATCGTGCGGCTCGCGAGGCAGATCGCGGAGTGCCCGACCGATCTCAATCTCGACGGAACCGTGGACGCCGACGACCTGGCGATTGTTCTCGCCCGCTGGGGGGCGGATCGCGGGCTGAGCGACGTTGATCTGAGCGGAACGGTCGACGCGGGAGATCTCGCCGGCCTGCTCGCGAGCTGGGGACAATCCTGCGGCTTCTGAGGCCGCGATGCGTTATCGCGCGGGGAGCTCCTTGCTGACGGCGCTGATGCCCTCGAACATGTCGCGGGCCGCCTCGATCATGGCGTCCTGCTCGGCGGGCGTGAAGTTCTGCGCGTCGAGCTCGGCCTTGAAAGCCCCCCAGACCGCGCGCTGGCGCTCACCGTAGGGATCGAGGTAGCGGTCGCCGGCGCCCGGCTCGAGGCCGAGAGCTGGACGGACGGCCCGGGCGATGAACGTGTTGCCGTTATTCGAGCCCTCGAGGACGTAGTGGAACCCAAGGAGGCGGATCGGTTCGCGCTCAGCCGCCTCTTCGATATCCCGGACGAGCTCGGCCGTCGCCGGGAGGGCCTCGATCGAGCCCATGTCGGCGCCGAGCGTGTCGAGGTCGGCGAGCAGGTAGGGCTCCTGGTGCTGCTCCTCGGTCACGATGGCGGCGACGCGCGGATCAGTCGCCGTCAGCTCCCGTAGCCGCCCCTCGAGCGTCCGGTGGATGAGGAGCATCTGGCTGAGCCACCGCGCGTAGGCTTCGCGGCCGACCCTGCCCTGAACGAGGCTCTTCTGGAACGGCTGGGACTCGGCTTTCTGGTGAAGATCCCAGGTGCCGGACTTGATGCGGGTGGAAAACGGCTCCGCGGCGGTGGTGGTCATCAGTTGGATCCGAGGCGTTGAGGGCGATGAGGGCGGGGATGATGAGCCAGAGGAAACCCTTCACGGTGTAGAAAATGAAGAGTGCTGCGCCAGATCGCCTGACGAGGCTCTCTCCGTTCATCCTATCTCCTGGCGGCTGTTGACGCACAATTGAGAATGAGTCTCAAGAATGGGAAGATAGGGGATCCGGGCGCGCCCGTCAATCGGGGCGCAGCGCAATGAAAGGGCCCGGGGATGGGGATCCCCGGGCCCGATGAGAAGCAAAGCCGTATCGCAGATCGTCGCGGTTTACCTGTCTTGCTCGGCGATTCCGAAACCGGAACGATCCGGGGGCGTGGGACGCTGCGGGCGCTCATACGCCTCGGTCTCGAGCTCCTCGAGGAGGTGCCTGATGCCCGCGTCGAGCTGCGGATCGTTGCCCTTGGCGAGCTCGGTCGGGTTGTCGACGACCTCGATGTCGGGGTCGACGCCCCAGCCCTCGATGCCCCACGTGCCATCGGTCCGGTAGAAGCCGAAGTTTGGCACCGCGGTGTAGCCGCCGTCGATGAGCGGCGGAACGCCGGAAATGCCGACCAGACCGCCCCAGGTGCGCCGGCCGATGAGCTTCCCGATGTCGTTGTGCTTGAAAAGCCAGGGGAACATGTCCCCGCCCGAGCCGGCCGCGCCGTTGATGAGCATGGCCTTGGGCCCCTGATGGGAGTCGGGGGGCCAGCCCCAGTCCTTCCCGTCGCGCCGGTACCAGTAGTTGGTCCGCGGGCGGTTCAGCAGTTCGATGAACCGCGTCGGGATCTGCCCGCCGCCGTTCCAGCGCTCGTCGATGAGCAGGGCTTCCTTCCCGGATTGCCCGTAGAACTGGCGGAAGAGTTCGTTCTGCCCCTGGACGCCGGTGTTCGGCACGTAGATGTAGCCAATGCGTCCGTCGGACTGCTCCTCGACGTACCGGCGGTTGGACTCGACCCAGTCGCGGTAGCGGAGGCCGACCTCGGATCCGGCGGGGGTGATGGTGACGTCGCGGACGTTTCGCGTCTCGTCATCGCCGGTCAGCGCGTCGGCGAGGGTGAGAGTCGTCTCCTTGCCGGCGGTCCCGATGAACGCGGCCCAGGGATCCTTGGTCGTGTCGATCGGGGCGCCGTTGACGTGGGTCACGTAGACGCCCTCTGACGCGTCGACGCCGTGAAGGTCAAGCGGGTTTCGTGCGTCGGTGTCCCATGGGGCGCCGCCGTAGAGCTTGGTGATCTTGTAGGCGTGGAGAGTCTCGCCGTTCTCGTCTTCCTCCGACGCGAGCTCGTAGTCGGCGCCGAGTAGCCCGACGTTGACGGAGGGCTGATCATCGACGTCGCCGCCCCAGTAGTAGGCGTGGCCGACGTTCAGCTCGGCGATCATCTCGCCAATGATGTAGCTGACGTCCTCGCGGGTCGTCGCGTCGTCGAGCATGCTCGAGTAGCGGTCATGGACGGCATCCCAGTCGACCCCGTGCATGTTCTCGACGTAGAAGAAGTCGCGATGGCGCCGCCAGGCGTCGGTGAAGAGCTGACGCCACTCGTCCCGCGGGTCGATGTGCTTGAGCAGGCCGCTCGGCTGAATTGCGTCCGCCATCGACTGTCCCGGCTTGGCGTCGGCGATCTTCCAGCGGTTGCCCGATCCGGCGAGGAGGATCTTCTTGCCGTCGCCGGAAACGTCCACCAGGAAGGCGCCCGTGACGACCGTCTTCTCCGCCGGCTCGTCGTCGGCGGCGTTGATCAGTCGCACCGAGGGTGGGGCGCCGTTGCCGCCCGAGCGGTTATAGAGAAGCGCGCCGGCGTCGTTGGAGTGGAGGTTTGAGAATCCCCCGGCCGCGACATTGAGCTGCACGCCTCGTGCCTCGAAGCCCTCGAAGTCGATCTCGACGGGCGCGTCGGAGGCCTTGGAGGCCTTCTCATCGATCTTGTCGTCCGGAACCTCTTCGGAGGTCTTCTCGGCCTCCATGGCGCCGGAGCCCTGCATCACGCCCGTGATCTCCCACGTGCCGGTCATGGTGTCGCCGGAGATGGTGGCGGTGGTGGTCGACGTGATCGGGCCTTGAGAGCTCTTCAGGATGACCTCGCCGGAGCTCTCGTCGAACTCGACGGAGTCGTAGTTGGAGGTCTCGCCCTGCTGCTCGGAGGCGCCGATGAAGGACCCGTCCTCGAGCTGCTTGAAATACATCGTGTATTCGAGCTCGTCGGTCGGGAGGCCGAGTGCGGCGAGCCCCTTGGCCGTGGCGGACCAGGTGCCCACGAGCGGGCTCACCACCGCGTCCGCATCGTCCTGTTCGGCGTCCTCTTCGCCGTCGCCGTTCTCCGCTTCCGCGGCCTCTTCGTCGGATTCTTCCTCCTCCTCCCACGTCTCGTCGTCGGGCTCGATGAGCGCGGGGTTCTCGACCTCGTCGTTAAGCGGGACGGCGATCAGCCGCTCGGTGTCGGAGTAGACGAAGGTTGTGCCGAGATCCTCGTACTGCGGCGACGAGAACTCGCGAGCCGAGGCGTAGTAGAGATACTCGCCCGTCTTGGCGAAGACGGGCTCGCTATCGGAGAAGAAGCCGGAGGTGACCTGCCGCGTCTCACCGCTCTCGGTGTCGTGGATCCTGATGACGCTCATGCCCGAGTCGGGATCGGCGACGGAGTAGGCGATCCATCGCGAGTCGCCCGACCAGCTCATCGAGGGCTGGTTGGCCCATTCGTCGCGATCGATCATCTCCCGATCGCCCGATTCGAGATCAATGTGATGGATCGCCCCGGCCTTGTCGGTGATGAGCAGCGACTCGGAGTTGGGCGCCCATGAGATCTGGAAAAAGTAGTTCTCCGAGGTTTCGGTGAGCTTTCGCGTCTCGCCCTTGCCGTCCGACTGCGTGACGTAAAGGTTGTACTCACCATCTTCATCGGAGAAGTAGGCGATCCAGCGTCCGTCCGGGCTCCACGACGGGCCGCGCTCCGCAGCGTCGTCGCTGGTGGTGAGCTGGCGGGGCGCCCCGGTCTTCGCCGGGAGCGTCCAGATGTCGCCGCGGGCCTCGACCACGACGCGCTTGCCGGTCGAGGAGATGCCGCCGGACTGAATGAACTCGGCCGCGTCGACGGTCCTGGTTCGGATGTGCGGCTTGGCGCCGGGGATGGTGATCTCCACCGGCCGCGCGCGGCCGCTGCGAAGATTCACGAGATAGATATCCGGTCCGTTCTGAAGAACGATCTCGCCGTCGCCGTCGCCCGGGCCCATCGCGGGGAACTTGCAGTCCCATTCGTCGAACGTCGTGAGCTGCTTGCGCTGGCCGCTGCGGACGTTGTAGGACCAGATGTTGAGCTTGTGCTCCGGGCCGGCGTCCGAGAGGTAGTAGACGGAGTCGCGATGCCACATGGGCAGCGTGTCGGTCCCGGGATGATCGGTGATCCGCTCGGACTCGAGCGTCTCGAGGTTCATGATCCAGACGTCGGAGGCAAGGCCGCCGGCGTAGCGCTTCCACGTTCGAAAGTCGCGCTGCGAGGGGGTGTAGGCGAGCCACTTGCCGTCGCCGCTGATCGACGCGTTGGCCCCGTACGCGGGCGGGAGCTTCTCGGGGAGCCCGCCCTCGGGTGAGACGGAGAAGATCTGCTCTTTGCGCGTGAGGCCGGCCATACCCGACTTGTGGTAGACGATGCCATGAGCGTCTGACCAATCAGTGGGGAACTCGTTGGCCGGGTGATGCGTGACCCGCTCGGGCACGCCGCCCGAGACCGGGAGGGTGTAGAGATCCCTGTCGCCGTCGTAGTTGCCCTGAAAGACGATCATCGAGCCGTCCGGGCTGAAGCGGGGGAACATCTCCTGCCCGTCCGGGCTCGCGAGCGGCGAGGCCTGCCCGCCCTTGCGATCGACCACCCAGAGATCGTTGGCGTACACGAAAACGATGTGGTCCTTGGAAACGTCCGGGTAGCGGAGCATCCCCGCGTCTGGATGTCGCTGCTTCTGATCGTCGTTCTGCGCGAAGGCCGGCGCCGTGGCGCCGGAGGCGACGATCAACGCCAGCGCAGGCGTGATGCGAAACTTCATGGTGATCCCTCTCGAATGAGCGTGAGTAAGACAGACCGCGGCCGCAGCCGCTGGAACACCATATTGTTTGGAGCGAACACGGTTGCTTTTCGGGAGGCGCTCGCGTGCGGATCGGGATCGTGGGAGGAGGGGTGAGCGGCCTCGCGGCGGCAAGAGCGGCGATCGACCGCGGGGCGCAGGTCGTCGTCTTCGACAAGGGACGAGGCTTCGGCGGGCGGCTGTCGACGCGCCGCGTCGAAACCGACCGAGGCCGGATCCGCTTCAACCACGGCGCGCCCCGGGCCCACGGGGACTCCGAAGCGTTCCGCGACGTCATGAACGAGATGGTCGCCCGCGGCGCCGCACGATGGGTTGGCCGGGAGGCGATCGTCGGCGTTCCCACGATGAACCGCCTCGTCGCCGCGATGGGGAACGGGATCGACGTGCGATTTGAGATCCAAGCCGTCGCCCTTGAGCGCGACAGCGGCGCGCTCCGGATCATCAACGAGCGGGGCGACGCGCTCGGGGAGTTCGACGCGCTGGTCCTTGCGATCCCGGCGCCACAGGCGATCGATCTGCTCCCCGCCGAGGCCGTGCTTCGCGAACGCCTCGGCGCCGTGCGGTACGAGCCGCGGTGGTGCGCGATGCTCGCCCTTCGAGAGGATCCGTTCGAGTCCGAGGAGCTCGCGGGCGATGGAGCGATTCTGGAGCGGCTCGTGCGCACCGAGCCCGGCGCATGGACGGCCCACGCAACCGCGAGCTGGAGCGTCGGGCATCTCGAGGACAAGAAGCAAGACGCCGGCCGCGCGCTCTCGAGCGCCGCCGCGGCTCTCGCTCCGGCCTTTGCGCGGCCGCGATACGTCGCGGCGCACCGGTGGAGGTTCGCCCGCGTCTCCAACGCGATCGAAGACCGATTTTTGATCGATCGAGCCAGCAGCATCGTCTGCTGCGGCGACGGTTTCGGAGGGCGCGACGTCGGGGCCGCCATCGCGAGCGGGCTCGCCGCTGGCGCCGCGGCCGCCGGATGTCCCGCATGAGCGAGCGTGCGACAAAGATCTGCGAATCGTGTGGCCGCGAGTTTGGGTGGCGGAAGAAGTGGGAGCGCGACTGGGAGCATGTGCGCTACTGTTCCAGCGCCTGCCGGCGCCGCGGCGTGACGGACGAAGATCGCCGCCTTGAGGAAGCGATCCTTAGTCTCCTCGATCAGCGAGATCGCACAAAGTCGATCTGCCCGAGCGAAGCGGCCTCGGCCGTCGGCGGCGAAGACTGGCGCGACCTGATGGAGCACGTCAGACGCGCCGCTCGCCGCCTCGCCAACGCCGGGCGCGTTGAAATCACGCAGAGAGGAAAGCCGGTCGATCCCTCTCGCTTCCGCGGACCGGTGCGCATCCGCCGAGTCCGGTAAGCGTCAGACCTCGAGCGGCTCGTCCCGCGCGCGCATCGCGGCGAGCCGCTCGCGCCTCGAGGCCGTCGCCTCGCTCTCGTTCGCTCCGTCATCGCTGCCTGTCTGCGCGATCGAGCCATCCTCGCTCACCTGGTCGAGCCGGACCGAGACGCGCGTCGAGACGCCACGCTCCTGCATGGTGACCCCGAAGAGCCGGTCGGTCCCCTGCATGGTCCGCTTGTTGTGCGTGATGACGATGAAGTGGGAGCGATCGAGGAAGCGATGGATGACGTTGGTGAACCGCTCGACGTTCGCGTCGTCGAGCGCCGCATCGACCTCGTCGAGCACGCAAAACGGCGACGGGCGCGACTGGAAGATGCTCATGAGCATCGCCACCGCGGTCATCGTCTTCTCGCCGCCCGAGAGCTGGTCGATGTTCCGTGGCTTCTTTCCGGGAGGCTGGGCGACGATCGCGACGCCTGACTCAAGCCAATCGATCTCGCCGGTTTCCTCATCGGGGAGAAGGCGGATCTCCGCCTTGCCGCCGCCGAAGAGCTGGCGGAACAGCCCGTCGGGCTTGCCGAAGTTCTCGGCGATCGTCTCGAAAGCCTCCTTGAAGCGCGTGCGCGAGGCGTCGGAGAGTCGATCGATGAGCTCCTCGAGCCGGCGACGCGCGCCGTCGATATCGGCCAGCTGCGCGACGAGATCGTCATTGCGTTCCGCGAGCGTCGCTTCTTCCTCGATGGCGTCGAGATTGACGTTCCCGAGCTTTCTGATCGATTTCTTCAGTTCCTCGATCCCCGCTCGCACGGGTTTGGGGTCGATCGGCGTCACGTCACCGTCGGCCATCATCGCGTCGTAATCGAGCGCCTCGGCGGCCAGATCGAGACTCATCTCCTCCATCGCGCGGAGCTCGAGGTTCTCGCGCTTGACCTCGATCTCGCGCCGGGAGATCTCGACGGCGTTCCAGTCACGTTCAAGCTGCCGGGCGCGATCGCGCGCGCCGACAAGGCGTCCCCCGGCGATCTCGGACCGTTCTCGCGCCTCCTCGGCTTCGGTTTCGAGCGACGCCAGCTGCTCGGCGGCGGCCTCGGCGGCGGCGGTCTCCCGATCGATCCGCTCCGACGACTCGGCGATGGTCTGCTCGTGCTCCGCGAGAGAGGCCTCGCGCGAGCTCAGGTGATCGAGCGCCTGCTCGCGCTGGCGGTCGGCTTCGTCACGGCGCGTCTCGAGCTGCCGGAGCTCGCGCTGCGCCGCGATGAGCTGCTGGTCGGCGACCGCGGCGTCCCGCTGGGCCTGCGCCGCCGCATCCGCGGCCGCCTGTGATTCGGCGTCCGCCGACTCGTTCTCGGCCTCAAGCCTCGCCAGCGCGTCGGCCTGCTCCTCGTAGAGACGAGCGAGCGATTCGGCCTTCGCCGCCGCTTCGGCGTGCTCGGCCCGGATGACCCCGGTGCGCTCGGCGATCTCGCGCTCCTCGCCTTGCGCCGCCTCCAGCTCTCGCGTGAGGCGGGCGTGCGAGGCTGCGGCGTTTTCGGCAGCGGATTCTGCGGCGACGAGTCGCTGCTGCGCCTCCGAGAGCGTCCGCTGCGCCGCGGCCCGCGCCGCGTCGCGCTCAGCCGCGGCGTCCGAAACCTCCGAGAGCTTCGCCCGATGCGACGCCAGCGCACCGTCGAGTTCCTCAACGAGCGCCTCCAGCTTGCGCAGCTCGGTGCGGCGCCTGATGAGCCCCGCGGCGGAGTGCTCGGCATCGGTCGGGCCGGCGGTGAGGCGGCCGGAAGCGTCCAGACGCTCGCCGCTGAGCGTCACGAACACGCCCCCGGCAAGCGGTCCGGCGGCGAGCATGTACGCGGCTTCCAGGGTCGGGACGATAAACACGTTCGAGAGAAACGCCTCGACAAGCGAGGCCGCGCGAGCGTCGGCGCGGACGAGTTCGCCAGCGCGCGTGACGCGCGTCGAAAGCTCGCTTGGGATCTCGCGAGCCCGCGTTGGACGCATCGCATCGATCGGCAGAAGCGAAACGCGCGACGGCAGGGCCGCGAGCAGATCCGTGTCGGTGATCGCCGACTGGTTCTCAACGACCAGCGCCTCGAGTCGCGTCCCGAGCGCGGCCTCGACGAGCGGCGCGTGCTCCGCGTCCGCCTCGATCAGGTCCGCCAGCGGCGCGATGAGCTTCTGAAGCGGGCTGTTATCGCCCGCCGCGTCGCGCGCCTCGAGCGTGTGGCGCACCGCCTCGGAGAGACCATCGCGCGACTCGATCAGCTCGCGGAGCGCGCCCAGGCGCGAGTCCGCGGCCGCGCGCTCCCGCTCGAAACGCCCGGCCTCCTCCGAGAGCTCGCGCTGATCGGCCGCGAGACCGGAAAGCGCCTCGGCGGCGTGTTCGATCTCACGCTCGGCGCTGGCGATGGCCGCGCGGCGATCGGCCGCCCGCGCCGTCGCGTTCTCACGCTCCCGCTCGGCCGACTCGAGATCGCCCGCGAGCTGGCCCAGCTTGGACTCCAGCGCTTCCCGGCGTTCGTGCAACGATTCGAGGCGCCGCAGATCCGACTCGGCGCGAGACGCCTGGGAGGAGCGACGACGCTCGATATCGGCGAGCGCAGCGCGGGATTCCTGAAGCGCGGACCGGCGATCCGCCGCCGCGGATTGGATCGCCCGCTTGCGCTCGGCCGCATCGTCGTGGCGCTCGGCGGCGTGCGTTGCGGAGGCGCGCACAGAGTCGACCTCTTCCGTCTGCGAGCGGATCTCCTCGGTCAGCTCCTCCGATCGCTCCTGCAACTCGCGCACCCGCTGGCGGTCGCGCCGGATCTGCTCGCGGGCCTCCTCGAGGGTGCGCTCCGCAAAGCGGACCCGTTGCCGCGCGGACGCCGCCTCGTTCTCCGCCCGCGTCCTGGCGGTCTCCGCCTCACGCTGCCTGGCGGAGAGATCGTGGCGAGCGAGCTCGGCCTCCTCGCGCGCGGATTCCTCCGCCTCCACGCGGCGCATCGCCTCGTCACGCTCATCGGTCAGCCCCGTCAGACGCGAGGTCAGACCCGCGAGCCGATCGAGCAGGTCGGCGTGCTCCTGGAAGGCCAAGGCCGTCTGAAGCGTCCGGAGCTCGGCGTCGAGATCCTTGAACTTCCGCGCCTTCTCCGCTTGCCCGCGAACGAGCCGGAGGCGGCGCTCGGTCGAATCAAGCTGCTCGCGCACGACGGCGAGGTTCGTCTCGACCCGCTCGAGCTTCCGCTGACTCTCGATGCGCCGGGCCTTGAACTTGCTGACGCCCGCCGCCTCCTCGAAGAAGACTCGCCGGTCCTCAGGCCTGGCCAGAAGCATCGCGTCCACGCGCCCCTGCTCGATGATCGAGTACGCGTCGGCGCCGACGCCGGTGTCCATGAAGAGCTCGCGGATGTCGCGGAGGCGCGCCTTGCGGCCGTTGATCAGGTACTGGCTTGTTCCATCTCGATAGAGGCGACGCTCGACGTCCACCGTCTCCGTGTCGATGTTGAGCGGCCGCGCGCGCCGGCGGCGTTTGGTCGGTCCTTCCGCGTTGCGCTCACGCCCCCCGTCGAGACCCGCGTCGACCTCGGCCTCGATCTCGTCGGCGTCGGGCTCGCCGGCGACCGGGTCGCTCTCGAGCGCCTCGAGCTCTTCAGGGGTGTACGGCGGGTTGTCGAAGGTCAGCACGACGCTCGCGAGGCCCTGCGGCGACCGGGCGGCCGAGCCCGCGAAGATGACGTCCATCATCTCCTTGGAGCGCAGGCTCTTGGCCGAACGCTCCCCCAGAACCCATTTGATCGCATCGACGACGTTGGACTTGCCGCAGCCGTTGGGACCGACGATCCCGATGATCGGTTCGTCGAACGTGAAGACCGTCTTGTCCGCGAAGGACTTGAAGCCGTGGAGCGTCAGTTTGGAAAGCCTGAGCACGCGGCGGACCTCCTGTCTCGCCCCGGCGGAGTGGATCCCCCGCCGGCGTCTGTGAGTCTCGTGGGAGTCGTCCTGACCCCTCGGGAGCGCGAGGCTCGGCGGAAACGGTAGCCGATCAGCCCGGGTCGCGCTCTGAGTCCTTCTTTCGGAGGTTCTGGGGGATCGGCACCACATACGAGCGGGTTTCCTTCTCCGGCGGTTGGGCCTGGCGACCACGAAGGGCTCGCTGCGCGGGCGTCAACGCGTCCTCGTCCCCCTCGATCTCCTGCTCAAGGCCTGTCTCCGGGCGATCATCGATCGCCAGCGGACGAAGCGACCGGATCAACTCCGCCGCGAGAACGTCCTGCTCAGCGATGAAATCAGCCGGGAAGGCCCCATCTGACCAGAGCTCGTGAAGGGCCCCGACGACCTCGGAGTAGGAAAGATCGAAGCCCGGACGCGGGTTCTCCGGCGTCGGCTTGTGGGCAAGCGTCTGGATGATTGACGCCGCCTCCGCGGGGATGTTCTCGATGGTCTCGGCCCGGCCGGTGGTGTAATCCCGGTAGTACACCCGGGCGTCGCCGCCTCGGTCGTCCGCCATGAGCATCAGGCGATCCTCCCATCCGCTCGCGAGGACCGGCTGATTGACCGGAAGGTTGTCGCCGAAGACAACGATCTTCGGCTGACGCTGCTGGGAGACATAGATCATCGGATGCTTCGACGGGGCGAGGTCGAGGACGAACTTCTCGCCGATGTAACGCCGGCGCAGGAACGGATCGCCGCGCTTTGAGAGCGACTCGTAAGCCGCGATGCGTACGTCCGCCTCGTCGTCTGAGAGCAGCTCCCGAAGCGTCGAGTTGATCCGCGGGTCCGGCCCGAGCCCGGCGAGGAGCTCGATCGCCTGAAGCCGGAGCGCGGGATCGCCCGTCTGCGCGATCTCCTTGAGGTGGGGGGAGGCGAGCGCGTCGCCCAGCGCTGCGCCGGCCCGGAGCGCGGCCAGACGCGGCGCAGGCTCTGGGAAGTCGTAGAGATCGCGAAGCGGCGGGAGGGCGAGCTCGCCCAGCGACTGAAGCGCCCAGCTCATGGCTTCGGCGAGGTACGGCTCGTTCCGCAACGCCTTGGCGTACCGCTGCGCCCAGGTCCGCCCAAAGCCCTGGTCGACGCGCAGATGCGTCAGGAGCTGGACGAACTCATCCGCGTTGTCGGCAAACCGACGCGGGACGTTCACAAGGATCGTCTCGTCGTTGATCCCGCGAGCGGCGTCCTCGCGGCCGTTGCCCTCGGGCCACTTCGAGTTGATTGCGCTGGCGATGGACCGGGCTCGAGCGTGAGACGGGTTGTCGAGCGAGAGGATGAGATCGCGAGCCTGACGCACCGAGCCGCCATTGAGAATCCGCGCGTTCGTCCGGACGATCGCATCCGTCTCCTGCTTCGCCGGGTCCGCAAAGGGATTGATGAAGAGGTCGCCGCGGGCGCGGGCGATCACCGGTGTGGCCGGTCCACCCGGCGCCACGATCCCCTCAAAGAGATCGGTGGTCCACAGCCGCCCGCCCTCGAGGCTCGTCGCCGAGGACCCCGGAACAGTCTGCACCTGAACGTCGAACCGCTGCCCTTCGACCGCCCCGGGAGGCACCACACCCTGCACGATGACGACAGCGGTCTCGGGGGAGCTCAGCAGCTGCGAGGGCGTCACCTCGCCCATGCCGTGAACCGCCTTCCCGACACCCTGGAGCGTCATCTCACGCTCCATCAACGCCCGAACCGGACCCGGGATCTCGCGATCGCCGGTTCCTTCTAGCCCCACAACGAGCCCATAGCCGGAAACCAGCAGGCCCTCGGAGCCCCGGATCGAGGTCTGAGCCCCAACAGTGCCCGCGAGGACCGCTGGCACGTCGCGCACCACGACGTCCGGCTGAACCGCTCGCGCACGCTTCCTCGGCGCCTGTTCACAGGCCGGCAGGCAGAACAGCGCGGCGCCAAGGAGGGCGAGCAAAACCAGACGGAGGCGATCGGTGTGGCGCATGGGCAGAAGGTACGTCGCGGTGAAGGCGGAGGTTCCGTGGGGTCAGGCCGGAGCCGCGGCGCCCGCGAGCTCCAGCGTCTTCTCGATCATCTTCCCGATGCCCTCGTCGACCTCATGCACGGGAGCATCGCCATGCATGTAGGCCGGCGCCGTCACGAGCTTGTTCTTCTCGTCGACGACGATCTCGTCGACGGGGCGCTCTTCGTGCGTCGCGCCAAGGCTCTCGGCGGCTCTCGAGGCGTCAGACGCGCCGCCAAGCGTCAGCGTCGGGCGGTCGAGCACCTTCGCCGCGATGATCGGCGCGATGCAGCACATCCCGATCGGCTTCCCCGCGTTCTTGAAGTCGTGGATCACCCGCTCCACCTCGGGAAGCACCGTCAGCTCGGCGCCCTTCTCCGCGAAATCGCACAGATTCTTCGCGGCGCCGAACCCGCCCGGGAAAACGACGGCGTCATAGTCTCCGGCTCGAAGCTCCTCAAGCGGCTTGATGTTCCCGCGGGCGATGCGAGCGGCCTCGACCATGCAGTTGCGGGTCTCGCCGCCGGCGGGTTCCCCGCTGACGTGGTTGATCACGTGCATCTGAGGCTGATCGGGCGCAAAGCACTGCGCCTCGGCCCCGCGGCGGGACAGATTCAGAAGCACGGAGACGGACTCGTGGATCTCGGATCCGTCGTTGACGCCGCAGCCGGAGAGGACAAGAGCGACCCTGGTCATTGCATTGGCTCCTTCATGGAGTGAATTCGATCGAGCGGGGGATTGACCGACCCGCCGCGTTGGGACGCTTCATGGTAGCGTCCCGGTCCTGCTCGACGGCGAAAAGGAGCGATTCATGGCCACGGTGGTGTGTTTGGGCGCAGGGATGGTGGGGCGACTGATCGCGGCGGATCTCGCCCGCGAGCGGGGGGTGAGCGTCATCGCGGCCGATCGCTCCGAAGCGTCCCTCGCGGCCGCGCGCTCACTCGCCCAGCGAATGGGCGCAGCGATCGAGACCGCGTGCGTCGACCTCTCAAGCCAGAGCGAGATCCAGCGCCTGATCGAGGACGCGGACGTCGTCTGCGGCGCCCTCGCCAGTCATCTCGGCTTCGCGGCGCTCGAGACGATCGCCAGGGCCGGAGGAAAGTACGTTGACATCTCCTTCATGGCCGAAGACGCCCTGGAACTCGACGCGCTCGCGAAAGAGCACGGCGCGTGCGCCGTGGTCGATATGGGCGTCGCTCCCGGCATGAGCAACGTCCTCGCGGGCGAGGTCGCGCGCGAGCTCTCTCCGTGCGCCCGGCTACGCATCTTTGTCGGGGGGCTCCCCAAGGAACGCCGGTGGCCCTTCGAGTACAAGGCCGGCTTCGCGCCCGCCGACGTGATCGAGGAGTACACCCGCCCCGCTCGCCTCGTCGAGCGCGGCGAGATCGTCGTTCGCCCGGCGCTCTCGGAGCCCGAGCCGATCGACTTTCCCGGCGTCGGCACGCTCGAGGCCTTCAACACAGACGGCCTGCGTTCACTCGCGACCACGCTCGACATCCCAGACATGGCCGAGAAGACGCTCCGCTACCCCGGACACATCGAGCTGATGCGCGTGATGCGCGAGACGGGTCTGTTCAGCAAGGAACCGATCGACGTCGGGGGCCAGCGAGTCACGCCCCTCGATGTGACCAGCGCCCTGCTCTTTCCGAAGTGGACCTACGAGGAGGGCGAGGTCGATCTCACGGTCATGCGCGTCATCGGCGAGGCCCGCGGGATGCGTGTGCAGTGGGACGTCTACGACGAGGCGGACCTCGCCGCGGGCGTCTCGAGCATGGCCCGCACCACCGCCTTCCCCGCCGCCATCGTCGCTCGAATGCTGCTCGATGGAACGATCGAGGACGCCGGCGTGCACGCGCCAGAGGCCCTCGCCGGGAACATGCTCGTCGTCGAGCGACTGCTGAGCGAGCTCGCCGATCGCGGCGTGCGCTACGAGCGATCGGAGCGGTCGATCGAGGTTCGTTGCTCGCAACCTCCGGCGTAGAAAAACGCCCCGCGCGTCAGCGCGGGGCGTCGTTCGGGAGGTGGAGAGAGAGAGTCTCTGAAGCCTCAGTTGAGGCTCGCGGCCGTTTCGTCCTCTTCGGCCTCGGGGCCGAGCAGCGTGGACTCAAGCTCGCCCTTCATCTTGACGAGAGCCTTGTTCTGGATCTGGCGGACACGCTCCTTCGTGACGCCGATGATCTGGCCGATCTGTTCAAGCGTCAGGGGCTTGCCGACGATCTCCTTCTCGAGGCCAAATCGGTAGTCGATGACGGTGCGCTCGATGTCCGAGAGCTCCGCCTTGTTCTCCTGGAAGATCCGCCGAAGCTCGCCCGCGGCGTCCTTCTGGTACTCCTCACGCTTCTTCTCGAGATGATCAGACCGCTCCAGCTTCGGATCAAAGTCCGTCGGGAAGCGCTGGCGGTACTTTGAGAGCTTCATCCCCTGCCGCGAGAACGCCTTGATGATCGCGCGGCACGCGTAGGTGGAAAACTTGAAGCCGCGGCCGGCGTCGAACTTGTCGACCGCCCGAAGCAGCGCCATGTTGCCCTCGCTTACGAGATCGGCGAAATCGACTTCGCTCATCCTCGTCCGCTTGGCCATCGCGAGAACCAGGGCGAGGTTCGTGTTGGCGATCTGCTCGCGAAGACGGTTGGCGATGCGCTTCCACTTGAGCAGGCCGGCGATCTGCTCGTCGGTCGGCTGCTGGTCGTCTGAGGCCCAGATTTCATTCTGGAGCTCGCTCACGCGGAAGCGGGCGTAGTTGTACTGAAGGAAGATCACCCGCTCCTCGGCAGCCGTCAAGAGCACCTGCTTGCCGGTGTTCTTGCGGTCCTTGCCGAGATCGTCCATCACAGGGTGGTACCAAGAGACGTCGGGCTTCCGGATCTCGGGCGCCTCGTCGAAGATCTCGCGCTCCGCATTGGGCTCGCGAAAGGCCTCAGAGTCGATGTAGTCCTGCGGATCCTTGAGGAGGCGACGCAGAAGCCGCTCATCGGATGTCGTGAGCCCGCGACGCAGACGCGACTCGCCGCCGCGCCGGATCGGGGCAGAGTGCTGACGCTGGATCTGCTCAAGCGGCGAGCTGGTCCGGCGGGGTGCGTTTGGTGCGTTGCTCGTCATGTCCGTGCCTCGCTTCTTCGGGCCTCCATCGCCCAATTTGACTTCGCCCCTCGTTCGCTCTCGGTTTCGCTTGCCGCCGATGAGTATCGGCAAGCCCGATCCGTCAAGCGGAATCTCTCTCCCATCGTGACCCGGCGTCATGCCCGGCGAGAGATCCCCAGCCCGGGCGTCGGGTGAGCAAACGACCTCGAGGGTTGTACTGATACGGAAAGACCGGCAAAGAGTTCCTTACTTTAGAATGAATCAAAGTAAATAGCGGACTATTCCCACCTCTTTGGGTGGATTCCGGTAGCGATGTCCGCGGTTCTCGGTGTCTCAGGGGGGCCATGAGGGGTGGATTGACCCAGCGGGAAGCGCCGCCTAGCCTCGATCCGCAGAGGGAGCTTGCAGCTCGCTCCGTTGAATCGCTTGATCCCGCCGAAACCGAGGCGTGCCCGCCCGTCCGGCGTTCCTCCCGAACATCCACCAAGGAGTCTCACAGATGACCTTCACGCTTCCCGATCTGCCCTACGCCTTCGACGCCCTCGAGCCCCACATCGACGCCCGAACGATGGAGATTCACCACGACAAGCACCACGCCGGGTACGTCAAGAAGGCCAACGCCGCCCTCGAAGGCACGGAGTTCGCCGACATGCCGGTCGAGCAGGTCTTGGCCCGGCTCGGGGACATTCCCGAGGACAAGCGAACCGCCGTCCGGAACAACGCGGGCGGGCACGCGAACCACTCGCTCTTCTGGGCTGTGATGGGCCCGGGCAAGGGGGGCGAGCCCTCGGGCGAGCTGGCGAAGGCCATCGACGAGGCCTTTGGGTCCTTCGACAAGTTCAAGGAAGAGTTTGCCAACGCGGCGGCCGGCCGCTTCGGCTCGGGATGGGCCTGGCTCGTCTCAGGCGACGGCAAGCTCATGGTGACCGACACCGCCAACCAGGACAGCCCGCTGATGCCCAGTTCGATCACCGGCGCCGGCCAGGGCGTGCCGATCCTCGGCCTCGACGTCTGGGAGCACGCCTACTACCTCAAGTATCAGAACCTCCGCCCGGATTACATCGACGCCTGGTGGAACGTGGTCAACTGGGGCGAGGTCGCGAAGCGCTACGAGGCGAGCAAGTAGATCAAACCCGTTCCACGGCGGCCCCCACCCGCTGGGGGCGGATCAGAGAGCGACGATCGCGACGGCGAGGAGGAGAACGCCGGCGATCGTCGCTCTTTTCATTCGCCGCACCGCGCGATCGATCGGCGCCGCCTCGGCGTCGGAGCCGACCAGCGCGTTGACGTTGCGAATCCGCGTCGCGATCGAGCCGTGACGGAAACCGAATCGCCCCTGCGGGATGTGATTGAGCCGCGCGACCGATGCGAGCGCTCCGCTCATCGCCGCCGCGGCCTCCGGCAGGATTCGCGACCGGTCAACATCGGCCTCCGGATCGAGAGTTCGCGTCAGGGTCTGCGCGGCGAACGCATCGGCCTGCCGCTCGAACCGCCGCGAAACATGCCCGAACACGTAGAACCCCGCCGCCGCCGCTGCGCCGAGCGCCAGCGCGTCGTGCAGCGCCTGCGTAACGCCCGTGCGCTCCTGCGTGAAGATGAGCATCCAGCTGATCGCCGCTCCCACCCCGACCGCGGCCACCGCCGTGCTCGCGAGCAGCCACGGCAAGTGCTTTCGCTTCACATGCGCCACCTCGTGCGCCACCACGGCGTCGAGCTGCGCGTTGGGAAGACGCTCAATCAGGGCGTCGGTTAGAAGGATGTACCGCAGCGGGCCGACCGCCCCGACCACCGCGCCGTTGAGCATCGAGCCGCGGGTCCGCCAGATGAGCACGTCGCGGAACCGCACGCCGTGCGTCTCGCAGATCCCTCGGATCCGCTCATAGAGCTCGCCGTGCGCGAGAGGCGTCGTCCGCCAGAACACGCGGATGAGAAGCGGAGCCAACAGGAGCACCGGGATCGCGATTGCGAGCTGCGAGCCAGCGACGATCAGCTCCGCCCGCTCGCCCGCTGGAAGCAGGCCCCGCTCGACGAGCCGCTCGGCGGCGATGATCGTCGCCTCCGCCCACGCCAGAATCGCCGCGATGACGACCACGCCGATCGCCAGGGTGTGGCGACCCCGATCCGCCACGATCTGCCAGCGTGTTGGCGGCGGGTGCACCGGCTCGCCGCGATCCAGGGCGCCGAGCATCGAGGCCTCGATCAGCCGTCGCTCGATCGGCGCAAACGACCACCACCCCGCGACGAGCGCGATCAGGAACGGCGCCGCCGCGATCGCCTCATCGATCAGAATCAGGTCGCCGACCGCAACCCGTACCGCTGGGAACCAACCGATCACCAGAAACGCCAGAAAGGCATGCACGTACAGGTAGGCCGTGAACGCTCGCGAGAGAGCTTCCGCCCGCGCCA
>CAZXGT010000006.1:0-26888 GCA_964639935.1 uncultured Phycisphaeraceae bacterium
CCGCCCCGGCCCGACGCCCCCGGCGACGACCCCCCGCAGCAGCCCGGCGGCGACGGCTCAGAGCCCGACGACCAGACGCCCATCGACGGCGCCGCCCCCACCCTCATCGCCGGCCCGGGCTTCGACGGCCCCACCGCTCAGCCCGCGGCGGTGGGCGAACCCCAAATGCCCGGCTACGACGCCAAAGCTATCGCCCGCTGGGACGTTGTCCCCTTCCAGACGATCGACGAGCCCTTCGAGATCGGCGTCGTCGCGTTCCACATGAACGGCATCGACCGCGTCGACTTCAGCGTCAACGGCGGCCCCTGGGCGAGCGTCTACGAGATGACCCTCAACCCCCGCACGGGTGTGCACGAGTATTGGGCGTACGTCGACCCGAGCCAGATGGAAGATGGACAGTTCGAAGTCCGCGCGGTGGTCTGGCCGACACTTGGCGAGCCGCGGGTCCTGGCGGGAGAGATGGACTGGGAGAACGAATATCAAGGCGCACAGTGGACCGGCAAACACTCGCTCTTCCTCTACAGCAATAGCAACGGCACCACGCCCGAGTACACCGTCGAGCTCCCGAGCGGATCTTACGAGTGGGGTGCGATTCCGGGCGTTCCCGCCGGTGTCTCTGACGACCGCTGGCTGACGATCACCGCTGCGCCCGCCGCCGACGTCACGATCATGCCGGGTCTCTGGCATCCGCAGCCAAACATGATCCGCCTGAAGGGCGTGAATCTCGAGCAGCCAAGCCGAACGGCCACGCTGCGCGGTTCCGCCGACAATCTCCTGTGGTTGGACGAGGTTGTCTACACCGGCCCAGGGATGTGGGAGCGCACCGACGCCATCAAAGCGCAGCACACGTGGTGGACGAGCTCTGAGGTGCGCGAGTCACAGTATGGCCACGCTACGCAATTCGTCCGCGACTGCACTTTCGAGCGAATCGGGGAAGACACTCTCAAGGAAGTCTATTTTCTAGTCAACACTAATATCCATAACACGGGTAACGCTCCGGGTGGACTCACCTGGCACCCCGCCGTCATCGCCAACCCGATCCTGCACGACAATCGTATTTACTATGGTCTCAATATCACTACGCGGCAGAAAGCATGGGCGTTGCGAAACGGCACGCACGAATATTGGGAAAACAGAGACGTGGCCATCGTCGATTGCCTGACCCAAAAGACGACGCCGGGGAACCAGATGTTCTACGTGGGCGGGCGAACCGAGCATTTCTTGGTGCAGGACTGCACTTGGCTCGGCGACGAGAGTTGGAACTATCGTTTGTCCGATAACCTCTCCAACCCCAGCTGGCAGTTCGATCCGCACAACGTCGTGCTTCGCCGGAACAACTGGTGGAACAATCCGAATTGGCTCCCGAATCCGACTCCCCTCGCCGGAGTGCGAGTTGAAACGATCGCCGACTGACTCTGAGCCGAGCGGCGATGCAGGGAGCCGGACTTCCGACCACCGGGCGCAACGCGCCCGGTTGGTTTCGTATTACGTTCCTCGGAAGCCGTCTTGCAACGTGTGAATGTGAACGCCAGCATCGAGAGGCTGCGTCTCCGTCGCCAATGGGCTATCGCTCACGAGCGAACGCACCTCGCGTTGGCGGACCGACACGAGCTCGCGGGTGCACGGGCGCTCTTCGCGCATCCGGATGCCTCGATCGCAAGGGCCACGTCGGCGCAACACGATTACTTGCTGCTCGGTGCGGCTTTCCGGACGTCAGGTGAGTCGCCACTCTCCGGCGTCAACGAGGGACTGCCGCTCGAGTCGCTGCTCGAGGATCTCGGTGGCATCTACGCGCTCATAGTCGTATCAAAGGGTTCCATCCGCGTGTTCACTGACCCGGGGGGCATGCTCAACGTGTTCCTCGGCAAGAGCGGCGTTGTGGCGTCCACTCCCGCCGCCCTTCCTGAAACACAACGCAGCAGTACGTTCCCTCGCAATAGCCGCGGCGACGCCGAAGATTGGATGCTTTGGGACCGGACGCCCTTTCAGGGAGTCCGAGTGCTCCCGGCCAACCATGTACTCGATGTCAACCGTGGCGAGTTTCAGCGCTTCTGGCCTCGCAAGAAATTCCCGAGCGTCTCATTCGACCAAGCAGCTGACCGAGGCGCTGCACTAATGCGCTCAGGGGCGAGATCATTACTCAATCGGCACGAAATCGTGGTGTCCGTGACGGGCGGACTCGACAGCCGCGTGTCGCTTGCCGCCGTCCATGAGCCCGATCGCTCGAGCGCGTTCACGCTGGATTGTCTCTCGAGAGAGGAGCGGCGGATCGTTGAGCGGATTGTTCAGGTGAGTGGTGTCGAACATCGCTGGATCGAACTGGTTGACGCCGAGAAGCACATTCTCGATCTCTATGACGAAATGACGCTCGGCATGTCGGTCGGTGCGCGCCGCGAAGTGTCGGGTGCCAACTGGCTTCTGCGGGATTCGGCTGACGTTCATTTGAGCGGGAATCTCGGTGCCATCGCTAAGGCCTTTTACTGGGCGAGTGGTCGCGCAGTGAAGCCGACTGCCCGCCTCCTTATGAGGGACTTCCTCGTGCGCGACGCGGATCAACGCCGCGGCGCGGAGGCATGGATCGAGAGCCTGCCGCACGACCTCTCTCACGAATCTGCCTGCAACCTCGCGTATCTCGAACAGCGGGGAGGCCGCTGGATGGGCATCGGTGAGACGGCGTCGAACCTCTTCTATGCCCCCACAACGCTCTTCTCGAGCCGGAAGCTCTTCGAAGTAGTCTGCGGCGCACCGGTCGAAGCCCAGCGTCACGGGCGGCTGCTCGAAGCGTTCGTCGAGCGGCTGTCGCCCAGACTCGCGGCTATCCCCTATTCCTCGGGCACAGCAGCTTGGCGCCGCCTGTTGCCGAGACGCCTCAAGGCGGTTGTCGGACCGTTCTTGAAGGGGCGGATCTGATGGCCGAAGAAACAGGGCGTTCCAGATGAACGACGCACCGCTCCCCCGCTGGAAGCAAGAGATGGAGCGTTCGTCGGAGCGGACGATGCGCTCTGACGCCGCGCGTGGCGGGGCCGCATCACTGATCGCGCAGGGCACCCGCTTTGGGCTCCAGCTTGGTAACACCGCGATCCTCGCGAGGCTCCTCGCCATTGAGGATTTCGGCATCTTCGCCGTTGCGACGGCGGTCACCATGGTGCTTTCGGGCTTTCGGGATGCCGGCCTTAAGCTTGCGAACGTCCAAGCGAAGTCGATTACACACGGGCAGGCTTCATCTTTGCTCGCGATCAACGCGGGGATCGGCCTTCTCCTCGCCGGGATCATCCTCCTTATGACGCCAGTAATGCTGGCCATTTACGATGAGCCGGCGTTGCTCTCGGTGCTGCCGGTTCTCGCGCTCTCGTTCTTTATCGGCTCGCTTGGCGTGCAGTTCAGCGGCGTTCTTCACCGCCGCATGAGACTCATCTCCCTTGCCGCGATCGATGTCGGCTCACTCGCCGTCTCGGTCATCGTGGGCGTGACCGCCGCCCTTATGGACCTCGGCGTCATCTCCCTCGCCCTCGCTCACCTCGGTCTGCAGACGTCCATGACCGTCGGCGCCATCGCGCTCGGGCGATGGATGCCGACGCGGCCGGCGCCGTGGCGCGAGGTCCGACCGCTGGTGCGCTTCGGTCTCTCCCTCGCGTTCTCCGGCGCGCTGAACAAGCTCGGCGCCAACAGCGACCGCGCCATCCTCGGCGCTGTCAACACGCAAGCCACCGGCCTCTACACCAAGGCGCTCAACCTCGCCGCCCTGCCTCTCGAGAAGATCTCCCCGGCATTCGCCGCCGTGGCGATTCCCACGCTGAGCCAGTTGCATGACCGCCCCGCCCAGTACCGCCGAGCATACGAGCGCCTGCTGCGAACGCTGACGCTGCTCTCGACGCCGATCACCTGCGTGCTGCTCCTCGAAGCCGAGATCATCATCGGTGTGGTGCTCGGTGAGGACTGGCTCGCCGCGGTCCCGCTCTTTCGCGCCCTCTGCGTGGGCGGCTTGATTCTTCCGGTCTGGAACTCAACCGGCTGGCTCTTCGTTTCTCAGGGCCGCGGGAGACAGATGCTGATCTGGAATCTCGTCGACTCTGTCGTCAAGGTCGCCGCCGCCGCTATCGGTGTGATCTGGGGCGCTTTGGGCTTGGCGATCGCCTTCAGCGTCCGCTACGTCGTCATGCTCCCATTCCTCGCAAAGATGATGGGCTCCGAGGGTCCCGTGGGACCAAGGTTGTTCGCGAAGCAGATAACCATGGTTGTTGTGCTCGCGGCCCCGGGGCTCGCCGCGGCGTATCTCGTCACCCTCGCCCTCGGCAGCGTCTGGGGCGGCGAAATCCACGGCCTCGGATCCTTCATGTATCTCTCCGTCTACAGCGTGACTGTACTTTGCGTGCATAGCTATCGGGATCAGCTCATCTTTACTCTTCATTCTCTGCGCGGCAAGCTCGTTAAGGAGGGGCTCAGTGCCTGACTTCATCGCGATCGTCTCCGCCACCAGCCACGAGCGATCGGAGCACCCGACCGGCGGCCGCTTTGACGAGTTTCGTTGGATCCGATGGCCTTGGGGATGGATCGGCGTCGTCCCGAGTCTCTGGAGGGAGAGCAGGGTCAACGATGTCTGGTGCGCCGCCGCGGGACGCCCGCACCACCGGGGCGGTGACCTGCTCGATCCCTCAGAAGCCGAAGCGGTCCACGCGGCCACGCCCGGCGCGTTCGAGAAAATCAGCGGCATGTTCCTCCTGCTCCGTGCCACCGATCGCGGACTCAGTATCGTGACCGATCGCTTCAACCACCTGCCCGTCTACCGAGTCGCGGGTCGCGTTGCGGATGCCGAAGCTGGTGTCGTGCTGTCCTCAAGCGTCGAGCGGATCAGCGAGGCGCTTACGTCACAGCCACCCATCGATCTGGTGAGCATCGCCGAGCTGATTCTCTGCGACTCGATCACCTTTCCCTTCACGACAAGAATGGGCGCCCGCGAACTTCGTCCCTCCTCAAGAACCGAGCTGATCGTCCGCGGCGACGGCGTGCAGGAGTCGTGCACGACTCTCTGGGAACCGCGCGAGCCCGGGCGATGGCCAAGCCGTCGTGAAAGCATCGAACTCGTTGGGCAGGGTTTGGAAGAAGCCACCGCCGAGATCACGTCGAGCCCGAAGCGAATCGGTGTTCAGCTCAGCGGAGGGCTCGACTCGCGAATCATGCTCGCTTCCCTCGGCGAACGAGCGGAGGTTGAAGCGCTCACGTTCCTCGACGAACCGAATCGCGAGTCCGCCGCAGCGCAGCGAGTCGCCGCGACGCTCGGCGTCAAGCACCACCTCGTCCACCGCAAGCCGAATTTCTACGCCGATGCATTCCGGGAAGGTGAGCGCCTCGTCGGGCGCGAGCAGGCGATGCTGCCGTGCCACGCTCTTTGTCTCGCCGAGACCGTCGCGGAGCAGCGTTACGACGTGCTTGTCGGTGGTTTCGGCTGTGACATTCTGCTCAAAGGCGCCTACATTCCTTACGGTTTCACACAGGTCGTTCTTGCCGAGCGAGGCATCAAGACGCTCGCGCGGTCCAACCTCATCCGCAAACACAATTACAGCCACCTGGATGCTCGTGCGGAGCTGATCGACCCAGAGCTCGTCCACGCAGCGCTCGCCCGACGTGACGCCTACGAGCAGTCGCTCCGAGACCTCAGGCCGAAGACCGCCGAGGAGTGGGTCGGCTTCTATCCGATCCGGCACACAACGAGCATCGACTCCATGGCCATGGACCGCGTCACCAATCACGACGAGTTCTACTTTCACGCCGGATTCGTCGAGGCATCCGCCGCGGCTACGTGGTCGCTCAAGAAGGGCCTCAGTCTCGTCTCAGCGCTCGGCAAGCGATACGCGCCTGAAGTCGCCCGGCAGCCGCACCCGGACACGGGGCTCCCTGCGACGCTCACGTATCTCCCGGCGCGGATCGCCAAACGCTTCCTCCGCCGCTCATCGCACGCCCCGACCCGTTCCTTCAGCAAGCCGTGGTACAACGACTCGTCGTTCATTAGCTACGCCGGCTTCTTCGAGCACTCGCAGGCGTGGAAAGCGATCCGCGACAGGGCGCTCGCTGATTCGGACGCAACCGCCGCGCTCGAGCGAGTCATGACGGTATCCCCGCACGAGGTCCTTGAAAACTACCGCGCCGACGGCGACCCCCTCCGCCAAGCGATTGTCGTCCAAGTGCTGCGCCTGCTGTCGGCGTCGCATGCGAGCAAGGAGGCTGCGGCGTGAGCGACCGCGTAGACATTCTTTACATCACTTACAACAGACCGCACTACGTGCGCCTGGCGCTCCCACAGCTCCTTCAGACCTGCAGAGAAAACGATCGGGTCTGGATTTGGCACAACGGCGACGACCGGGAAACCCTCGCCGCCGCTCGCGAGCACGAACACCACGAAAAGGTCGCCCGATTCGAGCACTCCGACGAGAATCAGCTCCTCCGCGTTCCCACAAATTGGTTCTGGAACGAAAGCGATGCGCCCTTTATCGCCAAGGTTGATGACGATTGCCTCATGCCCGATGGCTGGATCGAGCGACTGCTCGGGTACCACGCCGCGGAGAGGATGTTCGGCATCCTCAGCGCGTGGCCCTTTCTGGAAGAGGATTTCAAGCCCGAGGTCGGCAGCAGAAAGGTCCGGTCGTTCAACGGGTACAAGGTGATGGTCAACCCATGGACTGGCGGGAGCGGCTATATCGCCAAGCGTGCGGTCATCGATGCGACTGGCGAGATCCGCGAGGGTCAAAACTTCTCCGGATATTGCATCCAGGCGGCGCTCAAGGGCTTCGTCAACGGCTGGCCCGTCCCGCTCATCTGCATGGATCACATGGACGACCCCCGCTCGCCCAATACCGGACTGAAAAGTAGCGAAGACTTTGAGAAGTTCGGCGGTCTCTCCGCAAAGCGTTTCGGGATGGAGTCGCTGGAAGTTCTCAAATGGCGAACTGTCAAGGCTTCTCTCGAGGTCCAGGAGGCGTCGCCGAACCCGCGAGCTCATGTCGGCCTCCGTGCCAAGTTCCGCCGGCTCAAGGGCTGCCTCAAGAAGAAGCGATATCGCCGCGCCAGGTTCGATACATGAGTGACAGCCTTGTCACAATTTTGATCCCTGTTTATAACGCGCGCGAATACGTACGCGCGGCAGTCGAAAGCGCGTTGGCGCAGACGCATCAGAACCTCGAGATCCTCGTTGTCGACGACGGCAGCACCGACGGTTCGCTCGAAGCGCTAGAAGGGATCGCGGACGACCGCTTGTTCATCCGTCGCCAGGTGAACCGCGGCAAGCCCGCCGTCTTCAACGCGGCGCTCGAGAAGGCCCGAGGCGACTACCTTTGCGTTCTCGATGCCGACGATCTCATGGGGCCGAGCCGCGTCGCGGTGCTCCTCGAACGTCTTGAGCGCGAGCCGGACCTGGCGGCAGTCTTTTCAGGGCACGACCTGCTGCTCGGATCGTGGCGTGGCGCCCCACTCGCAATCGAGAAGAACCCCGCCCAATGCCGAGCGGATGTCGAGGCATTCCGGATGCCGGCTCACGATCCCACCGCTCTCTACCGCATCAGCGCCCTCGACGACCTCCGCATGGATGAGGATCTCCGCATCGCGCAGGGACTTGATTTCATTCTGCGCATCGGCGAGCGATCGCCATTGGCCGTCGTCGGCAAGTCTCTCTACAGCTATCGCGTGCATGGCCGATCAAGCACGCAGGCCGCCCGGCAGCGACGTCACGACTTCGTGGCAGAAGTCCTTCGGCGAGCCTGCGCTCGCCGCGGGCGTGCCCCCAAGCCTGTGCTGAGCAACTACTACGCCAATGTGAGCAAGGGCACCGACGCTCGCCTCGTGAGCCACCTGATGGACAGCGTCGCACAGCTCCGTGAGAACGGACATTCCGCCGAAGCGCTTACGATCGCGATTAAGAGCCTGAGCGTCGCGCCGTGGAATATCCGGCACTACAAGCCCGCCTTCTGCGCCGTCATGCCGTCGAGTCTCCGCCGATGGATCCGTCGGAGTGAACGTTGTCGCGTCTGCGACGCGAGTCGCGTCGCCGAGCCTGCTAGAGAAGGGGCGAGCCGAGTATGATCGCTCAGCTGATGCTCGCGGAGATCGCTGGCTCCGCACTCGATTACGCGAACCGGACGCAGTTGCATCCGATCGCAATCGTGATCATGCTGGCCTGCGGCGTCGCGCTGCTCCTGGTTCCATCACGGCTCGTGCTGCTGCCGTGCCTCATTATGGCTGCGATGGTCACACCGGCACAGCGCATCGTCATCGCCTCGGCCGACTTCAACTTTCTGCGCATCGTCGTGATGTTCGCGATGGCCCGCTTCATCACTCGCGGCGATTTCAAGAACATCCGATGGGGCACGCTCGACACGCTCATGGTCGCCTACGCCGCGAGCGAGACGCTGATTTTCACCCTGCAATGGTTAACGCCGGGAGCGATTATCAATCGACTCGGTGTTTCTTTTGAGACCCTCGGGCTCTACTTCCTCTTCAGAGCGTCCTTCCGCTCTTGGAGCGATATCGCCTCGACAATCCCCATTATCTCGTACGTCGCCCTCCTCGTGGCCGGGTTCTTCGCCTTCGAATGGCTCACGCACCGGAATCTGTTCTCGATCTTCGGAGGCGTTCCCGAGCGAGCGCTCGTGCGAGACGGACGCGTGCGCTGTCAGGGCGCCTTCCCTCATGCCATCATCGCCGGCAGCTTCTGGGCAGCGCTGATGCCCATCGCGGGTGCAGGATGGTTCCTCGGCCGGAAGATGCGACGTACCGCCATCATCGGCGTCGGAAGCTGTCTGGGGATTGTCTTTTTCACGTCCTCTAGCACGCCGGCGGCCGCGGTGCTGGCGGCCTTCGTATGCACCGGCCTCTGGGTCATGCGTCGCTACATGGCCCCGCTGCAGGCGGCGACGGTGTGCGTGCTCATCGGGCTGCACATCGTCATGAAGGCCCCGGTCTGGCATCTCATCTCCCGCGTCGACCTCGTCGGCGGCTCAACCGGTTGGCACCGGTACAAGCTGGTGGACAACGCCATCAACCGGTTCACCGAATGGGCCGCGCTCGGCACAAAGTCCACCGCCCACTGGGGCTGGGGCATGCAGGACATCACCTGTCACTATGTGCTGGTCGCGGTCCGAGGCGGGTTCCTGTCGCTGGTCATTTTCGTTGCAACGATCTGGACCGCGTTCGCCAATATCGGAAAGGCTATGCGGATGATCCCGCACGCGGATCCCCGTGCAAAGCTCACCTGGGGCGTCGGCGTCTCGCTCGGCGTCCACCTCATCTCGTTCATCGGAGTCTCCTACTTCGGCCAGAGCACGATGATCTGGACGCTCTCGCTCGCACTGAGCGTCTCCGTTCTCGCGGCCGCTGAAACGACCGCTCGCGAGCGCCGCGCCGAGGCGGCGAAGCGACGCCTCAGGTCCGGCGCCACGCCCGATCCGGGATTCTCAGGCGAAGGCGCTTTCTTCGGCGAGGGTCGAGGCTCGGAGATCTCTCCGTGAGCGCCGACGCTACGGTCATCATCGTGAATTATAACGTCCGAGACATGCTCATCGATTGTCTGGAGTCCATTCTTGTCTCTCCCTCGGCGTCTCGGCTTCATATCATTGTTATCGACAACGATTCCGGGGACGGGTCGGTTGAGGCAATCACCGAACGATTCGGGGATCGCATCGAAACGATGCAGAGCGGAGAAAATGTTGGTTTTGCAAAGGCTAATAATATCGCAGCGCAAGGCGTCACGACCGACTGGATTCTTCTGCTCAATCCCGACACCGTCGTGCACGAAGACGCCATCGGGAAGCTGCTCCGCTTCGCCGAAGCGCACCCGGAGGCGGGCATCTACGGCGGAAGAACCACCTACGCCGATGGCTCGATCAACCCGAGCTCCTGCTGGATGCGCCCAACTCCTTGGTCGATGATATGTCAGACCTTGGGGCTTACCTCCTTCCGGAGGGCAAGGATGCTGAACCCCGAACAGCCTGACGTCTGGCGCGTCGGGCGCCCGGAACATGTCGATATAGTCAGTGGTGCGTTCTTCTTGATTACCCGGCGGCTCTGGGAGGATCTGGGCGGGTTCGACGAGCGGTTCTTCATGTACGGTGAGGAAGCCGACCTCTGCATGCGGGCGGAAGAGCACGGCGCGCGGCCGATGGTGACGGAAGATTCGGTAGTCACTCACCACGGGGGCGCCAGTGAACGCAGTCGAGCCGAGAAACTCATCCGTCTTCTCGCCGCGAAGCGTCGACTGGCGCAGGCGCACTGGAAGAACGGCTGGCTTGCCAAGCCAATGTCCGCAGCATGGCCCCTCTCCCGCGTCATCGCCGGAGGTTTGATGGGCTTCTCAAACTCTCGAACTCGCGAGCGATCCCGCGTCTGGCGAAGGGTTTGGGCCCGGCGAAACGAATGGCTTACCGATGAGTGACGGATCGCCACAGCCAAAGTTCCTCGCCGTCGCCTCCGGCGGCGGGCACTGGGTTCAGCTCCTCCGCTGCCGCGCCGCGTTTGAAGACTGCGACGTCGCGTTCGTCACCGTCAACCCCGCCTACCGGAGCGACGTGCCGGGCGAGCGCTTCTATGTCGTCCCCGACGCGACCCGCTGGGACAAGCTCGGCCTCGTCAAGATGGCCGCCCGGCTCGTCTGGATCGTCCTCCGCGAGCGGCCCGACGTCGTCATCTCCACCGGCGCCGCGCCGGGCTACTTCGCCATCCGCCTCGCCAAGGCCGTCGGCGCCCGCGCGATCTGGATCGATTCCATCGCCAACGTCGAGCGGCTCTCCATGGCCGGCGAGCGCGTCGGGAAGCACGCCGACCTCTGGCTCACCCAGTGGGAACACCTCGCCGGCGAGAACGGCCCGCGCTACGAGGGAGCCGTCCTGTGATCTTCGTCACCGTCGGCGCGCAGATGCCCTTCGACCGCCTCATCAAGGGCGTCGACGAGTGGGCGGGCGAACGGAAACGCTCGGACGTCTTCGCCCAGATCGGCCCGACCGACTACCGCCCGAGTCACGTCGAGTGGACCGGCTTCCTCGAGCCCGCCGACTTCCGCCAACGCGTCGAGGAGGCCTCCGCCATCGTCGCCCACGCCGGCATGGGTTCGATCCTCACCGCCCTGACCAGCGGCAAGCCCATCCTCGTGATGCCCCGACGGGGCGATCTTCGCGAGACCAGAAACGACCATCAGGTGGCGACGGCTGAGCGATTTGGGGCGATTGGACGGGTCGCTGTCGCGATGGACGAACGAGAATTACCGGAACGCCTCGACGCGATCGAGACTCTCGCCGCCAGCGAGCCGATCTCCAGCCAAGCCTCAGAACGCCTCCTCAGCGCGCTCCGAGGCTTTATCCACGAAGGGAACACGCGGTGACCATGACCACCGAATCCACGGCCTATCAGCAGCTCAAGGACAAGATCGAGTCCAACACCGCCCTCGTCGGCGTCATCGGGCTCGGCTACGTCGGCCTCCCGCTCGCCCACGCCATGCACAAGGGCGGCCTGCCCGTCCTCGGCTTCGACATCGATCAGAGCAAGATCGACAAGCTCGACCGCGGCGAGAACTATCTCAAGCACCTCGGCGCCGACATGACCACCACCCTCTCGGATTCCGACCGCTTCAGCGCCACCACCGACTTCGCTCGCCTCGGCGAGTGCGACGCCGTGATCGTCGCCGTGCCGACGCCCCTCGGCCGCCACCAGGACCCCGACCTCTCCTACGTCCTCGGATCGGCCCGGGACATCGGACGCTCGCTCCGCCCGGGCCAGCTCGTCTCCCTCGAATCGACGACCTACCCCGGCACCACCCGCGACGACTTCCTCCCCGCCATGCTCGAGGAGGCCCGCCGCCACGCCCCGGGGGGCGCGAAGAACATCACAGTCGGCGAGAACCTCTTCGTCGCCTTCAGCCCCGAGCGCGAGGACCCGGGCCGCAAGGATCACGACACCACCACCATCCCCAAGCTCGTCGGCGGCCTTGACGACCGCTCCACCGAGCTCGCGACGCTCCTCTACTCCAAGGCCGTCAAGCAGGCCGTCGCGGTCAGGAGCGCCGAGGTCGCCGAGGCGGCCAAGCTCCTCGAGAACATCTTCCGCGCCGTCAACATCGCGCTCGTCAACGAGATGAAGACCGTTCTCACCGAGCTCGACGTCGACGTCTGGGACGTCATCGACGCCGCCTCCACCAAGCCCTTCGGCTTCATGCCCTTCTACCCCGGCCCGGGCCTCGGAGGCCACTGCATCCCCATCGACCCCTTCTACCTCACCTGGAAGGCCAAGGAGGTCGGCCGGCCCACCCGCTTCATCGAGCTCGCCGGCGAGGTCAACACCCAGATGCCCGAGTACGTCGTGCGCCGCCTGAGCCTCGCCCTCAACGACGTCGGCAAGCCCGTCAAGGGCTCGCGCGTGCTCGTCCTCGGCCTCGCCTACAAGGCCAACGTCGACGACACCCGCGAATCGCCCAGCTTCGAGCTCATCGAGCGGCTTCGGGAACTCGGCGCCCACGTCGACTACGCCGACCCCCACGTCCCGCAGACCGTCCCCGTCCGCAAGCACGACCTGGGCATGACCAGCGTCGAACTCACGCCGGAGAATCTCGCCAGCTACGACGCCGTGCTCATCTCCACCGCCCACGACGCCTTTGACTGGGACGCCGTCGCAAAGCACGCCAGGCTCATCATCGACTCCCGAAACGCCATGAAAGGCCGTGAGGAGTCCCTCGGGGACCGCCTCGTCAAGGCGTGAGCCAGACCACCGCCCCAAGCGATCTGCCGGCCGTGTCCGCTGCGCCCGCGCGCGCCTTCGACGGCGTCATCTGCTTCGGCGGCGAGGACTGGTGGTACCACAACCGCGGCCACTACGACATGCAGATGATGCGCGAGCTCTCGCGCGACATGCCCGTCCTCTATGTCAACTCCATCGGGATGCGCACTCCCACCCTCCGCGAGGGCGGCATGTTCTTTAAGCGCGTCGCGCGCAAGCTCAGGAGCTTCCGTCGCGGCTACGTCCCCATCCGCGAGAACTTCTCCGTCGTCAGCCCAATCTCCATCCCCGGGAAGATCGGCCGCAAGCTCAGCAAGGGCACACTCATCAGCCAGGTCAAGCTCGGCGCCAAGAGGATGGGCATCGAGAACCCCCTCGTCTGGATCAACTGCCCGCCCGGCGCCGAGGCCCTCGACGCCCTCGACCCGGCCGGCCTCGTCTACCAGCGCACCGACCGCTACGAGGACTTCCACGGCGTCGACCGCGCCCTCATCGCGGCCTACGACCGCCGACTCAAGCGCGACGCCGACCTCACCCTCTTCTGCTCCACGCTTCTCTATGAAGCCGAACGCGACCAGTGCGCCCGCGCCGCCTTCGTCGATCACGGCGCCGACACCGACCGCTTCGAGGCCGCCGGCCGCGCCCCCGAGGAGCCCGAGGACGTTCGATCCATCGGCCGGCCCCGCGTCGGCTTCATCGGCGGGATCGACGCCCACACCTTCTGGCCCGAGATGTTCGAAGAGGTCGTGCGCGCGATGCCCGACGTCCACTTTGTCATGGTGGGGGGCAAGACGCTCCCGGATGAGTGGTGCCGCGAGCCCAACGCTCACTTTCTCGGCCAGAAGCCGTACGAGGACGTCCCGCAGTACATGGCCGCCTGCGACGCGCTCGTCATGCCGTGGAACCGCGGCGAGTGGATCCAGGCCTGCAACCCGGTGAAGCTCAAGGAGTACCTCGCCGTCGGCCGCCCCATCGTTTCAACGTCGTTTCATGAACTGACGCGATACGAGGGGCTCCTCCGGGTCGCCGACGACGCGGCGTCCTTCTCCGAGGCCGTACGCGCCGCGCTCGCCGAGGCGCACGATCCCGAGCCCGGGCGCCGGCGCGTCAGAGAGCAGACATGGACCGCCAAGGCGAAGCTCGCGATGGACGAACTGGCCGAGGCCGGAGTCGTAGCACAGAGAAGGAAGTCCCCGTGATCACTCAGGTTCTCGAGATCAGAAAGCCCCGCCGCGCCGCAAGCGCCGAAGAGGGGCACGACATCGCGCTCGCCGAGTCCGAGCCCGTCTTCGTTCCCGCGACGCACTTCGTCGACGACCGCGGCTACTCCCTCATGAACCAGCTCCAGGGCGTGCTGCGCCCCGAGGGCCAGATCAACTTCTCCACCCAGCACCCGGGCGTCATCAAGGCGTGGCACCGCCACAGGAAGCAGACCGACTTCTGGATGTGCCTCCACGGCCACCTCAAGGTCGGCATCCACGAGGACGGCGCCGACTTCGCCTGGATGCAGGTCGTCGGCGAACGCGCCCCCGGCGTGATGATCATCCCGCCCCCGCTCTGGCACGGGGCCGCCACCGTCGGCGCCTCGCCCGCCGGGCTGCTCTACTACGTCACGCACGCCTACGACCCCCAGAACCCGGACGAAGACCGCCGCGCGCACGACGCCGTCGAAGGCTTCCCCTGGGAGGTCCGCCATGGGTGAGACCGCCGTGATCCGAACCGAGGGCGCCGCCGGCGCCGCCTGCGTGCTCCTCGCCGGCGCCATCAAGCCCTCGCCCCTCGTCGAGCTCACCGGCTTCAGCACGCTCGATCTCCTCGTCGCCCCGCGCGAGACCCTCTTTGAGCTCTGGACCCGCCGGCTCCGCGACGTCGGCCTCGAGCCCGGATCCATCGTCGCCGTTCACGGCGACAACGTCCCCTCCCCGACCGCCACCCCCGAGACCATCGCCGTCCGACAGCGCCGCGAACGCGACCACCTCCGCGGCCCCGCCGGCGCCGCCAAGGACGCCATCGCCGAGCTCGGCGGGCACGACCCCATCATCATCGCCGAGGCCAAACGCCACCCCGGCCCGGGCCTCGGCGCCCTCGTCGACGCGTGGAACGACGGCCGCGCCGACGCCGTCGTCGCGCGCAACCCCGGGGGCGAGCCCGCCGGTCTCTACCTCGCCCGCCGCGCGCTGCTCGAGCTCGCGCCCGATAAGGGATTCATGGATCTCAAGGAGCAGTGGCTCGACAAGGTCGCCCAGGCCGGCGCCCGCGTCGTCGTGGTCGATCTGCCCCGCCCCGGCACCCGGCCCATACGGATCCTCCCGCACTACCTCCGCGCAGCCCTCGATCCCGAGGGACGCGGCGCCGAGTTCGCGACGGGCGTGCTCCCGGCGGGCCTGCCCGCCCGTTCCCTCGTCTGCCCCTCCGCCGCCGTCGATCCCTCCGCCGAGCTGGTCGACGCCGTCGTGATGGAGGGCGCCCGCATCGGCAAGGGCGCCCTCGTCATCCGTTCGATCGTCTGTCCGGGCGCGAGAGTCGAGCCGGGCATGCAGGTGGTCGATGCAGTAGTCACCGAGCGGGGGGTCCGTTCCGATAAGATGCCCCTGGCGCAGGCGGGTCGGGTGAACGCATGACACAAACGGTGCGAAGAAGCTGGCGGTTCGTCGACGGCGTCATCCTCGCCGGCCTTGCCGCGCTCGCGATCGGCGCCGCGTGGCCCGTCTGGGTCGGCATCTTCGACCGCGCCATCAACGACGCCGAGCAGAGCCACGTCCTCCTCGCGCCCCTCATCGCTCTCTGGCTCGTCTGGGTCCGGCGCGAACGCCTCCGCCGCTGCCGACCGCGATGGTCCTTTCTCGGACCGGCCCTCATCGCCCTCGGCATGCTCTCGGGCTTCATCGGCTTCACCAACTCCCATCTCGCTCTCGAGGATCTCGGCGCTGTGCTCGCGCTCGCCGGCGCCATCATCACCGTCGTCGGCGTCCAAACCACGAAGCAGTTCCTCCCCGCCTTCATCGCGCTGCTCTTTCTCATCCCCGTCCCCGGGATGATCCGCCAGCAGATCGCGCTCCCGCTCCAGAACATCACGGCCGTCATCACCACCAACGGCCTCGATCTCCTCGGGTTCCCCGTCGCGCGCGAGGGCAACGTCATCGTCATCAACGGACGCGAGGTCGCCGTCGCCGAGGCCTGCAACGGCATGCGCATGGTCTCGGCCCTCGTGCTCGTCTCCTTTGCTTTCGTCTTCTCCACGCCCATGCGCCAGAGCGTGCGCTTCGTCATCCTCGCCGCCAGCCCCATCGTCGCGCTCATCTGCAACGTCATCCGCCTCACGCCCGTTGTTCTCTTCTACGGCTACTCCACCACCGCCACCGCGGACTTCGTCCACGACGTCTCGGGATGGCTCGTGCTGCTGATCGCCCTCGGGATCCTCTGGCTCTTCCTCACGCTGCTCCGGTGGATCGAGATCCCCGTGACCCCCTACGCCGTCGCGCAGGACTGACCCCATGAACACCTCCCTCGGCAACTGGTGGATCCCCGCGCTCAGCGCCGCGCTTCTGATGGCCGCCGCCGCCTTCGACCTCGTCGGCGTCGATCCCTCCAAGGACGCCGCGCCGTTCCACGAGGAGGTCCGAGCCAGCATCGAGGGCGTCCCCTACAAGATCGGCCCGTGGATCGGACGCGACGTCGAGGCCGCGCCCGCCGCCACCCAGCTCCTCCGCCCCGTCAAGCTCATGCAGCGCCGCTACGCCAACCCCGCCACCGGCGAATCCTTCAACCTCCTCATCGTCTACTGCGGCGACACACGAGACATGCTCGGGCACTACCCGCCCCAGTGCTACCCCGCGCACGGCTGGACCACCGTCGACCGGAACCCCGCCTCCTTCCAGCTCCGCGGCCTCCAGTTCCCCGCCACCCAGTACCGCTTCCGCCGAGCCGGAGCCGGCGTCGATCAGGCCATGACGATCTTCAATTTCTTCGTCCTCCCCGTTGGCGACCAGCGCCTCGTGGCCGATATGACTGCGGTCAACCGCGCCTCCCAGAGCCGCACCGGCGTCGGACTCGGCGCCGGACAGATTCAGCTTCTCTTCGGCGACACCATGGACGCCGCTCAGCGCCGCGAGATCATCGACGCGACGCTCGAGGCCCTCGGGCCCACCCTCGAGGTCATCACCGACGGAGCCGACGCATGAGCCGAGCGGACACCGAGTTCTACGACGCGGGTTTCGACGCCGCCGAGCCGGGCGACGGCGCGAACGTCAACCCCGTCCTCTTTGTCCACCGCAGGCTCCGCGGCCGCTATCGCTACGCCGTCCCGCTCGCCGTGATCCTCGCGCTCCCCCTCGCCCTCGTCGGCTACACCCTCGTCAAGCCCACCTACCAGAGCACCGGCCTCATCCAGGTGCGACCGTCGCTCCCGAAGCTCCTCTACGAGACCGAGGAGAACGCGGTCCCCCCGATGTTCGACTCCTTCATCCAGGCCCAGGTCAGCTTCCTCCAGAGCCGACGCGTCATGGACCGCGCCGCGAGCGACCCAAGGCTCCTCGAGGCCGGCTGGCCCGGGGGCATCAACGGCGTCGCCGCCCTCCAGGGAAAGCTCTCCGTCCGGACCGGCCGCGGCAGTCAGGTCATCAGCGTCAGCGTCTCCGATCAGGACCCCAAGGCCGCTCAGGCCGCCGTCAACGCTGTCCTCGCCGCCTATCAGGAGATCTACGGCGAGCAGGGCGAGCTCAACGTCAGCCAGAAGGAGCGCCAGCTCGTCGACCGCGAGGCCACGCTCGACCGCGAACTCCAGGCCCTCCGGGAACGCATCTTCCAGATCGCCGACGAATACGGCGCCGACACCCTCGAGCAGCTCCACGGCGCCCGCATCGCCGAGATGGAACGCCTCGACGCCGAGCTCACCCAGCTCAACTTCCTCATCACCGACGCGCGCCAGCGCGCCCAGGCCGTCGCCGACGGCCAAGGCGAGGACCCCGGCGCTCAGCGCCGCGCCCGACCCGCCGAGCAGGCCGCCGCCACCAACCCCCAGCTCGCCGGACTCCTCGACGAAGAGATGCGCCTTCAGGCCCGCATCCAGAGCCTCTCCGACCGCTACGGCCCCAACCACCGCGAGATGAAACGCCTTGGCGAGAGACTCTCGGAGATCCGCTCCGCCATCGATCTCCGCACCGACGCCATCCTCGCCTCGGGCGGCGTCGGCGCCGACGCCGCCACTCTCGCCGCAAGCGACCCCCAGGCCGCGCTCGAACAGCTCGAGGCCCGCCGGGCGCAGTACCAATCGCTCTACGAACGCGCCAGCCGCGAGGCCATCGCTCTCGGCCGCAAAAAGCTCCAGATCTCCTCGCTCAACGAACAGGCCGCCGAGACCAAGTCGCTTCTCGATGAGACCCGCCGCCGGCTCGAGAGCATCCGCGTCGAGTCCCAGAGCTCCCAGACCGGACGCGTCATCATCGCCCAGCGCGGCGACCTCCCCGTCGGACCGGACTCCGACCGCCGCCTCCCCCTCGCCGTCGCCGGCGCCGGCTTCGGCGCAGGCCTCAGCTTCTTCCTCTTCTTCGCCATCGGGTTCCTCCGCGACGGATATCGCTACATCGACGAGTTCGATGGCATCGACCAGAGCGCCCCGCTCCTCGGAACGCTCCCCGATCTCTCCTCCGGCGACGCCGAGTCCGACGAACTCGCCGCGCTCTCCGTCCACCACCTCCGCAACATGCTCCAGCTCCGCGAGGGACGCCAGGACAACGCCGTCTACACCATCACCAGCGCCACCGCCGGGGACGGCAAGACCAGCCTCACCCTCGCCCTCGGCATGTCCTTCGCCGTCTCGGGACGCCGGACCCTTCTGCTCGACGCCGACCTCGTCGGACGAGGCCTCACGTCCGAGCTCGGCCTCAGCGGCCAGCCCGGGCTCTGCCAGTCGATCGAGCGCGGCCACGTCAACGGCGACGTCCACGAGACCCGCATCGAACACCTCTTCGCCCTCCCTTCGGGCGACGCGCGACTGTTCGAGCCCGAAAAGCTCTCCCACCGGAATCTCTCGGCCCTCCTCTCCTCGCTCCGCGAGCAGTACGACATCATCCTGATCGACACCGGACCGCTGCTCGGTTCCCTCGAGGCCAACCTCGTGTCCGTCCTCTCAGACGCCGTCGTCCTCACCATCGCCCGCGGACGAAGCCCCAAGCTTGTCGAGGCCTCGCTCGAACGCCTCCGGCGCCTCGGCGGTCGGTGCGCAGGCCTGGTCTTCAACAAGGCCACCGCCCAGGACATGGAACGAACCGCGAGCCACATCTCCCTCCACTCCCAGTCTGTCCGCGCTCAGCAGCAACCGCGCCGCGCCATCGGCGAGGGCCGCTCCGGCCTGCTCGTCCGCGCCGTCGGCGCCGGCCAATCCGACCAGGACCACCAGAGGCAGGCCCCGCCCTCCTCGAAAGCGTCGTGAGCGTCGAGTCGAGCCAGAGCGCGATCAAGACATCCTCGCCCGCAGGTCGCCCCGGCGAACCGCGGCTCTGGGGCCTCACCGCCATCGAGCTCCACGACCGCCGATGGGCCTCGCTCGCCGTCGAAACCGTCCGCCCGAGCCAGCGCCGCCAGGTCGAGAGCGTCGGACCCGCCCTCTACCTCCTGCTCGATCGCGATCAGATGGCCCTCTTTGACCTCGGCCCCATCGCCCGGCGCATGGCGTGGCTCAAGCCCGCCCTCATGACGATCCGACTCCGCGACCAGCGTGCCGAGCGCTACCGCGAACGCGTCGACGACGACGGCGCCGGCGCCTTCGTCCGCGTCTCCCGCGCCTACGGCCGCCGCCGCGGCGGCGCCATGCGCGCCGTCCTCACGAGCGACCCCCGCCTCGCCAGACGCTGGGCCAACGCCGAGACCGCCCGCGCCGCATGGCTCGAGCTCAAGAGCGCCGTCTCGCGCGATCGCATCGCCTTCTGGCGCGTCGGCGCCGCCGTCTTCGACGCCTCCCGGCCCGGTGAGCAGGAGGCCGCCGCCGCCCAGCTCCAGGCCGAGTGGGCCTCGCCCGACGTCGTCATCGACGGCGTCTACGAGTTCCAGCAGGGCGTCTGGCTCCACGAAACCGTCGCCATGCGCTCCGGCGTCCGCTTCGTCCCGCCGGTCTGGGTCGGCGCCGGCGCCCCCATCCCCGCCGACGCCCTCGTCGTCGGCCCCTGCCGGATCCCCGACGACCCCCGCGCCCGCCTCCGACCCGCCGAGCCCGCCTGGGAGGACGTCGAGCGCGAGAGCCGTCTGATCGGGCGCCGCTCCCCCGGCTCCCGCCGCCCGCGCCGCGGCAAACGCGCCTTCGACGTCGCCTTCAGTCTCGCCGTCCTGATCGCGACCGCGCCGATCTACCCGATCGCCGTCGCCATCATCCTCATCGAGGACGGCTGGCCCCCGTTCTTCGCCCACCGCCGCCAGACGCTCCGCGGACGAGAGTTCCCCTGCCTGAAGTTCCGGACCATGCGCAAGGACGCCGAGAAGCTCAAGGCCGAGCTCGCCAAGCAGAACCAGGCCGACGGACCGCAGTTCTTCATCGAGAACGACCCGCGGCTTCTCAAAAGCGGCAAGTGGTTCCGCCGCTTCCAGATCGACGAGCTCCCCCAGTTCCTCAACGTCCTCGCCGGACACATGAGCGTCGTCGGCCCCCGCCCGAGCCCCGACAAGGAAAACCAGTATTGTCCCGCCTGGCGCGAGGCGAGACTCAGCGTCCGGCCCGGCGTCACGGGCCTCTGGCAGGTCCGCCGAACGCGCGAGCCCGAGACGGACTTCCAGGAATGGATCCGCTACGACCTCGAGTACGTCCGCCGACAGGGTTGGCGACTCGACCTGTGGATCATCGTGCAGACAGTCTTGAAGATGGTGAAGGGATGAACCAATGCCGATGAGCAAGCGAGCCAGACGCCGGATCGTCGCCCTGCTGGTGATCGCGGTGGTCGCGAGCGCCGGAATCCTTGCGGCCGTCCAGTGGCGCGCCAACGCTCGGCTCGACTCAGAGGCCGACGCCCGCGAGCAGGCCTTCCTCCTCTACGAGCAGGACCGCTACAGGGAGGCGATGAACGCCTTTAACGAGATCCGAAGCGGCCGCCTCCGCGAGGACCCCGAGGCCATGGCCGCCATGGCCGACATGCGGCGACGCATCCCGCTCGAGAACGCCCGCCATCTCGGGGCCGCCATCGGCTTCGCACAGCAGGCGCTCGTGGGCGAGCCCGACAACCGCCTCGCCCTCGACGTGCTCCTCGAGATCTACGGCCAGACCAGCCAGATCACCGAGCTCATCGACATCGCCGAGCGCCTCATCGAGCTCGAGCCCACGCACCGTGAAGCGCTCTGGTCCCGCGCTCAGGGCCTCGCCGCCCTCGGGCGCCCCGGGGCCGACGACGCCATCGCCGCCTTCATCGACCAATACCCAGACGACGTCCGAGGCCACGGCCTCCGACTCCAGCGCATGCTCGCCGCCGGCGCCGGCGCCGAGGCCGTCCGCCAATACGCCGACGAGCAGGCCGAGGCCCGACCGCGCAGCGCCGAGTTCCTCCTCCTCCAGGCCGAGGCCCGCGTCCGCACCAGCGCCCCGGGCGCCGCCTTCGAGGACCTCCGAATCGCCGCCGAGCGCGTCGCCGACATCGAGATCGAGCGCCCCGAGTCGCTCGCCCGAATCGTCCAGCTCCTCGATCTCCTCGGGCTCGACCAGCGCGCCTCCGAGATCCTCAACCGGGAACTCGCAGGCGACAGCGACGCGGACGCCCAGTCCGAAGCCGTCGCCATCGCCATCGAACGAGATTGGAAGTCCGGCCGCATCCAGCAGGCCCGCGCCCGCGCCATCGACGCCGCCAGAAACCCCGACGAAGCCAGCGACGCCGCGCTCGGCTGGTCGGTCCTGCTCGCCCCCGAGCCGGAGCCCCAGGGCTCCGACCATCCGAACTACCGCGCTCTCCAGCTCCGCGACTCCGCCGCCAGCCGCTTCTGGGTCAACCTGATCGACGGCCGCGACGCGCTCGAATCAGGCGACTGGGGCGCCGCGCGCGGGAGCCTCCAGAGCGCCATCATGTCTCCCACGACTCGCCTCGCCACGCTCGTCCCGACCGATGTCGCCGAGTACCTCCTCGGTCGCGCCGATTTCGCCCTCGGCTCCTGGCGCGAAGCCGCGCAACGATGGGAAGACGTCGCGCTGCGCAACCCCGGATGGTTCTCCATCCGCATCGAGCTCGCGAACCTTCTGCTCGATCGCGACCGCCCCGCCGAGGCCCTCGAGCAGGCCGGCCGCGTCCTCTCCCGCCGCGCGGGCTCCTACCCCGCCGCCAAGGTCGCCGCCCGATCGATCGTCAGGCTCCTCGAGCGCCCGGGTGACCGCGCCGACCGCTCCGAGGAAGCCCTCGCGCTCCTCCAGGAGATGCGCGAGGCCGTCGAGACCCTCGACGAGAACGAAACCGCCGAGATCCTCGCCCTCGAAACTCGCGTCCGCCTCCTGCGCGGCGAGCTCGATCTCGCCCAGCGATCCCTGAGCCGCCTCGTCGAACTCGTCGAAAGCGGAGCCCAGCTCCCGGGACAGTCTCTCGTCGCCCTCATCGCCCGAGCCGAGAACGCCGGTCTCGCGGGCCTCGACGCCGTCGCCGACGCCTCCGCGCAGACGCCCGCCATCGTCGAGCTTCGCGCTCGCAAACTCGCCGAAGCCGGACGCGCCGACGAAGCTCGCGGCGTCTTCCGCGAGGCGATCCAGGCCGCGACGGACGCCGACCGCCGCGAGCTCGAGCGACGCCGCGCGATCTGGCTCGTCTCGCAGAACGACCCCCGCGGTTTCGAGCTGCTCCAGGAGATCGCCGACGCCAACCCCCGCGACGCCCAGGCGCAGATCGATCTCCTCAACGCCTCCGAGGCGTGGTCGCGGGAGGAGGTCGTCATGGACGCCGTCGTCCGCCTCAGAAGCGTCGGCGGCGAGAGCTCCATGACCTGGCGAATCTACGAGGCCCGTCGACTCCTCACCTTCAACCCCACCGAGAGGGCCGCGGGCGAGGCCGTCGACCTCCTCAGCCCCGGACTCCGCTCCGCCTCGCCCGACGCCGCGGCCCTCGCCCTCGCCGGCGAAGCCATGCTCACCCTCGAGGATCGCGCCACCGCCGCCGACTACTACGGCCGCGCCATCGACGCCGACCCCGAACGCATCGGCCTCTACCCCCGCCTCATCACCATCCTCCAGGCCGAGCGACGCGCCGAGCTCGCTGAAGCCCGCCTCCGCGAGTTCGCCCAGCTCAAGATCCAGGACCCCGCTCTCCTCCGCCGGCGCGCCGAGCTCGCCGCGTCCCTCGGTCTCTGGGACATCGCCGCGGCCGACCGCCGCGCTCTCGCCCAGCGTCCCGGCGCCGGACAGATCGAGCGCGCCCAGCTCGCCGCAACCCTCGCCAAGACCGGGCGCGTCCGCGAGGCCGACGCCGTCATCAGCCGCCTCGTCGAGGAGCCGCTCTCCTCGCTCGATGCGACCGCCATCACCGCCGAATACCTCGCCGCACGCGACCGGGTCAGCGACGCCGTCGACGTCATCGAACGCTCCACCCTCTCACCCGAGCAGCAGGCCCGACTCGCGGCCCAGGTCATGGCCGAGCGCGGCATGACCAGCCAGGCCCTCGCCGCCATCAACAGCGCCATCGAGGCCGAGCCCACCGCAGGCCTCTACGCCAGCCGCGCCCGTCTCCTCCTCGACCTCGGCCGAGCCGACGACGCCAGCCAGGCGGTCTCCGCAGGCCTCGAGCTCGATCCGGATTCCTCTGAGCTGGCCGTCCTCGCCGCCTCCGCCTCACTGCGCACCGGCGAGGCCGACCCCATCGCCGCGCTCGAGCGCCTCGCCCAAGCCACCGCCTCAGACGACCTCGATCCCGCCCTCGCCGCCGTCATCGAGGCCACGCGCGAACTCTCGGAAGACGAGGATCTCGACGCCTACATCAGTTCGCTCGAGACGCTCGTTCGTGAGCACCCGGGCGCCGTGCTCATCGCCCGGCTTCTCGCCGCGGCAAGGCTTCAGGCGGGCGACATCGCCGGCGCCGTCAGGGCCGCCGAGGACCTCGCCCGAGTTCAGCCCGAGCTCCCCGACGCCAGCCGCCTCGCCGCCGAGATGCTCGCCACCGCCGGACGCTTCGATGAGGCCGAAGCCATGGCCCGTCGCTGGCTCGCGCAGGCCAACGATCCCCTCGAGCCACGGGTAACGATCTCCCGCCTCGCCCTCGCTCAGGGCGAACCCAACGCCGCCCTCGACGCCCTGAGCCCCGTCCGCGAACGCATCCTCGCCGAGAGCGACGCCCAGCCCCAACGCGTCGAGCCGCTCGTCCGCGCGCTCGCGAGGCTCGGCCGAATCGAAGAAGCCCAAAGCGTGCTCGCTCAGCTCAATGACGGCCGATTCAGGGACGCCCTCTTTGTCAGCGTCGCGCCGGACCTCCAGGCGCCGCCCGACCGCGTCCGCGCGTGGCTCGAACAGGCCCCCGCGGATGATCTCAGCGCCGAAGAGACCCTCCAGCTCGCCGACGCCTGGTTCCAGCTCGCTGGGCGCACGCGCGAGCCCGCAGACTTTCGGCGCGTCGAATCGATCCTCACCGGCATCGAGAACGTCGAGCGCACCCCCGGCGTCATCATCCTCGCCGTCGCCCAGGAGCAGCTCGGCAAGACCGACGACGCCCGCCGAAGCTACCGCCAAGCGCTCGAACTTTTCCCCGGGCAGCCAGTCGCGCTCAACAACCTCGCCTACCTCCTCACCAAAGCCGAGCAAGCCTCCGAAGAACCCGTCGAACTCGCTCGCTTGGCGATCGCCGGCGCCCGCCGGCAGGGCTACACGCCCGCGCAGCTCGCCGCGTTCCATCACACCCTCGGCGCCGCGCTCGAACACGCCGACCGAGCCGACGAGGCCATCGACGCCTATCGCGAGGGACTCGCCTTCGACCCCGTCAACCACACACTCCTGCTCGCACTCGCCGAGCTCCACGCCCAGCTGGGCCAGACCCAGCAGGCCAGGTCCGCCCTCGCCCGCATGGACCCCGAAAGCGAAGCGGCCTCCCAGGTCGAGAACTTCGATGAACGCTACGAGACCCTCAGGGCCCGGCTCGCCTCCGCCGGATGACACGCCAGACCCAAGCCCAGACGATGACGATGAAGAAAGGAAGTGAGCCATGAAAGGCGTGATCCTCGCCGGAGGCCTTGGAAGCCGACTCCGACCCTGCACCCTTGTCACCAACAAGCACCTCCTCCCGGTCTACGACCAGCCCATGGTCTATTACCCCATCAAATCGCTCCTCAACGCCGGCATCGACGAGATCCTCATGGTCACCGGGGGCGAGCACGCCGGAGACTTCCTCAAGCTCCTGGGCAACGGAAAAGACCTCGGCGTCCGAGACCTCCACTACACCTACCAGGAGGGAGAGGGCGGCATCGCCGACGCCCTCATGCTCGCCGAGGACTTCGCCGACGGCGAGAAGGTCGTCGTCATCCTCGGCGACAACATCATCGAGCGCAACATCAAGCGCGCCGTCGCCGATTTCTTCACCCAGAGCTCAGGCGCCAAGATCCTCCTCAAGGAGGTCAACGATCCCCACCGCTTCGGCGTCTGCCGCTTCGAGAACGACGACCCCTCCGCCCGAATCGTCGAGATCCTCGAGAAGCCCAAGGACCCGCCCTCCAACCTCGCCGTCACCGGCATCTACATGTACGACCCCGACGTCTTCGACTTCGCCAAGCGGCTCGAGCCCAGCGAACGAGGCGAACTCGAGATCACCGACGTCAACAACATGTACCTCAATCGCGGCGACCTCACTCACGAGATCCTCGACGGCTGGTGGACCGACGCCGGCACCTTCGAGAGCCTCTTCCGCGCGACGCAGAAGGTCGCCGAAACCGGCGCCAACAAGGTCGAGACCCCGACAGGCGTCTGACGCGCCCCGGCGCCCCCGGTTCAGGCGGCGCTACGGTCGAGTAAGCGGCAGGCGATGACGCATTTCCTGCGCTTGCATACGTATTTTTTCCCATCTTTCCATGGCTTTGCTCTTCCAATAACAGGCTCCGCTCGTTAGCGTAATACGCGGCACGGGGTCCGGAGTCAGGACCCGCTCACAATTCACCAGTGGCCCAAGGCCCGCTCGCGTCGTCGTCGGCTTTCCTTGAAAGCGATGAGCGTGGAGAGCGCGACCTTAGGAGTTCTTTCGCCGTGGACAGAACCCATATCACATCCCGTATCGGCCTCGGCGTCGCTGCTCTGGCCTCGACGCTCGCCATCGGTCAGACGGCGACCGCCGCCTCGAGGCTGCAGTTCGACGTCAACGCCATCACCACCATGATCGCCTCCAACACGGGCGGCGGAAGCTTCGACGAAAACTTCACCGGCCAACTGCGGATGGGCAACAACGCCACCTCAAATCTCGCCGCGCTCATCATCGACGGCGCCCTTATGCCCGTCGACGGTGATCTTTCCGACGGCGAAGGCTGGCTCCTTTCCAACTTCACCGCGGAAGTGAACATCGAGAACGGCGGCGTCATCGGCGGCTTCCTCACCCTCGAAGCCGAACGCTACGAGGCCAACATGGCGACCGGCGAGACCAACACCTATGAGGCCGACGTCTCCGGCGGCGCCGGATCCATCAAGACCCAGGCCGGCCAGGGCTTCACCGTCGACGGCCTCACCATCAACGGCCTCTTCTCCGGCGCGACCTTCGCCGGGATCGACGTCGCCGACTTCTTCGCCCTCCAGCCTCTGAACGGAAGTTTCCTCAACTTCAGCTTCAACCCGGGCGCCGACCCCCTCGGCGAAGACATGAACTCCAACATCGACATCTTCGTGACGGTGATCCCCACGCCCCTCGCCGGGCTCATGGGACTCGCCGGCCTCGGGGCCCTGTCATGCGTAAGACGCCGCACCTATTGACCGGCGTCTCGAAGCAATGAATCTCACGCACCATTTTCAGAGGGAGAGACTCTGATGAAGACGACCACATTCCTGCTCACCGCCGCCGCAACCGCCGGCATCGCCTCCATGGCCACCGCCGCCTCCGAGCTCCAGCTCGACGTCAACGCGCTCATCGTGAGCGTCGACAACTCGGGCATGGCCGATCTCGACAGCGCCGTCGCCCGAGGCTCCTCCGGCTTCAGCACCACCTACACCGGCTCGATCACCATGAACGACG
>CAZXGT010000006.1:26988-48289 GCA_964639935.1 uncultured Phycisphaeraceae bacterium
CGAGGCTCCTCCGGCTTCAGCACCACCTACACCGGCTCGATCACCATGAACGACGGGCCGCTCAGCGACCTCGCCGGCATCCTCTGCGACGGCGTGCCCTTCGCCGTGACCGGTTCCCTCAACGATTTCACCGGCTCCATCGACTTCGTCAACGGACAGGTCGCCGGCGGATCCTTCACCGTCGAGGTCGTCGAGACCGGCGGAGAGATCAACACCTACAGCGCTCAGATCGCCTCCGGCACCGGGGTCATCAACACCCAGGCCGGACAGGGATTCCAGATCGACGGGCTCACCTTCGCCGGCATGTTCTCAAGCGGCACCTTCGCCGGCGTCGACGTCTCCCGCTGGTTCGAAGCCCAGCCGCTCCCCGGCTCCTTCCTCACGTTCCAGTTCGAGCCCAACGCAGACGGCGTCGACACGGACACCGACATCGACATCTTCGTTGTCGTCCCGCTGCCCGCGGGCGGCGCCATCGCCTCCGTAGCGCTCATCGGCCTCGCGGGCGTCCGCCGCCGCCGCCTCGCCTGATCCCCTAAAGCCCCTTCAAGACAACCAAACCGGCTCATCCGACCGGCTGGTCCGAAAGGATCGGCCGGTTTTTTTTATCGGCGCCCTCCTCGATCCGCCCCGCCCAGCCTCCAGGCTCCGATCTTCTCGGACTCCGCCCGTCGGAAGCATAAGCTGTTGAAAAATAAACATTTATCCCCCGAGATCGCTGGCCGCCCTCCGCAGTCGGTATATCCTAAGCCTTGAATACACAGACGATTAGCTGGTCGAGCGCCGACGCGCTCCCCGGCGTCCAACCAACCGCGCATCGGAAGCGGAAAAAGAGGAGAGATCGATGAGCATTGTGAAGAAGAAGGGGTTCGTGGCCACCGCCGCGGCTCTCGCGCTCCTGGCGGGCGCCGGAGTCGCCTCGGCCACCCAGGTTCTCCAGATCGACGTCAACGCCCTCACGGCGACGGCCGCACCCGGCTTCAGCGTCGGGTACACCGGTTCCGTCGACCTCACCACCAACGCCAACACCGAGCTGGCCGGCATCCTCATCAACGGGGCCAACCAGTCCATCTCCGGAACCCTCGACGGCTTCACCGGCACGATCGAGCTGGTCAACGGCGATGTCGCCGGCGGCTCCTTCGCCGTGTCCGTTCTTGAAGCCGACATGATGACCGTCAACACCTACTCGGCCACCATCAGCGGCGCCGAGGGCTCGGTCAACACCCAGGCCGGGCAGGGCTTCTCGATCGACGGCCTCACCTTCGCCGGAACGTTCTCCTCCGCCGTCTTCGCTGGCGTTGACGTCTCCGACTGGTTCGCCGCCCAGCCCCTCACGGGCTCCTTCCTTCAGTTCGCCTTCAACCCCAACGCCATGGGCGTCGACGCCGATTCCGACATCGACATCTTCGTCGTCGTCCCGCTCCCCGCGGGCGGCGCCATGGCCTTCGCCGGGCTCGCCGGCCTCGCCAGCGTCCGCCGTCGTCTCAACTGACCGAGCGACGCCAGCCAGCCGCACATCAAAGCCGGGCGGAGAGAACACTCTCTCCGCCCGGTTTTCGCTTTGACGCGAGCTTCGCTCCCAAGTGGTATTTTCAAGCCACGGCGCCACGGATCGGCGCCTGCACGGGAAGGGAAGCGAACCGATGAAGCACCAAACCGCCCGATTGACGCTGGCCGTCGTCATCTCCATCTGGAGCGTCGCCGCGCAGGCCCAGGACCTCGCGCCCCTCGACACCGTCCGGATCGAAGGCCTTTCCGCCTGGAACATCAATCAGGCCGACCTCGCCGACATCCGCGTGCGCGTCCTCCCCGTTCCCGGCGGATTCATCGCCGCGGAGCAGGACGACGACCAGGCCGAACTCCTCACCCTCGCCGAGCTCATCAGCCGCGACGCCGAGATCGACCGCTCCCTCGAGGCCGTCATCGCCGAAGCCGTCGCCGGCTGGATGCTCCGCGCCAAAGGCAGGGACGTCACCCCGCAGCCGCGCCCGAACTCAACCCGCGACAACGGCCGGCTCCTGATCGATGTGCCCGCTCCCGGCCCCGCCGAGGCCGAGGCCGGCCCCTTCCGACTGAATCAAATCATCGTCGAGGGACTCAGCGGCGATGCGATCACCGAGGCCGAAGCCCTCGCGCTCCCCGTCGATCTCACCCCCGTCGAGACCGACGGCGAGAACGCATGGATCCAGCCCCGCCTCGGGCTCCCCGTCGAGACCTTCGCCATCGGCGACCTCGCGGGCGGCCAGCCCCTCTACGCCTCCGCCCTTCAGGAGATGGGCCGCGCGATCGTTCAGGCCTACAACGCTCTCGGATACCGCGGCGTCCGCGTTCAGGGCCGAACCCCCGAGGACGGAATCTTCCGCCTCGTCGTCACCGAAGGGCGCGTCTCGCAGATCCGCACAAGCGCCACCGTCGAAGAGCGTGAGCCCGTCCGCGACGCCCCCGAGCACCGTCGCCTCGCCGAGAACGCCCCCGTCCAGGAAGGCCAGCTCGTCGACCTCCAGGCGCTCGACCGCTACGTCTATCACCTCGGACGCCGCCCCGGCCGCCGCGTCGATCTCGCCCTCTCCCCGGGCGTCGAGACCGACGAGGTCGTCCTCGATCTCCTCATCGCCGAGAACGATCCCCTCCTCTTCTATCTCCAGCTCTCCAACACCGGCACCGAGGAGACCACCGACTGGCGCGAGCGCGCCGGACTCATCCACTACAACCTCACCGGCGTCGACGACGTCCTGAACGTCGACTTCCTCACCGGCGACCTCGACGAGGTCAACGCCCTCTCCGCCAGCTACGAGCGCCCCTTCAAGGACCTCGGCCGCGCCTGGTGGCGCGTCTACGGCTCCGCCCTCGAGTACAGCGCCAGCGAACTCGGCTTCGCCGGCGATTCCTTCGAAGGCGAAAGCTACTCCCTCGGACTCGAAGCCCGATGGAACCTCCTCCAGGACCGCGCCTTCTTCATCGACGGACTCCTCGGCGCCCGCTGGGACCACGTCCGCGTCAAGAACAACATCGCCGGGACCATCGGAGAAGCCGACTTCCTCCTCCCCTACGCCGGCTTCCGCGCCGAAGAGAACTCCGAGCGCGGCAGCTTCCGCGCCTTCACCGGCGTCGAATGGAACATCGCCGGGTTTGCCGGTACCGACGGAAGCGAGGTCAACCAGCTCGGCCGCCCCCTCGCCGACGACGACTTCGCCGTCCTCCGCGCCGACCTCGACTGGTCCTTCTACCTCGAGCCGCTCCTCGTTCCCGACTGGGAAGCGTCCGAGAACCCCACCCTCGCCCACGAACTCGCCCTCTCCCTCAGAGGCCTCACATCCCTCAGCAACAGACTCCCGCCGAACTACTCCCTCACCGCCGGAGGCTTCTTCACCGTCCGCGGCTACCCCGAGTCCTTCGCCTTCGGCGATAACGTCCTCGTCGGGAGCCTCGAATACCGCTTTCACGTCCCGCGCAGCCTCCCGCCCGCAGACCCCGGCGAACTCTTCGGCGACCCCTTCCAGTGGCGCCCCCAGCAGCCCCTCCAGCGACCCGACTGGGATTTCATCCTTCGCGGCTTCTTGGACGTTGCACACCTCGAGATCGAGGACAGACTCTCCTTTGAGGACGACGCCACGCTCCTCAGCGCAGGGGTGGGCGTGGAACTGAGCGTCCTCCGCAACGTGAACCTGCGGCTCGATTGGGGCTTCGCGCTCCTGGATGAGCAGACGGCCACCGACGAGGTCGAAGCCGGCGACAGCCGACTCCACGTCCTCCTCACCGTCTTCTTCTAGGGCGAGAGCCAACACGAACGCCGCCGCCGCCGCCTGCGTACAACCAGCGGACCTCAGCACAGGGTCCGGAGACACACCCGAGAGAGCAGACATGACAAACATCACCGCGCGCACCCTGATCGCCGCCCTCGCGACCGCCGCCGGATCCACCGCCGCGATCGCTCAGTCCGCCTCGCACGCCGGAGTCTCACCCACCGACGTCGTCCGCGGATCCGCCAGCTTCAACCCCGCCGCCGGCGAGCTCGTCATCCACGCCTCAGACGGCGCGATCATCAACTACTCCCGCTTCGACGTCCTCTCGGGCGAAGCCGTCCGCTTCATCCAGCCAGGCGAATCCGCGCGCGTCCTCAACCGCGTCAACAGCCCCGATCCCTCGCTCATCAACGGCTCCATCTCCGCCAACGGCGTCGTCTACCTCGTCAACCCCTCCGGCGTCGTCTTCGGGCCCAACGCCGTCATCAGCGCCGCCGGGCTCGTCGCCGCCGCCGCCAACATCTCAGACGCCGACTTCATCTCCGGCGTCGACCGCTTCACCGCGACCGGCGGAAGCCTCGTCAACCGCGGCGTTATCAACGCCGAAAACCTCGTCCACCTCGCCGGCGCCCGCGTCGAGAACCTCGGAACCATCGTCGCTCCCGAGGGTCTCGTCACCATGAGCGCCGGCGAAACCGTCTACCTCGGCGAAGCCGGCGGACGACTCATGGTCCAGGTCGACGGCGCCGCCGCCGCCCCCGATGCCGACCTCGTCCACTCCGGCGACATCGACGCCGCCGAAGTCCTCTTCACCACCGGCGACGTCTACTCCATCGCCCTCGGCGGCCGAACCACCGCAGACCGCGCCGTCGCCTCCGGCGGCGACGTCGTCCTCGAGGGCGCCGCGATCGACGCCTCCGGCCCGCGCGGTGGGGGGGAGATCCGCCTCGAAGGCGATCTCGTCTTCGTCGACCACGCCTCCACACTCCGCGCCGACGCGACCGAAACCGGCGCGGGCGGCGAGGTCTGGATCCTCGCCGACAACGCCGCAGGCGTCTACGGAACCCTCTCCGCCCGCGGCGCCACAGGCCCCGGCGGCTTCGTCGAGACCTCCGCCGGCCGCACCCTCCGCGTCGAGCGCGCGCCGGACGTCGGCTCAAACGCCGGAACGGGCGGCCACTGGCTCATCGACCCCTTCAACCTCGAGATCGTCCTCGACGGCCTCGGCTCCGCCGGCGTCACGCCAACACCCGAGGGCTTCGCCTCAAGCGCCGCCGGCGCGCAGATCGAGGTCGGGACCATCGTCACCGCCCTCATGAGCGGCGACGTCACACTCGAAACCGCCGGCGCCGGCCTCGAGCCCGGAGACATCACCCTCCTCGCCACCCTCGACTTCGACGGCGTCACCGGCTCCACCCTCACCCTCCGAGCTCACAACGACATCAACATCGAGCGCGACGTCATCGACTCCGGCTTCGGCGACGGCGACGCCCTCAACCTCCGGCTCATCGCCGACATGGACGGCGCCGGCGGCGGAGGCGTCAACCAGACCCGCGACCTCGAACTCGGACAAGGATCCCTCCACGCCACCGGCGCCTTCTACAACGCCGCCCCAACCGCCGAGATCATCGGCCAGTCCGTCCTCATCGACGTCGCCGGCCCCGCCACGCTCCCCGGTCGCATCTTCCTCGACAGCCAGCTCCGGGTGCTCGCCGCCGACGCCGTCACCTGGAACCCCGGCGCCGTCATCGCCGCCTCGATCGACTCCCGCTCCGGAACAGACGGCTCCGGCGACACCCTCTTCGCCCCCGGCGCCCTCCAGATCAACGCACCGCAGATGCGCTTCCAGGCCGGCGTCGCGAGCGCGGGCGCCGCGCAGGTCGACCTCGCCTCGAACGCCCCGCGCCTCCAGGGCGCCGCCTTCGGTTCCCTCCCGAGCGACCTCGAGATCGTCCAGTCCGCCGATCTCACAAGCGCCCTGCTCCCCGCGCTCTCTGACTTCGGCGTCGGCCCCGCAACCCTCGCCGGCATGGACTACACCCTCCGAACCCTCGGAGACGCCTCCATCAACCTCGCCGACGGGTCCGGCCTCACCGGCGCCGACGTCCTCCTCGACTCCGCCGCCGACCTCGTCATCAACGACCTCTCCGTCGGCGCCCTCCTCACGCGCTCCGTCGGTCAGACCAGCATCACCGGCGACGTCGTCGCCAACGGCGGAACCCACCGCGGCACGAGCGCAAACGCCGACCTCGCCGGTCGCTCGCTCGTCTCCTCCGGATCGCTCCAGTCGCCCGCCATCGGCCTCGCCTTCGACCAGAACGCCCAGCTCGTCGTCGCCGGCGACGCCCTCCTGGTCGACCCCATCGCCGGGACCTCCGGCGCCGGAGGAAACCTCGCCATCGCCGCCTCGGGCGACATCGCCCAGTCCCCCGCCGCGACGCAGGCTCTTCGCGCCGCCGACGCCGACTTCACCGCCGCCGGGTCGATCGACCTCCCCAATCTCGACGCCGCCGGGACGATCTTCCTCGACTCGAACCTCTTCGCGAGCGTCGTCAACGCCCGGGCCATCACCCTGGGCGGCGCCAGCGTCGGCGGCGACCTCTCGCTGACCGCCCGCACCGGCGGCATCACCGACGCCGGCCCCGCAACCGTCGCCGGCGCCGCGAACCTCGAGACCCTCGCCGCCGGAGACATCGCCCTCGACACGACCACCGCCGCCGCGGGCTTCACCCTCGCCACCGCAGACGGCGACGCGTCCCTCGCCGGCGCCAACATCACGCTCAACGGCGCCGCCATCACCGGCGACTTCCTCCTCGACTCAGCCGCCTACCAGCTCGCCGGCGACGCCCTCGCCTCCGGCTCCGTCGATCTCATCGGAACCGGCCTCGCCACCGGCGCGGGCGACCAGCTCGTCTCCGCCGGAACCGACGCGACGACCACCGCATCGCTCGTCAAGCAGACCAGCGGCGACCTCACTCTCGAAGCGGGCGGACTCCTCACCCTCGGAGGCGACACCGCGGCTCAGGCCGGCTCTCTCCGGCTCAACCCGTCCGGTCGCCCAAGCGTCCCCGACCGGGCCACCATCGTCGCCCGCCCGGACGCCACGGGCTCCCTCCGGCTCGCCGCGTCAGACGACGTCCAGATCGGCCCGCGCGAGAAGCTCACCGCGCTCGGCTCGCTCACCCTCGAAGCGGGCGACGCCGTGACCCTCGGCGACGTGAACGCCTTCGGCGATCTCACCATCAACGCGAGCGTCCTGACGATCCTCGCCCGCGACCCCGCCAGCCTGCTCGTGCCGGACGGCGCGGGCGTCGTGCTCTCGGCCGATCCCGACGAGGGCGCCGATCTCATCGCCGCCGGCGCCATCGACATCAACGCGAGCGTCGTGATCAGCTCGATCGCCGCCGGCGCCGGCGATCCGCTCGTCGCCACCGACGGCGGCCCCATCTCCGGGCAGGGCCCGCTCGAATCTCGCGAGTTCGGCTCGTCCCTCACGCTCGATGACTTCGTCGCCGCCGGGATCGTCCTCGACCTCGCCGCGCCGCCCGCCGCCGTCGCGCCCAACCCCGCCGGACTCGACGACGGCGTCCTCGCCGAAGGCCTCCGCGACGTCGCCCGAAACCCCGAGATCGATCCCGCCCTCGCGGCCGATCTCGTCCGCGTCGGCGTCCCCGCCCGCGCCCCCGCGCCGGCCGAACTCGTCTCGAGCGTCAGCGGCCGCGGTCTCTACGACGACGTGAGCGAAGTCACCCCCGGCGCCGCCGCCCTCAGGCTCAGCGGAACCGTCGCCCGCAACCTCGTCGCGCGCTACGACGCCCTCGCCGGGAGCGACTTCCAGAACGTCCCCGAGATCCAGTCCACGCTCGCCGCGCTCTACGCCGACTTCCTCGACCAGACGCCCCCCGACCAGCGCGACTCCACCGAGGCTCTCGCCGCCTACCTCCGCGACTCCGGCGCCCAGGACGAACTCGCGCGCATCGCCGAGATCGATTCGCTGCTCGCGAACCTCGGGCTCACCGCCCGCGAGCTCCGTGACGCCCGCGCCGTCGTCATCGGACGATTCGCGCCCCTCCAGCTCTCGGGGGAACGCCTCCGCGAGGCCGCCGTCATCTCAACGCTCGAAGGCTGAGTCAGTCGAGCTCGAAGGGCTCGTACACGTCCGCCAGCATCACGCCGTTCCCGCCCATGAGCGACATCCCGAGGGAGTCGCCGACGACGAACCCGCCGTCGCTCATCACAAGCGTCAGCGGCGGACCCGACGCGTGCAACGCGTCGGAGGCGAGCGGCTCGTTCGGGGTCGTCGCTGCGCACCCGGTCAGGGCGGCGAGCGGAAGCAGGACGATCAGGCTACGGCGATGGCGGAAGCGCTTCATGCCGGAGGTCATCGGACCTCAGCCGGCCCGGCTTCACTCCGTTTCGTCCCTTCGCCGCGACTTGGAGCCGTCTGCCCGCTCTGAAGGGGGGACGCGGCTCAGGCCGACCTCCAAATCGTCAAGCCGGGGCGACGCCAGCCCCGCCGCCGCTTCGCACGCCCGTCGTCCAGCCTTTTTACGGCGCTCGTTCCCGCGGGTACGCTTCCCCCTTGAACCTCAGGGCGGATAGCTCAACGGCTAGAGCACTCGCCTTACACGCGAGGGGTTGCGGGTTCGAATCCCGCTCTGCCCACTGACCACCCGATGCGCGCCACCCTCCTCGACTGTCTCTACCTCCTCCTCGCGATCCTCGCGCTCCCGAGGCTCCTGACAAAGCGCCGCGGCGGCTGGCCCGCCCGCTTCGGCAAGGGCGCCACGCTTCCAGCAAAGACCCGCCCGCGCGTCCTCCTCGTCGCCGTCTCGCTGGGCGAGGTCAACCTCCTCCGCTCCATCGTCCGCGAGCTCGGAGACGTCGAGATCGTCATCGCCAGCACCACCGACACCGGCTTCGCCCGCGCCCGCGAGCTCTTCGCCGAAGACCATGCCGTCGTCCGCTATCCCCTCGACTTCTCCCGCTCCGTCCGCCGATTCCTCGCCCGCGTCCGGCCCGACGCCGTCGCGCTCGTCGAGCTCGAGCTCTGGCCCAACTTCCTCGCCGCCTGCCGCCGCCGCCGCATCCCCGTCGCCGTCATCAACGGCCGCATGAGCGACCGCTCCGCCCCGCGCTACCGGCGCTTCGCCTTCATCACCCGACGGTGGTTCTCGCGCCTCGCCGTCGTCGGCGCCCAGGACGAGCTCTCCGCCAAACGCTTCCGCGACGCCGGCGCCGCCGACGTCCGCGTCACCGGCAACATGAAATGGGACGCCTCCGCCGTCGTCCCCGACCCCGCCGACGTCGACCGGGTCCGCCGCCGCCTCGGGCTCGACGCCTCCCGCCTCATCGTCGTCGCCGGAAGCACCGCCCCCGGTGAGCCCGAGCTCCTTCGCCAAGCGTTGCCCGCGGGCGCCCAGCTCGTCGTCGCCCCCAGACGCCCCGAGTGGTTCGACGCCGCAGCGGGCGCCTTCCCCGTCTGCTCGCGCTGGTCCGCCGGCGACCCAGAGCCCGGGGCCGACGTCGCCATCCTCGACGCCATCGGCAAGCTCGCCGCCGCCTACGCCCTCGCCGACATCGTCGTCCTCGGCCGCTCCTTCGGCGACCTCCACGGGAGCGACCCGATGGAGCCCGCCGGACTCGCCAAGCCGCTGCTCATCGGACCGGCCCACGCCGACTTCCGCTCGAGCGTCAAAGCGCTTGAGAGCGAAGGCGGCCTCCGCGTCGTCGCCGCCGAGTCGCTCCGGCCCGCCCTCGCCGAGCTCGCCGCGTCGCCCGAGAAGCGAGCCGAGATGGGCGCCGCCGCGCGCCGCGCCGCCGAACGCCTCCGCGGAGCCTCCGCCAGAAACGCCGCGATCATCCGCGGCCTGATCGACGCCCGCTAGAGCTCGAGCGAGGCCGAGAGCGCCGACATCGGATCGTTCGCCGGATCAAGAAACGCCGACGCCAGCCGCTCGAACGCCGCCACGCGCCGCAGATCGCCCGTCGTCAGCGCCTGATGCGCGCGCTCCACGATCACCCGCCGCTTGAGACCGGGATCCGAACCCAGCGCGTTGTAGATCGCCGCCGCCGTCGCCGGCGGGACCACCGGATCGTCGGCCGCCAGCAGGCACAGCGTCGGCCGCTGAACCCGCCGCGCGTGCGTCGCCGCGTCGGTCAGGCGGAGCGTTCGCCGCAGCGCCGCTTGATCCGTCGCCTCCCGCAGCGCTCGCGCCGCGTCCGCCGTCGCTCCCGCCGGTCGCTCGCTCAAAAGCCGAAGCGTCCAGTCCCCGAGCGAAGGAACGCCGATCGCCAGCCGATCAAACGGCGCGTCATCGAGCGCCTGCGCCGCCGCGATCACCGCGAGCCCGCCGCCGAACGAGTCCCCGCGCAGCGTCACGGGGATCGCCCCGTACCGCCGCCGAAGCGCCCGCGCCGAAAGAACCACGTCCGCCACCGCGCCCGTCAGCGCCGCCCCCGCCGCATCCCCCAGCCCCTGCGCGATCCAGCCGCCCTGCGCCTCGCCGAGCGCCCCCGCGTCGAGCCGCGATCCCGGAAACCCGCGCACGCGCAGCTTCAGCACCGCCAGGTTCCCCGCGAAGCCGTGGCGATCATCCAGCGCCTCCCGAGCCCCGTAGCCGTGCAGCAACACCACCGCGCCGCGTGGCGCCCCCGCGGGCTCGATCAGCCGCCCGCCCACGCGAACGCCCATCGAGGACTCGAACACGTGCGTCGCTCCCGCGGGATCCGTTTCCGATCGTTCGTCGGCCGTCGGCCCGCGCAGCTCGGGATGAACCCCGCTCACCCGATCGCGCCACCTCCGCCACCACTGATGGTGCCCCTGCGCCATCGCGGGCGTCGCGGTGCGGGCGAGCGTGGCGAGCAGATCGGCGGAGGCGAACATGCCGGGTACCTTAGGCCCCCGAAAGGACCCGTACCCATGCGCGAAAGCGAGCTCCTGGCGCACATCTACGAGCGCAGCGCCGATCTCGGCGAGTCCGTCCCCGTCGGACCCGGCGACGACGCCGCCGTCGTCCGCATCGGTCGCGAGCTCGCCCTCCTCACCGTCGACCAGCTCATCGAGCAGCGCCACTACGAACCGGGAACGCCCATCGAGCTCATCGCCCACAAGGCGATCGCCCGAAGCCTGAGCGACATCGCCGCCATGGCCGGCCGCCCGGGCTTCACGCTCGTCGCCGCCGCCCTCCGCGACGGCTTCACCCAGGCCGACGCCCTCTTTGAAGCGATGAAGGAGATCGCCGGCGCCGCGGGCGCGCCGCTCGTCGGCGGCGACATCTCCACAACCCCCGGGCCGACCACCCTCACCGTCACGATCATCGGCCGGCCCCACCCCGACCGAGGCCCCGTCCTACGAAGCGGCGCCAGACCGGGAGACCTCGTCCACGTCACCGGCGCCGTCGGAGGCGCCCTCGCCTCAGGCCGCCACCTCCGCTTCACCCCGCGCGTCCGCGAGGCCGCCGCGCTCGCCGACGCCCTCGGCCCCGACCTCCACGCCATGATCGACCTCTCAGACGGCCTCGGGCGCGACGCCGCACGGATCGCCGACGCCTCGAACGTCCGCATCGAGCTCGCCGAGAAGCTCATCCCGCTCGCCGAAGGCGCCGCGGACGTCCGCGCCGCGGTGGGGGAGGGCGAGGACTACGAGCTGCTCTTCACCTCGCCCCGGGAACGCGTCGGAGGCGCCTCGCGGATCGGCCGCGTCCTCGAGGGCGAGGGCGCCGCCCTTATCACCGAAACCGAAACCATCGACATCGCCGAAGCCGGATGGGACCACTGATGCGAGAGATCCACGTTCTCGAGAGCGACTCCGTCGAAGCGACCGAAGCGACCGGGCAGCGCCTCGGCGCAATCCTCCGCCCGGGCGACGCCGTCCTGCTCATCGGCGACCTCGGCGCCGGTAAGACCTGCCTCGTCCGCGGTGTCGCCCGGGCGCTCGGCGTCGATCGCCGCGCCGTCGCGAGCCCCACCTACGTGCTCTCCCACGAGTACCCCGGCGCGACCCTCACGCTCGTTCACGTCGACGCCTACCGTCTCGATGAGGGCGCCGATCTCGAAGGCGCGGGCGTCTTCGCCGGCGACGACGCCGCCGTCATCATCGAGTGGGCCGATCGTCTCGGAGACGCCGCGCCGCCCGACGCCCTCCGCGTTCGCCTCACGCACACGGGCGAAACCACCCGCCGCATCGTCATCGAAGGGAGCGACTCGTGGGCGAAAAGACTCGACAACCCCTGAAGAACACGCCGAAGCCAGCCGAGTGCCCCACCTGCGGCGAAACCATCGAAGAACCCGGGAAGTCCTTCCCCTTCTGCTCGCCGCGATGCCGGATGGCCGACCTCGGAAAGTGGATGAACGAGGACTACCGCATCAGCCGCGAGATGAAGGAAACCGATCTCGACGAACTCGACGCCTAGCCCTCACTCCTTCTCCGCGAAGACCTGAAAGCTCCGCCCCCGGAGCTTCAAGCCGCGCTCCCGGCACAGCCGCTCGCACAGCGCGTCGAGCTCCGGGATCTCCACCGTCTCGATCTCGCTCGTATCAACCCGCACCACCAGGTCGTGCGGACGCCCGCCGTAGGCCAGCATGTACGACGTCTGCTCCTTCTCGAGCGGCACCGGGTGAATCAGCCCCGCCTCCTGAAGCAGCTTGAGCGTGCGATAGATCGTCGCCTTGCTCACCCGAAAATCACTCTGGCGAAGCTCCTCCTGAAGCCGCTCCGCCTCGAACACGTCGTCGATCTGAATGATCGTGTCCAGAATCTGCGCCCGCTCCGGCGTGTACTTCAGTCCTTCGGACTTCAGCTTCCGGCGGAACACCGCGCACAGCGGCTCAAAGATCGTGATCGACGGCTCACCCATGGGTCGATTGTAGGAGCGCTCACGAAGAGCGGTTCAGCCACGATCGAAGCTTCTCCGAATCCCACGTGTTCACGCACCGCTCGGGCGTCAGCCAACCCCGCCGGCCCGTCTGCACGCCGTAGCGGATGTTCTCGTAATCGCCCGCCCCGTGTACGTCGCAATCGATCGCGATCAGCGCCCCCGCCTCGACCGCCGCGCGAACGTGATGGTCCCGAAGATCAAGCCGCGCCCAGTGCGCGTTGATCTCAAGCGCCGTGTCGTGCTCGATCGCCGCCGCGATGATCTCATCCATCGCCGGGTCCAGACCCGAACGACGGTTGATCAGCCGACCCGTCGGATGACCGATGATCTGCGTCAGCGGATGCTCGATCGCCCTGATCAGCCGCTCGGTCGCCTTCTTCGGCTTCTGCGTCAGCGCCCAGTGCGGCGACGCCACCACCACGTCAAGCTCCGCGAGCAGCTCGTCGCCGTAGTCCAGGTCCCCGTCCGCGAGGATGTCCACCTCGGACCCCGCCAAAACGGTGATCCCCTCGATCTCCGCGTCCGCCGCGCGGATCGCCTTGATGTGCTCCCGAAGCCGTTCCTCGCTCAGGCCGCTCGCCACCGCCTGCGATTTCGAGTGATCCGTCACCGCGATCGTGTGAAAGCCACGCCGCTTCGCCAGCTCCGCCAGCTCCAGGATCGAAAGCGACCCGTCCGAGGCCGTCGTGTGCGCGTGAAGCTCCGAACGGATGTCACCCGTCTCGATCAGCCGCGGCGTCTCCCGAAGCTCGATCTCCCCGCGATCCTCGCGAATCTCCGGCGGAACCCACGGCAGATCCAGCGCCGCGTAGATCTCCTCCTCCGTCTCCGACGCCACAGGCGCCACCCCGCGACTCTGCGGAGGCCCGTCACCCTCGCCGTCGGGATACAGCCCGTACTCGTTGAGCGTCAGCTTCTTCTTCCGCGCCCGCTCGCGAAGCCGGATGTTGTGCTCCTTCGAGCCCGTGAAATACAGCAGCGCCGCGCCGAAGGACGCCTCGGGAACCACGCGCAGGTCCACCTGAATCGCCGTCGAAGGCCCGCGCGACGCCGGAACCGTCATCCGCACCGACGACTTCGTCTCACCCGCCGCCAGCACGTCCGTCACCGCGTCCATCTCGCGAAAACGCGTCGAGAGCGCCTCGGGATCATCGCACGACGCGAGGATGTCGAGATCGCCCACCGTCTCCTTCCCCCGACGCAGCGACCCCGCCGCCTCGAGCCGCCTCACGCCCTTCACCGTGCCGAGCCGCTCGATGATCAGCTCCGCCAGCGGCGCCGCCACCCCAAGCCGCGCTCGATCGTGCGAGTGTTTCGCGAAGTCCATCGCCCGCGTGATGTTCTCGATCGTCTTCGCCCCAAGCCGCGGCACGTCCTTCAGGCGATCCTCCTCGATCGCCTTCTCGAGGTCCGACATCGACTCCACGCCCGCGTGTTTCCAGAGCGAACGGATCGTCTTCGGGCCGAGCCCCTGCACCCCCAGCAGATCGGTCAGCCCCTTCGGGACCTTCCCGCGCAGCTCCTCCAGCTCGTCGATCGTCCCCGTGGAAACCAGCTGCTCCACCTTGTCAACCATCTTGTGACCGACCCCCTCGAGCTGGAGCAGCTCCTGGCGGCCCATCTCACCGACGTCGGCGGTCAGCGATTCAAAGGCGCGCGCCGCCCGTGAGTAGGCCCGCACGCGAAACGCGTCGGCGCCAAGCAGCTCGTGCAGCCGCGCCATCTCGTGCAACGCATCGGCGATCGTTCGATTCAGGCTCACGCCCGCACTCTAGCCGTCGGCGCCAGTCGGCGGGGTCAGTCGTCGGGGTCAGTCGGCGGCGGACGCCCTGCGCCTCGCCTTGAGCCGGACCGCGACCTCTGCGCCCCCGTCCGCCGCGGCCTCGCCCGCCTCCGCCTCGCCCGCGCCGTCCGGCGCGTGATACACCTCGGCGATCCGTCCCTCCACGCTCTCGACGATCGTCTCACGCTCCGCCTCGGGGACCGACAGCAGCGCCGCGACCCACCGCCGGACAAGGTCCGGCCCGCCCGCGCGCATCAGCTCAACGATCATCCGAACGTGGTCGTTTGGAGAGGGCGTCGGCGACGCGCCGGGCTCGCGTCGAAGCGGAGTCAGGGGATCGTTGGTCGTCATCAGATGCGTCGCTCGCCGCGCGATGGGAACTCACCGACTCGCGGGCGTAACCATCGGCCTCGCGCACAACCGACGCCCGGATCCGAGACTCCATCGTAGAGACAAACACCTCCAGGCGGTCCACGCGATCGTCCAGCTTCTCGATGTTTCCCGCCGTCGCCGTCAGAAGCTCCGTCGGGTTCGCCTGCGACAACGCCTCCGGCCGGACATCCTCGGCCCGCATCGGCCCGCGACCCGTCAGCAACCAGTTCGCGTTCAGACCCAGCGCCTCGCAGAAGGACGAGATGAACTCCACGCTCGGCGCCGCCCCCTGCATGTACCGCCGCACCGTCTCGTGATTCTGATTCGTCATCGAAGCGATCGCGCGAAACGTCCGCTTCCCGGCGGCGTCCCGCAGACGAGTGTGAAGCTCGGAAAACGACATGGAACCTCCTGCGACGCGAGTCCTCGGCAACGTCGGGCGCCGGCGCCATTCTCTCGGCCCGATTCTGCTCCGAACTTCGGGAAATTGCAACGCGCGATTGGGAATGTGTTAGGCCATGCCCGCCAGACTCAAAGTTGTGCCGTGCGTCTTCAAGAGCCGTCGTTTCAGGAGGATATCGTCCGGTTTGTCCAGCCGCGGCGACGACTCAAGCCACGCGCCCGCGTCGCGCCGGGCCATCGCCAGAAGATCCTGATCCTTCTCCAGATCCGCCAGCCGAAGAGCGCTCGCACCCGCCTGCGCCGCCCCCGCCAGCTGCCCCGGACCGCGGATCTCCAGATCCTTCTCCGCCAGGGCGAACCCGTCCGTCGACTCGACGATCGCCCGCAGCCGCGCCTCGGCGTCCTCCGTCGTCGGCGCCGCGATCAGCACGCACCGCGACGCCTTCGAACCCCGCCCCACCCGGCCGCGAAGCTGATGAAGCTGCGCCAGACCGAACCGCTCCGCGTGCTCGATGATCATCAACGTCGCGTTCGGCACGTCCACGCCCACCTCGATCACCGTCGTCGCCACGAGCACGTCCACCTCGCCCGCGCGGAACCGCGTCATCACCGCGTCGCGCTCCTCGCGCGTCATCCGCCCGTGCATCGCCGCGACGCGAGCCCGCGGCGCGCGCGCCTTGAGCCGATCGAGCGTCTCCCGCAGATCCACCGGCGCCGACGCCCGCGTGTCCCCCCCGTCGATCGCCGGAACCACCACGTACGCCTGCTCCCCCTCGGCGACAAGCTGCGCCAGGCGGTCGTAGACCTGATCGCGCATCGGCACGCTCACACGGTGCGTCCGGATCGGCGAGCGCCCCGGCGGCAGCCCCTCGATCACCGAGAGATCCAGATCCCCGTACACGCTCATCGCCAGCGTCCGCGGGATCGGCGTCGCCGTCATCACCACCGTGTGCGGCGTGCGAGTCCCCTCGCCCTCCCGCGCCGCCAGCGCCGCTCGCTGCGCCACCCCGAAGCGATGCTGCTCATCGATCACCAGAAGCGCCAGCGACCGGAACCGCACGCGCTCGCTCAAAAGCGCGTGCGTCCCGACGACCAGGTCGATCTCCCCCCGAGCCAGACGCTCGCGGACCGCCGCCCGCTCCGGACCCGCCGCCGAGCCCGTCGAGAGCGCCAGACGCACCCGCGAATCGTGAAGAAGCTCGCGGATCGACGCGAAATGCTGCTCGGCCAGAAGCTCCGTCGGCGCGAGCAGCGCCGCCTGATGCCCGTGCGCCGCCGCCAGCAGCATCGCCGAGAGCGCCACCGCCGTCTTCCCCGAGCCGACATCCCCCTGAAGCAGCCGACACGCCGGGACGTCGCTCGCCAGGTCTGAAGCGATCTCGTCGGCCGCCTTCCGCTGCCACTCGGTCATCTCAAACGGGAACCGCGCGCTGATCCGCGCCGCGATCTCCTCCGTCCGCGGGAGCGCCGCCGCCAGACCCGCCCCGCGCAGCGCCCGGCGCCGAAGCTGCACCGCCGTCTGAAGCATCAGCAGCTCGTCGTACGCAAGCCTTCGCCGCGCCCGGCGGAGCTCCTCCTCAGACGCCGGCCGGTGCATCATCCGGTGCGCCTCGGCCAGGCTCGGGAGCGCCCGCGCCGCCCGAAACTCTTCTGAGAGATGATCCTCGATCAGCGGAAGCGCCGCATCAAGCACCGACCCGATGATCCGCTCGAGCCGCCGGACGTGCATCCCCTCGGTCGTCGGGTAGATCGGCCGGATCCGCTCCGCCCGCCGCCCGGGATCCTCGCTTTCCTCGATCGCCTCCCACGTCGGGTTCGTGATCTGCAGCCCGTGCTCGGTGCGCTTGGCCTTGCCCTGCACGCGAAGGGTCATCTCCGGGTGAATCTTCCGGTGCAGGTACGCCTGATTGAACCACAGGCACCGGATCGCGCCCGTCTCGTCCGCGATCGACGCCTCGAACCGAGGCCGCCGCCCGAAACGCTGCACCTTCGTCTCCTGCACCACGCCCCGCGCCGTCACGATCCGCCCCGCCGGGAGCTCAGCGATGTCGTCCTCCGCCGCCTCGTGCTCGTGCCGATGCGGCAGGTGCGCCACCAGCCGCCCCACATTCGTCAGCCCAAGCGCGCGCAGCGGCTCGATGTCCCGATGCTGCACGATCGCCAGCCGATCCGCGGGCGTCCTCAGCGTGATCTCGTTCGTCTGCGTCGGCACGACCCGAAGGATAGCTACGTCGCGGGCGCGGACTGCGGCGCGTCGCGCCGGAAGATCCCGTCGAACATCCGCACGCCCCGCCGCGCCGCCACCGGCTCGACCTTCACGATCGCCATCCGCCACGTCTCGCAGGAGAGCCGCGCCTCCCAGTTGCTCTCGAGCCCGCGACCCATGCCCTCGAGCACCACCAGATCCGCCCCCGCCGCCCGCTCGCAGAACCCAGGGTCCAGGGCTCCCAGATCGATCAGCGGATCGGCGGACCCCGTGCTCTCGACGACGATCGCCCCGGACTCGACGTGCTCGCCAAGCGGCGCCGCTCGATCGAGCAACTCCCGCAGCTCCTCGGCAGTCACGTCGTTGAGCGAGGGGAGCTCGTTGGCCGCGAGCGTCACGCGCGTCCCGCGCCGAGCCAGCTCCCGCGCCAGGGGCAGCATCCCGAGCACGATGTCCGCCCCCGCGTTGTCGACAAACAGAACCGCCCGCCCGAACCCGTCGAGCGTCGCCCGGTCGAGATCATCGACGCCCCACGGCCGCCCCGGCACGCGATCAAGACACGCGTGAAACTCCGGCCCGGCGGCGCCCATGAACAGCTCCGCCGTCTTCTGCGCCCCCATGTCAAAGAGATTCCCCGCGAACACCCCGCGGATCAGCTCCGCCAGCCGCTCCTCCTCCGGCAGCCCGTCGATCTCCGCGCACCGCCGGTCCAGATCCGCGAGCGCCCGGTCGTTCTCGCGGCTCTTGACCGCGCGGAACGGATCCTCAATCCCCCGCTCGCGCAGCGCGCCGTCGCGCCGGCGGTCGATCGCCAGGATGTCCAGCCGCTCCCCGATCGCTGTCGGATCAGCGCGAATCGCCCGCACCATCTCGAGGATCTCGGCGCGAGCCGCGGCGATGTCCCCCTCGGTGTAGTCGCTCTGCCGCGCCGCCGCCGCGATGTGATCGACCTGCGCCTCGAAGATGTCGAGCCACAGCTCGCGACCCTCATGGTCGATCGTCAGATCCCAGTCGCAGGGCGTGTAGTTGTCGAGATCAAGAAGCTGCGGGAGCGCAGCGGTCGCGCGGGCGCCGGCGTTGCGCGATGGCTCAGTTCGCGATGACAAAGATCTCGACGCGGCGGCTCTGCGCCTTGGTCCCGCGCGGCTCGGCCGGGCCGAAGGCCGCGACGTACATGTCGTCCTTGTCGATCCCGCGCTCCGCGAGATATTCCTCGACCGCCAGCGCCCGCTCGGCGCTCAGACGCTCGTTGGTCTTCCACGTGCTCTTGCGGATCGGGTCCGTGTCCGTGTGACCGGCAATGCGGATCCGAGCGTCCGGGTACTGACGCTTGATGATGTCCGCAACCCGGTTGAGCGACTGCTTCGCGCCCTGGCGGAGCGTCACCGAGCCGGACGCGAAGAGCACGTCTCCCTCGACATCAAGCAGCACGCCGCCCTCGACGTTCGCCGCGGTCACGCCCGAGATGCCCTCAAAGCCCGTGGGCCCGGAGTCCATCGTCGGCGCCGAGCGGCTCTCAATACGGAGGCGGTCCGCCTCGGCCTGCAGCGCCCGGACCTCGCCCTCGAGCAGCGCCCGCTGGGTCTGCGCCTCGCGGAGGGCCTCGTCGATCTCGCGGTTCTGCTGGCGCAGTTCGAGGTTCTCGTTCTCGAGCGCGACAAGACGATCATCGCTCGTCGCGCAGCCCGTAGCGCCGGCGGCGATCGCCAGGAGCGCCGTCAGCGCCGCGGTGCGGACGCGGGTCGTCGTGGAGTGCGAAGGGCTGGGCATCTGGTGGCGACCTCCTTGCCGGTTGGGTTGGTGGATGCAAACCGAACCGGCCCGGATTGTCAAGCACGCGAGCGACTAGGGCAGATTGACCGGCGTCCGGAGCACCACCCCAAGCAGCCATTCCTCCAGCGGCTTCGCGTAGAGCAGGAGCAGCGTCGCCAGGGCCAGATGCGGGCCGTAGGGGAGAACCGACGGCAGCCGAACAAACCGGCCGAGCATCGGCGCCGCCAGCGCCCAGGCGATCCCGAAAAACGGCGCGATGAAGAACGCCAGCAGCGGATCGACCCACCCGAGCACCGCCCCCACGCCGGCCATGAGGTGAACGTCCCCGAGGCCCATCGCCTCCTTCCCGAAGGCCAGAGAGCCGAGGATCCGAACCAGCCAGACCACCCCGCCCCCTACGATCGCACCCATCCCCGAGGCCGCCAGCGCTAAAAGCCACAGCGGCGGTTCGGCCGCCGTCGAGACGAGCGCGCCCGTCGCCGGGTCCTCGATGAAGGGCCCCGCGGCGCGCAGGCCCACCCACGCGCCGCCCGCGAGCCCGAGCGCCGCCGGAAGAACGAAGAGCGACTCCTTCAGCACCTCGCGCCGCGCGTGCGGGTAGTTCGCCCACACGGGCGTCTCGTCGTCGGCGTGCGAGGGCGTCCCCAGGCGCGACCGCAGCAGAGCGCCAAGCACCAGCCCGAGCGCGCCCCCGACCGCCAGTCCCGTCAGCCCCCGCCCCGCCGGCGCAAAGAGCATCGTCCCGATGAACATCCCGAGAACCGCCGGGCCCGTCAGCACAAGCGTGCGCAGCAGCACCGGCCCAAGCGACTCAGCGGACGGGCCGGCTGGAACGTCCTCCCGCGGCTCGCTCCCCGCCTTCGCCTTTTCGAGCGCCGCCTCGGCCTCGCGCTCCCACTCATCAAAGTCCGTGAAGGAGTAGGGGATGATCCGCAGGCGCAGCAGGACGTTGCTCGCCGCGAGTCCGCCGAGCGCCCCGAGCGCGGCGAGCGTGAAGACCCACGCCTCGCCGCCCTCCGGCGCCGGGATGACCCACGGGTGAGCCGCCGTCCCGATTCCCCCGGCTCGTTCGACATACCACGCGTGAATCGGGTGCGCGACCAGCCCGGCGCCCATCGCGATCCACGGCACGACCGCCGGGATGGTGAACGTCTGCGCGTCGATGAGCGTCGAGACCACCAGCGCCGAGATCAGCACCAGCGCCAGCGCGAACATCGGCCACATCAGCCCCATGCCCTCGTCCGCCCACTCCGGGCGCCACGCCCCAAGGTGCACCCCGATCCCCGAGAGCGCCCGCTCGTCGGCCCCCCACAGGATCCACAGCCCCGCGAAGAGGCCGGCGACGAGAATCTCCATCAGCAGGTACCGCGCCGCGATCGGCGCGCGACAGTATCGGCACTTCCCGCGGAGCGCGATCCAGCCCAGGATCGGGAGGTTGTCGAACCACTTCAGCCGCGTGCCGCACCGCGGGCACGCCGAGGGCGGGGTGACGATGTTTTCGCCCCGCGGCAGGCGCCACGCGACGACGTTCAGGAACGAGCCCGTGCACGCGCCAAGAGCGAAGATGAACGCCAGCAGCGTCCCCTGACCGAGCCATTGATACATCAGCAGCGTGGCCTGGGACATGGCGGGTCCATCGGCTCAACCGCCCCCGGGGGCGCCGTCTTCCGCGGATTCCTCTTCCAGAAGCTCGCTCACGCGCTGCTCGGCCCGCTCGATCCGCGCCCGGCACCGTCTGATCAGCGCCATGCCCTCCTCGAACGCCTTGAGCGACTGATCAAGCCCGATCTCGCCCGTCTCGATGTCCTCGATGAGCTTCTCGATCCGTTCGACGGCCTCCTCGAAGACGGGCTCGGCCTCGGGTTGTTCCTTCTTTGAGGGCACGGAGTGAAGGTAGGGCGGCGGCGGCGCGGCGTCCAGACGGGCGGCGCGAGAGCCTCCGGCCGACGGGCACGCATCGGAAAGCGAGAGAGACCGCATCAGCCCAGCGCAAGCGCTGTGTCAAGGCGGCGATTCCGCTTGGGTCGCTGCTCAGCGGTCGCTAGATTCGATAGGGAACTTCATCATGTGTGGCGTAAGCCGGTCGCCCGCGGCGGCAGCGGCGCCCGGACCCGGACACGGTGTGTCCAAGGAGACAGCGATGAGC
>CAZXGT010000007.1:0-47510 GCA_964639935.1 uncultured Phycisphaeraceae bacterium
CGGATGAACGGCGAGGCGTGGCCGAGCCGCTCGCCCCAGACCGCGTCGACCGTGTCCAGGTGCGCATCGAAGTGCACCAGCGCCAGCCCTTCCTCCGGTCGCCCGCGCCGCTCCCAGGTCGCCCGGATATTCCCGAGCGCGATGGAATGATCGCCGCCGACGGCCAGGAGTTTCGTGGTGGCCGCATCGCCCAGGCGGCGCGCATAGTCGGTCATCGCCTCATGGTTGTCCTCGCACGAATAGGCGCGCACGGGGGCGTCGCCCCCGTCGGCGAGGCTGAGCCGCTCGGTGACCGTCACATCGTGGGCGAGGTGGTAGACCTTGACGTACTGGCTCGCCTCGCGAACGGCGCGCGGGCCGAAGCGGGCGCCGGGGCGGTAGCTCACGCCCGAATCAAATGGACACCCGTAGACGACCCAGTCGACCGCCTTACCCTCCGCCAGCGCGTCGGAGAGTCGCGGGTAGCGGTAGAAGGTGCAGATCCCGGCGAATCGCGGGCTGACGCGGGCGTCGGGGAGCGTGGTCTTGTGTCGCGTCTGGCTCATGGCGCGAGTGTATCGCGGCCTAGGACCTCTCGGAGCAGACGGCGCACGACCCGTCGCAGACGCAGGCGTCGCTCGGCGGCCCCTTCTTCATCGCGACGAGCAGCACGGTGACGTCCGCTGGGGTGACGCCCTCGAGCCGCGAGGCCTGACCGAAGGTTTTCGGCGCGAAACGAAGAAGAGCGGCGCGCGCTTCGGCCCGGAGACCCTCGACAATCGCGAAATCGATCCAGTCCGGGATGCGCCGTTGCTCCATCGCGGCCTGACGCTTCGCCTCCGCCTTCGCGCGATCGATGTAGCCGGCGTACTGCCGCTCGGCGAGAGCGGTCTCGAGCACGCCGGCGGGCCACTCGCCCCGGACGGACTCGCCGATCGCGGCGCGAAGGTCGCTCACCGTAAAGCCGGGACGCTTGACGGCTTTCTCAAGCGGCGTTCCTCCATCGCTGGCCGTTGCGATTCTCGCATCGGCTTCCGCGAGCCCTCGCTCGCGCTCCTCGAAGACCGTCCAACGGAGATCCCCCACCAGCCCGAGCTCGCGTCCCATGGGCGTCAGGCGGTCAGCCGCGTTGTCCGGGCGAAGCAGCAGGCGGTGCTCGGCCCGGCTTGTGAACATGCGGTAGGGCTCGGTCGGCGTCTTGGTGGCCAGATCGTCCATCAGCACGCCGATGTACGCTTCGTCGCGGCCCAGGCGGACAGGCGACTCGCCGCGAATGGCGCGGACGGCGTTGACCGCGGCGATGAGCCCCTGACACGCGGCCTCCTCGTATCCGCTCGTCCCGTTGATCTGTCCGGCCAGGAAGAGCCCGGGCACAGGCTTGGTCTCGCCGGTGACGTCGATCTGGTGCGGGCGCACCATGTCATATTCGACGGTGTAGCCGTAGAGGGCGATCTGGGCGCGCTCGCACCCGGGCATCGTTCGCACGATGACGTCCTGAACGTCGCGCGGCGTGGAGGTCGCGATGCCGTTGCAATAGACGAGGTCGGTCTCGTGGCTCTCCGGCTCGAGGAAAACCTGATGGCTCTCTCGATCGGCGAAGCGCACGACCTTGTCTTCGATCGACGGGCAGTAGCGAGGCCCCTGGCTCTCGGCCTGCCCGTTGAACATCGGCGCCCGGTGCAGGTTCGCGCGGATCAGCTCGTGCGCCCGGGGCGAGGTCCGCGTGATGCGGCATTCGAGCTGACCGATCAGCGGGAAGCGGTCAAACCACCCGAAGGCCTTGTGTTGGACTCCGGCCATCGTGAGTTCGGAGAAGGGGCGAGGCGGATCGTCGCCATGCTGGGGCTCGAGCGCGTCCCAGTCGATCGACGCTCGCGTCAGTCGCGGCGGGGTGCCCGTGCGGAGACGACCGAGCTCAAAGCCGTGGCGCTCGAGCTCGGCGCTGAGGCCGACGGAGGGCGCTTCGCCGTGACGGCCGCCGGCCGTTTGGTCCTCGCCGGTGTGCATGAGCCCGCGCATGAAGGTGCCGGTGGTGAGAATCACCGCTCGGCCGCGGATCCTGCTCCCGTCGTCGAGCTCGACGCCGGCAGCGCGGCCGCCTTCGGTGAGCACACGACTGACGGCCCCGCGGATTGTTTCGATCTCCGGGCGGCTCTCGATCATCCGGCGCACGGTCCGGGCGTAGGCGAGCTTGTCGCACTGGCACCGGGGGCCGCGGACGGCCGGTCCCTTGGACTGATTGAGCACCTTGAAGTTGATGCCGGCGGCGTCGGCGGCGAGACCCATCAGGCCGCCCATGGCGTCGATCTCACGCACGATCTGGCCCTTGGCCAGGCCGCCGATCGCCGGGTTGCAGCTCATGGCGCCGGTCTTGGCGGGATCGAGCGTGACGAGCGCGACCCCGGCCTCGCCGCGCAGCATGTTCGCCGCCGCCCACGCGGCCTCTGCTCCGGCGTGGCCGGAGCCCACCACCACCATGTCGAACCGCTGGCTCATCCTGCTAGTCTGATCCTCGCTGGCTAACCGAACCGCGACGCGCCGTTCAGGACCCCGGGTTAGGGGTCGGCGTACAGTAGCGAGTTCCAAAAATAAAAAAACGCGGGTGGCCTGGGGAGGCCGGCCACCCACGCAGAGTCGCGTTAGAAGATTACCAGACCCCGCATGCTGTGGCGGAAGGATTCGCCGCTTTTGCAAAAGTTTTCGCCGCCAAGGAATCCCTCCCATGCCCGACCACCAGGACCGCAACCCCGCCGAGGACGCAAACCATTCGATCGCAGGGACTTCGGAGGATATAGAGAGCGGCGCTCACACCGATTTCTCATCGCGACTTTCCTACGGGGGGTACCTTCGGCTCGATCGCCTACTCTCGGCGCAGCAGCCGTTGTCGTCGCCGGAGCATCACGACGAGATGCTCTTCATCATCCAGCATCAGACGACCGAGCTGTGGATGAAGCTGGTGATTCACGAACTCCAGGAGGCGATCCGGCGGATCAGGCAGAGCGAGTTGGAGCCGGTGTTCAAAATCCTCTCCCGGGTGAAGCACATCCAGACGCAGCTGACGAACGCGTGGAGCGTGCTGGCGACGCTGACGCCAAGCGAGTACGCCGAGTTTCGCGGCGTGCTCGGGAACGCGTCTGGCTTTCAGAGCGCCCAGTACCGGATGATCGAGTTCCTGATGGGCAACAAGAGCCGGGGGATGCTGAAGGTGTTCGAACACGAGCCGAGGACGCACGCCGGGCTTCGCGAGGCATTGGAATCGCCGTCGCTCTATGACGAGTTCCTCCGGCACCTGAAGCGCAAAGGGATGGCGATCCCCGACGACGTGGCAGAGCGGGATTGGTCGCAGAAGCGCGAAGCGGACGAGCGGGTGGTGGCCGTGCTTGAACGGATTTACCACGACCCGCGTGAGCACTGGGACGCCTACGAGATGTGCGAGAAGCTGGTGGACGTGGAGGAATCGTTCCAGTTCTGGCGCTTTCGACATCTCAAGACGGTGCTGCGGACGATCGGCTACAAGCGCGGCACGGGCGGGACCGCGGGCGTCAACTACCTCGAGAAGATGACGACCCAGATCTTCTTCCAGGAGCTGATGGACGTGCGCACGCGTGTCGGGGCGTGACTCAGGAGCGTGAGTCGCGGCGCCCCTCCTCGAGCGGGAGAGCGATGACGAAGCGGGCGCCCCGGGGCTCGTTGTCCTCGACCCAGAGACGACCGCCGTGCTCGGCGACGATGCGCCGGGTGATCGCCAGGCCAAGCCCGGCGCCGCCGCGACGGTTGGTCATGTAGGGACGAAAGATCTCCTCACGCCGTTCCGCCGGGACGCCCGGTCCTTCGTCGGCGACGGAGATGATCGCCGCTGCCCCGTCGTCGATCGGCTGCTCCGGATCGACGCCTCGCTCGGCGCGGATCACGAGCCGGCGGCCTCTCCGTCGTTCCGGGTCGTCGGGCTGATCGGACATGGCCTGAACCGCGTTAAGGGCGAGATTGAGCAGGGCCTGCTTGACCGCGTCGGGATCGGCGTGAGCGCTCACGGGGGCGTCTGACTCGACGACGAGGCGGACGCCCTGCTGGTCGGCCTGGGGCTCGAAGAAGTCGGCGAACTCGCGAACGGTCTCGGCGAGGTCGACGGGGCGCGGTTCAAGTCGGAACTCGCCGGCGAAGCGAAGGAAGTCCTCGAGGATCTCGCGGAGTCGTTCAACCTCGCGTCCGAGCGAGGCGACGCGGCGGACGAACCGCTCGCGCTCGTCGGCCGGGATCTCGAGCTCGTCGAGGCCTTCACCGAGGAGCTGGACGTTCAGGCCGATGGTCGAGAGCGGGTTCTTGATCTCGTGAGCGAGACCGCTCGTCATGGAGCCGATCTCGGCGAGCCGCTCGGCTTCGCGGGCGCGGCGTTCGGCACGGAGCGCGCGGCGTACGGATCGGCGGATGGCGAGCCGCGCCGCAAAGAGCGCGAGAAGCACGCCGATGAGCGCGCCGCCAAGGAACCACCACGCCTGAAGCATCACGACATCATGCCACAGGCGAAGGGAATCCGTCGGCGAGGAACGGGGGTTTTACCGTCGGGGCGTGCGCGCGTATTTCCGGGAGCGAGTGGTCACCTCGACGGGCGACTGCCGAACAACCCGCGTGGCGTGCCACCCGCGGTCGGTCTTCTCGGCGTCGTAGACCACCTCGGCGCCGTCGGCGAGCACGCGGTATCCGTCGCCCTCGATCCTTGAGTAATGGACGAAGACGTCCTGATCCTCGGGCCCGATGATGAACCCGAAGCCCTTGCGGCTGTCGAACCACTTGACCGTCCCGTGCTGGTCCTCGATCCGAAAAGCATCCATCGTCTGCCCCTCTCAGCGTCCGATAAACGGTCGCGTGAGGCTGGAGAAAATACCGGACGCGACGAGTGCATCAGCTGACCGCGAGAAACGCAGTGGAAGGCCGAAACACCCCGGGACGTCCAGCAGATTCTCTCACTCAATCCTGCGGCCGACACTTCCCGACCGCTGCGAGTGACGGTACCAGCGAGGCTCGTTTTCGTCAATCGTTTTTAGACAAGAAGCCCATCTTCGGCGCGGAACACGCGCCGAGGACGGGCTTCAGGCCGAGAGGACGGGGGCCGTCGCTCTCGGATAGCTTCAGGCGAGCGGGTCAGTCGTTGACGCCGGCCGCCTCGGTCTCGTTGAGGTACGCCTTGCGGCTGAGCTTGATGCGGCCCTGCTCGTCGACGTTGATGACCTTGACGTGGATCTTGTCGCCGACGCTGACGACGTCTGACACGTTCTTGACGTAGTCGGTGTCGAGCTCGGAGACGTGGCACATGCCGTCCGTGCCCGGGGCGAGTTCCACGAAGGCGCCGAAGTCCTTCACCGAGACCACGGTGCCGTGGTAGACGGTGCCGACCTTGATCTCGGCGCCGATGGCTTCGACCTCATTGGCGGCGGTCATGACGTTCTCGGCGTTGAGGCCGGAGACGAGAACGGTGCCGTCGTCCTCGACCTCGATCGTGACGCCGTACTTCTCCTGCATGGAGCGGACGACCTTTCCGCCCGGTCCGATCACGCGGCCGATCTTCTCGGGATCGATCTTGAGGCTGATGAGGCGCGGGGCGTACATGCTCATCTCCTCGCGCGGCTCGGGGATGACCTCTTCCATCTGCTCGATGATCTGGAGGCGCCCCTTGCGGGCCCGCTCGAAGATCTCCTCGATCTGCTCGATGTTCAGGCCTCGGGCCTTGAGGTCGAGCTGGATCCCGGTGATGCCCTCGCGGGTGCCGGAGACCTTGAAGTCCATGTCGCCGAAGAAGTCCTCTTCGCCGATGATGTCGGTGATGAAGACGCTCTTCTTTTCGTCGTGGACCCACCCGACGCTGATGCCGGCGCAGGTGTCGACGATGGGGACGCCGGCGTCCATGAGCGCGAGGCAACCGCCGCAGACGGAGGCCATCGAGGAGGAGCCGTTGGACTCGGTGATGTCGGAGATGAGGCGGATGGTGTAGGGGAAGTCCTCGGGGCTCGGGATGATGCCGGCGAGGGATCGTTCGGCGAGGGCGCCGTGGCCGATCTCGCGTCGGCTCGGGCCCATAATGCGCCTGGCCTCGCCCACGCAGAAGGGCGGGAAGTTGTAGTGGAGCATGAACTTCTTGGAGTACTCGGGCATGAGGCCGTCGACGATCTGCTCGTCGCGGGCGGTGCCGAGCGCGCAGGAAACGAGCGACTGCGTCTCACCGCGCTGGAAGATCGCCGATCCGTGGGTGCGAGCGAGGACGCCGACCTGCATGTCGAGGGGGCGGATCTCGTCGGCCTTGCGGCCGTCGGCGCGGATGCCCTTCTCGAGAAGAAGCTTGCGAGCGGTCTTCTTTTCGAGGGTGCGGAAGGCCTCCTTGGCCATCGCCCGGCGGTCCTTGCTCTCGAGCCACTCCTTGACGGTCCCGTCCTGCTTCTCGGGGAAGTGCTTCTCGAGCATCTCGTCGCGGAGCTCGCGGATGGCGTCGCCGCGTTCGTGCTTGCCCTCGATCTGGCGGAGCTTGGTCATCTTGCGTCCGGCGAACTTCTCGACCTCCTTGGCGACGTCGTCGGTCGGGAGATTGAGTTTGCCCTCGCGCTTCTCGACGCCGGCCTTTTCGCGGAGCTCCTCGATCATCTCGCAGATATCGAGAATGGCGTCCTGGCCGAAGCGGATCGCGTCGACCATGTCGGCCTCGTCGATCTCCGCGGCTCCCACCTCGATCATGTTGAGCCCGTCCTTGTGTCCGGAGAGGACGAGGTCAAGGTCGGAGTACTCCATCTGCGTGGCGGTCGGGTTGAGGACGAACTGGGGGCCGTCATCGGTGAAGATGCGCCCGACGCGAACCGTGGCGATGGGGCCCTGGAAGGGCGCGTCGGAGATGTGCAGCGCCGCGGAGGCGGCGACGCCGGCCAGGGTGTCGGTGTCGTTTTGCCCGTCGTGGCTCATGACCCAGCACTGGATCTGAACCTCGTCGATGAAACCGTCCGGGAAGAGCGGACGGATCGGGCGATCGATCATCCGCATCGTGAGGATCTCTTTCTCGTTGGGAGCGCCCTCGCGTTTGCGGAAGCCGCCGGGGAACTTGCCCGAGGCGGTGAGCTTCTCGCGGTAGTCGACCTGCATCGGGAAGAAATCGAGCCCCGGGCGGGGATCGGAACGAACGACGGCGCCGAGAACGGTGCTCTCGGCGTAGGTCGCCACGACGGCGGCCGAGGCGAGCTTGGCGAGGTGGCCGGTCTCGATGGACATGGTCCGTCCACCGATCTCACGCTCCACGCGAATCACGTTTTCCATGATGTCTTCTGCCTTTGGTGTGGCCGAGCGATTGGGGCTCGGCGTGCTCCGCGCGTCAGGGCGTCGGCGGCGTGGCGCCCGCGGAGCCGATTGTCGTCACTCGCCGCGCTCGCATCCGCGAAGCGTCATGCTCATGAGGCAGAAAGCCTGAAGCGCCGGGCGCGAGGGGTTGGCGCACCGGGCTCACTGCCGCAAGGCCGAGCTTCGCGCGAGCGCGAGAGACCGCCTTCGGACCCGCTTACTTGCGCAGGCCCAGCTTCTTGATGAGCGCCTGGTACCGGTCGCGATCAGTGCGGCTGAGGTACCGGAGGAGCTTGTTCCGCTTGTTCACGAGCCCCACCAGCCCGCGCTGGTTGTGGAAGTCGTGTCTGTTCTTCTTCATGTGAGTGGTGAGGTTGGCGATGCGCTCGGTCATCACCGCGACCTGCACTTCCACCGAGCCCGAGTCCTTCTCGTGCCGGCGGTTCTCTCCGATGATTCTCGTCTTCTCTTCGGCCGTCACGCTCATGGGCGATCGTACTCCTCCCGGACGAGCCGGGATGCGATTGGCGTCGCCGAAAATCGCGGCGACGGTCTCAAAAACCCTTCTGGTACGCACCCACGCCGGAGGCGTCACCGCCGCGGGAACGCATGAAGGTACGCTCAAGCGGGCCCCGGGGCAACCCGCGATGTCTCGCGCGACGGTACTCTCCCGCCCATGCGACTCTCCCGACGCGTCACGAGCCTCCGTCCGTCCTCCACCGTCGCCGTCGCCGCGAAGGCCTCGGAGCTGAAGGCCGCCGGCCGCGACGTTCTTTCCTTCGCCGCCGGCGAGCCCGACTTTGACACCCCGGAGCCGATCAAGGCCGCGGCAAAGCGGGCTCTTGACGCCGGCGAGACGGGCTACGCTCCGCCGCCGGGCGATCTCGCAACGAGAGAGGCCGTCGCGGCCAAGCTTCGGTCCGAGAACGGGCTCGCGGGCGTGGAGGCCGGGCACGTCGTCGTGTCTGCCGGCGGCAAGCAGTGCCTGTACCTGATCTTCCAGGCGTTGCTCGATCCTCCACGAAGCGGCGAGGCGACGCCAGAGGTCATCCTCCCGACGCCCGCGTGGGTCTCGTATCGCCCGCAGGCCGAGCTGGCGGGGGCGAAGATCGTCGAGGTGAGCGCCGGACCGGAGCAGCACTTCAAGATCACGCCCGAGCAGCTGCGCGAGGCGATCACGCCGAACTCGCGGGTCTTCATCTTCAACTCGCCCTCGAACCCCTGCGGCGTGATGTACACGCCGGAGGAGGTGTGGGCGCTGGCGGGGGTGATCGAGGCGTCGCGCGACACAGCGCCGGAGCTGACGGTCGTGACCGATGAGATCTACGAGAAGCTGATCTACGGCGGGCGCGAGCATCTCTCGATGGGGTCGGTTCCGGGCGTCGCGGATCGAACGGTGACGGTCAACGGTTTCTCAAAGGCGTACGCGATGACCGGTTGGCGCCTGGGATACCTCGCGGCGCCGGGCGACGCGGGGGCGAGCCTCGCCAAGGCGTGCGCGAAGCTCCAGGGGCAGATCAATACGTGCGTGGCGAGCTTCACGCTCCCGGCGGCGCGGGCGGCTCTCGCGGAGTGCGCCGGCGACGTCGAGCGCATGCGCCAAGCGTTCGAGGCTCGCGGGAAACGGATCCACGAGGCGCTCCGCGGGATGGACGGGCTGCGGTGCCCGGAGCCCACCGGGGCCTTCTACGTCTTCCCTGACGTCTCAGCCTGCCTCGGCAAGACGACGGCGGGCGGGGCGAGAATCGAGTCGGTGGTCGACTTTGCCTCGGCGCTGCTCGAGGAGCACCTGGTCGCGTGCGTGCCGGGAGCCGATTTCGGCGGGTGCGGCGGCGACTGCGTCCGCTTCAGCTTCGCGTGCTCCGAGGAGCAAATCGACGAGGGGATGGCGCGCCTTGGCGAGTTTCTTGGGGGTCTGCGCTAGCGGCCGCCTCGCTCCGGGTTGCGAGGCGCGAGGGACACGACCTGCGGCGATCCGGGCGTCCAGATGACGCCAATGGGCTCGTCGGCGGCTTCGAGGGCGGAGAGCAGCTCCGCATCGGTCATGGAATAGTCGCTGAGATCGGCGCGCCGGGAGACGATCCGGGCGTCGAGCTTGCTCGAGAGCGGCGTGGGCGAGGCTTGCTCGGCGATGCGCGGAGCGGCGCGTGGCGGAGCGGGGTTCTGCGTGAGCACAGCGACGACGGCGATGAGCGCCGCCCCGGTGCACGCAACGGCGCCCGCGGCGCGAAGCGCCTGTCGGCGACCGGCGGCGGCGCCGGCTTCACGCTGGAGGCGCTCGAGGATCTCCTGCTTGCGTCGGTCGAACGGATTCATGACTGTTCCTCGATTCGCTGGCGGAGGAGGCGGGCGGCCCGCCTGAGTCGGCCATCCACGGCGCCGACGGAGAGTCCGAGGAGTCGGGCGATGGCGTCGAGCGTCAGGCCCGCCTGATGGCGGAGCTGAAGCAGCTCGATGGCGTCCGCGTCGAGCGCTGCGAGCTCGCGGCGCACCGCGTCCAACCGCTCATCCCGCGTCGGTGCTCTCTGGTCACCCGACGATTGCTCGCGACGGGTTCGGCGACGCTCGGCCCGCAGCGCGTCGAGGGCCGTGCGCAGCGCGACGCGGCGGAGCCAGGCGTCGAGCTGCTCTGAGGTCTCGATGACCGGCATGGCGCGAACCGCTTTGATGAAGACGTCCTGCACGATGTCGAGCGAGCGATGCTCGTCGAAGCCCGCCCGCCGAGCGGCCCGGTAGACGACGTCGAAGCGCCCGTTGTAGAGCGCTTCGACGGCCTCGGGGTTCCCGGCGGCGACGCCGCGAGTCAGCGCCCGGACGCTTCCGAGCGAACGCCCCACTTCACTTGTCCTGTTCCATGAATTCGGCGGAGCGTTCGACACGATCGATGAGGCCGTCGATGACCTCGAGATCCGTTTCGAGGCCTCTGGCGATCAGCGTTCGCGTCGGCTCGTGATACCGCACGAGCACCTCGTCCTCGAAGAATTCCTGCGCGACCTCGATGGCGCCCAGCACGTCCCTCGCCGTCACGGGCGTCTGCTCGACGATCGAACCGAGCGACCAATGCTCAACTCGCGGCTTGAGCGGCACGACGGGATCAGCCGCATCCTCAATCCCGATGATGTAAAGCGGATTCGCGGCGTCATCAGTAGCCATCCAGACGATGTCGAGGCGACCGCCTTCGGGCGCCCGCAGTCTGCCGTACATCGTCATCATCACGTTATGAAGGTTCGCATCGCGGAGGCTGATTCGCGGAACCTGAACTTCCGCGGCCTCGGGACGCAGCAGCACATTGGCTCCGGCGACCTTGCGGAGCGCGCCGACGAACTCTTCCATCGCACCTCCCGGGAAGTCAAGATCGAAGCCCTGCGCTTGCGCGAGCGCCTCCGCGGAGGCTCGGACGAAAAAGACCGGGAGTTCCGCTCCACCGGTCTCGAGCTCCACCTCCACGCCGGGAATGAGCTTCCCCGGCGCTGTATAGAGCGTGTAGGGGTAGACTTCGTGAAGACCGAGTCGGGGCATCTGGAGATTCCCGACTTCCGGCGTGAAGGCGGATTGTCCTTCACTGTGGTGCTGATCGAGAAGCTCGTAATACTCGGCGAGCGTGCCGCCCTCGAAGCTCAGGCTCAGAAGGGTCTGACCCTCCCGCTCGATGCGCACGACGTTGTTCTCGCCGATGGCGGTCCCGGTGATCCAGGTTGCGACGGCGGCGATGATCGCGAGGCGTTTCATGGCGTTCCCCTTTCGTGAAACGGTTCACAGAGAGAACGCCGCGAGGTCGGCGGTTTCGCTTGCTGCCGAGGAAAAAATCAGCCCCAGGCGCTGATGAGCGCGGCGAGATCGTCGGAACCGACGACGCCGTCGGACGTGAGATCCGCGTTGGCATCGGCCTGGCCCCACGCGGCGAGGAGCGCGGCGAGGTCGGAGGCGTCGACGATGGCGTCGCCCGTGAGATCTCCGGGGATTGTCGCGACGAGGTCGACGCCCGCGCCGGTGTTCACGGTGATCCAGCGGAGTCCGTTGTCCAGCGGCTCGAAATCGATGCTGCTGAACCCGCCGGTGACGGACGTCGCCCCGGCGATGATAGGGACGCTTGAGCCGAGCGGAGGACGCATGGAGCTGATGTCGTCGATGATGCGCAGGGCGCCGGAGAGCTCGACGACGCCGGCAACGTCGAGTCGGCTCGCCGTGGGCTGGATGCCGAGCGGCGCGCGGACGATCACCTCAAGAGCGCCGCCCGCCTCCTGCCGGTAGTCGCCCTGAATGTTGAAGGATCCGGCGACGGGCTCGGGGCGAACGTTCCCGTTGTTATTGACCGTCCCGGTGAGCACGCCGCTTCCGCGGAGGCCGCTGTCGGGCGAAGCGAGCGGGCCGATGAGGTTGACGACGTCGCCGTCGATCTCCCCGCCCTCGAGCGTGACGCGACCGAAGATCCCGATCGATACCTCCGCGACGGACGCGGAGCTGCCGCCAAGAAACTCAAGGCGCCCCGGCCCGGCGGCCCCGACGCTGGCGGTCTGCGCTACGGTGGTCGTGACGGAGTCGTCGGCGATGCTGACAAGAGCCGTGCCTTCGCTGGCCCCGACGGCGAGGTCGCCGAAGGTGGCGATGGCCCCGTCAGAAAGCAGAATTTCACCCGAGCCGGATGAGCCGACGGTCGCCTGACCAACGATGAGCAGTTCGGAGCCGGGGTCGCGGACTTCAAGAACGCCGTCGCTCCCGGAGAGGAAGCCGACTCGCATGAGATTCCCCTCAAGCCGCCCCTGACTGGAAACGATCACTTCGCTCGCCCCGTCGAAAGCGATGCCGATGGTGTTGTTCGCGACGAACTCGCTCCCGAGTCCGGAGATCCGGAGAGCGCCGACGGACTGGTTGAAAGAGGAGACGAAAACACTCTGGCACGAGGCGGTCCCGCCGTCGGAGAGATTGAGCGTGCCGATGCCGGCGGCGCCGACCTGGATCTGATCAGCCACGAGCAGGCTCGACGAGGCGCCGCGCACGAAGACCGTTCCCATGCCGAGGTTGGTCTGCCCGATGATGAAGTCGTTGTCGGCCTGAACGGCCGCGCCGTTCTCGATCGTCATCCCGCCGTCGCCGAAGGCGCCGACGCGGATCGATTGCGAGGCGTTGAACCGGGCCGCGGGATCGGAGAGGGTGACGCTGCTGGCGCTGTTGAGACCCGTTGAGATATTGGCCCACACGCAGTTGATGGTTCCACCGACGATCTCGACATCTCCGTCGCCGGGGACGTTCGAGGTGCTGGTCCACGAGGCCGAGTCGCTGACGCCGGAGATGAGGTTGATCGCGTTCCCGTTGAGCTCGATGCGAAGATCGCCCTCGTTGTGCAGAAGCCGGGCGACCGTGGCGTTGGAGGCGAAGCTGACGGTGACGCTGGGCGTGGTGTTGAAAACGACCGTGTCCCCGAACTCGGGAAGCTCAGCATTTGGCCAGTTGGCGACGTTCTCATAGGCGCCGATCGCCCCTCCCTGCCAAATGAGATTGGCGGCGCCGGCGACGCCGGCGAAGGACAGGGCGATCGCGAGCGTCGCGATCCGACGACCGCCCGAGATCTGCGAATCTTTCAGCATGGAAGAGCTCCCACCGGGGCGCCGCCGATGCGGCGCGGCAACGCTCGAAAAGGGTCGTCAGGCGTTCCTCACAACACCGCTGCCAATGACTATACTCACGCCATGCACTATGACGCGCATCAGCCCGTGATTGACGACCTCGAGGCGCGGATCTTGACAATCCGCGACTCTCTTTGACTACGACGCCAAAGTCGAACGGTTGCAGCAACTCGAGGCGATGATGGGACAGGCCGATTTCTGGGACGACCAGACGAAGGCCAACCAAACCGTCTCCGAACTCAAGCTCATCAAGGCCCAGATCGAACCGGTCACCGAGTTTCAGACCGAACTCGAGGACGCCGCCGTGGGGTACGAGCTCGGCAAGGAAGCGGGTGACGCCGAGCTTCTGACCGAGATCGATCAGACGCTGCACGAGCTGTCGAAGCGGATGGACAAGATCGAGCTGCGCTCGTTGCTTTCTGGCAAGCACGATCACCGCAATTGCTTCCTGACCATCTCCGCAGGCGACGGGGGAACCGAGGCTAATGACTGGGCGGAGATGCTCTTTCGGATGTACCTCAAGTTCTTCGACAAGGCGCACCCGGACTGGAAGATCGAAGAGCTGAGCCTCCAGTACGGCGTCGAGGTCGGGATCGACGACGTGACGCTTCACGTCAAGGGGCCGTTCGCGTTCGGCTATCTCAACTGCGAGCGCGGGACGCACCGCCTGGCTCGGGTCTCGCCCTTCAACGCGCAGGGCAAGCGGCAGACGTCCTTCGCGACGGTCGATGTGACGCCCGAGTTCGAGGAGACGGCGCTCGAGATCCCGGAGACCGAGCTGGAGTTCACGTTCTTCGCTCGCGCGTCCGGACCCGGGGGCCAGAACGTCAACAAGGTCGCCTCGGCGTGCCGGCTCGTCCACAAGCCCACGGGCATCATGGTGGTTGCCTCGACTCATCGCGACCAGGGTCAGAACAAGCGGCAGGCGATGTCGATCCTGCAGGCCAAGCTCGAGCAGCTTGAGGAGGAGCGCCGGGCCGCCGAGATCAGCGAGGCGGCGGGCGGGAAGCTCGAGCACAAGGGTTGGGGCGCGCAGATCCGTTCCTATGTGCTCTACGACAACCGGGTGAAGGACCATCGCACGAGTCTCGAGGCGAACCCGCAGACCGTTCTCGACGGCGAGGTTCAGCAGTTCATCGACGCGGAGCTCCAGCGCCGGCGTAAAGAGAAGGCGGAAGCCGCGACGGCGGCCAGCAACTCGTCCTGAGACGGCTACCATCGCGACCATGCCCCCTATCGCCAAAGCCGACGTGAAGCCGATCGCCTCGAAGCGCCTGCAGAACCTGCCGGCGTTCATCTTTACGCGGCTTGAGGCCGAGCGAAAGGCGCTCGAGGCGCAGGGGCGGAACGTCATCACGCTCGCGGTGGGCGACCCGGACATGCCGCCCCCGCCGTTCGTGGTCGAGACCCTCAAGCGCGTCGCCGACGACCCCGAGGCCCATCACTACAACTACGGGAAGGGCCGGCCGGAGCTGCTCGAGGCGATCGGCCGCTTCATGAGCCGTCGCTTCGGCGTCGAGATCGATCCGCGGCGTCACGTGCAGGTGCTTCTGGGCTCGAAGGAGGGCCTCGCGCACCTGCCGCTCGCGGTGGCGGACGTCGGCGACGCGATGCTCTATCCCGACCCGTGCTACCCGGTCTACCGGAACGCCGCAGTCTTCACGGGGCTACGCCCGGTTCCGATGCCGCTGACTGAAGCGAACGACTGGATGCCCGCCCTCGATGCGATCGCCGAGCGTGACGCCCAAGAGGCCAAGCTGATGATCGTCAATCATCCGGGGAACCCTGCGGCGGCGACGGCGCCGGCGTCCTTCTTCGATCGCGCGGCCCGCTTCGCCAGTCGCAACGACATCGTGCTCGTCAGCGATCAGGCCTACTCGGAGATCTATTTCGACGATGCGGACAAACCGCCGTCGCTCTGGCAGGCCGAGTCGGCGGACATCGAGACCACGCCCGCCCTCGAGTTTCACTCGCTCTCCAAGACGTTCTGCATGACAGGATGGCGCCTCGCCTTCGCCGTGGGGCGGGAGGACGTGATCGCGGCGCTTGGGAAGGTGAAGGCGACCCACGACTCGGGCGCCTTCACTCCGATCCAGCTCGCCGGCGTTCAGGCGCTCGAACGGTACGACGATCCGGCCGTCGCCGAGTACCGCGAGATCTACCGCTCGCGGCGCGATGCGCTGATCCCGGCCCTGCAGTCCGCCGGCTTCGAGATCCTCCCGCCGAAGGCCGGCTTCTTCTGCTGGGGCAAGTGCCCGCGAGGATGGTCAAGCGAGGCGTTCGCCGAACGCTGCCTGCACGAAGCCGGCGTGGTGCTCGTCCCCGGGAGCGCGTTTGGGACCTCGGGCGAGGGCTGGTTCCGCATCGCGCTGACGGTGCCCGAGGACCGCCTCCGGGAAGCCGCGGGGCGCCTCGCCGGGCTCGACTGGGCCTAGCCAGCGATCGATCGAGCCGGGAGCGCGAGAAGCTTCTCGGCGAGCTCCTCGCTTGATCCGATCATCGATGTGCTCGGAAGCAGGGCCCCCTCGTGCTCCACAAAGATGATCCGGCGCTCCTGCGCGGCGCGAAGTTCGAGCCGCTCGAGTCGACCGACGATCGCCTCCTTCTCTTCGCGTTGAATCCCCGGCGCCCAGACAACGACCGTGTCCGGGTCGAGTCGGCGCAGGTCCTCGGGATCCATCGAGATAAACGCGGCGCCGTCGTCCGGGATCGCGTCGGCTCCGATGCGCTCGATCAGTTCGTGCGTGAACGATTCCGGCCCGGCGACGCCGAGGGGGTCGATCCCGTAGAGCGAGACGGTGCGTCCCGCTCGCTCGGGAAGCCCGTCGCGAGGACGAGCCGCGCGATCGAGGCGTGCGATGAGATCCTCGGCTCGCGATCGGCTCGCCGCGCCCCCGATGACCTCCGCCACCCGGCGGGTGGCCGCGGCGATCTCGTCGTAGCTCAGAATCTCGATGTTCACGAGCTCCCACCCCTCGCTCTGAGCGAGCCCGACAAGACGCGCGGGGAGCTCTCGCCGTCCCCACTGGAGAAGGACATGCGTCGGGTTCGTCCGGCGGAGTCGCTCGTAGTCGATCGCCGACTGGTCGCCCACGGAGGGCGCGCCGTCGAAACCGCGGTCCCAGGCGTGGCGACCGACGACGCGATCCTCGAGGCCGAGATCGCGGACGATTCGCCCGAGGGCCGGGCTCAGAACGACCGCGCGGACGAGCTCCCCCCCCGGGGAGGCGGCGGGCGGCGTCTGCTGGCGTTCGCAGCCTGAAAGCGCCGAAAGAAAGAGCAGGAAAACGAAGACAGCGACGGGTCGCGCGGGCATCGCCCCATTGTGCCCGATCCGCGCCGCGTCGCCCAACTGAGCCCTTGCGGAGCAAGGCCAACGCCGTTCGGAGGAACACCATGGGCGTCATCTCGAAGATCAAACACGCACTCGGCTTCCCGACCGAGGAGCCCGCGCTCGAGTCCCCCGCCGCCGCGGACAATCCGGGCGACGCGGGGGCTGGGCGGATCGCACAAACGCTTCACAAGAGGACGGTCACCCCCGAGAAGCCGGTCGCGATCGACCTCTCGGAAGTCGATTCCGAATCCGGTAAGCCAACCCCCGGCGACTCCACCGTCGATCTCCCCTCTCGCTCGGACTCGACCGATCAGGACGGAAGCGACGAGAAGCGGCTCTCGAGCAAGAAAGCCAAGCAGGAGCTCGTCGCCGAGTTGCAGAAGAACTACAAGGAGGTTCTCGAGCTCGTTCGGCGCGTGCAGACTCATCTTGACACGCAGGAGGAGCGATCGGCGCGGCTCATGGAGATTGTCGAGCGGATCCCGGAGGCGCTCGACGAGATCCCCCAGCGCCGCGAGCAGACCGAACGCCTGATCGAGGCGGTGGGACATGTCGCGGAGATCGGGAAATCCTCGCAGGACATCTCTCAGCAGTCGCTGCGCGAGCTCTCGAAGGCGAACGAGCAGCTCGCCCGATCCGCTCAGGCCGATGCCGATCTCGTCGGCGCCATGGGCGAGTTTCGCTCGGCCGCCGAGACGATGGCGAGCGACAATCAGCGCGCCGCGGCGTCCGTCAAGGAGCTGGCCCGCCGGTCCACCGAGCGCGACGAGCAGCTCGCCGAGGCGATCGCCGACGGGCGCCGGTGGCTTGTGATCGGCGTCACGGTGACGGCCGTCGCCGCGGCCTTCGCGATCATCCTCTCGGCGCTGGCGCTGACGACCTGAGCCCGGACGCTACGCCCGCGGCGACCCGCTCGGCGAGTTCGTCGAACGCGCGCGGCTCGTGCAGGAGGATCGGCCATGTTCGATCGCGCGCGATCTCCTCGGAGCCGCGTCGCTTCGCTGCGCGATCGGCCATCTCGTCCAGCTCATCGAGGCGCTCCGCTCGCTCGGCGCGCACCCGCTTGAGCAGCGCCTGCATCTCGTGAAAGAGCGGCGACGGGTCGTCCCCGCGCCGTTTCGCCGATTCGATCTCCCGAACGAGGCGGCGCTTCTCCTCGGCGCTCGCCTCATCGCCGAGAAGCGCCGGATCGTGACGCGCGTGATGCGCTCGCCATGCGGCGGCGTCGATCTCGGAATCATCGGCGGCGAACTCCTCGAGCGGCAGACGCACGTCCGCGGTCGCCATCGCCATCGGGGCGAGTCGATCCACCGCATCATCGCCCAGCCACGCGCGGATCCAGCTCTCCATGACGAGGTCGTAGGCTGCGCCGCCGGTCCCGTGGATGAAGATGTCACACAGGTCGAGCCGCGCGACCGCGGTCATGAGGAGCGCCCGCGGGGCCAGCTCGCTCCGATCGATCTCCGAGAGCTCATCGGAGAAGACGCGCCGGCGCATGCCGCCGGCGAGGCGCCAGAGCGGGAGCTCAAGGCGATCGCCGAGGACTCGGAGCTCCGCAACGCCCGCTTCCGGCCGCGCTCGCGCCGCCTGGTTGAAGGCCGCGACGCACCCACCGGGATCCGCCGCGATGCGCTCGATCGTTTCGTCGAGCGCTCCGAGAGCGGCGAGCCGACTCGCCCAAGCCTTGGCGTCGGGAACGCCTCGCTCGCCGATGGCGTCCTGCATCGCGCCGACGATCTGCTCGGCCGCGTTGTCTGCGCCGGCTCGCGCCTCGAGCCGCTTCGCATGCGCCTCCGCGCCCGCTCGCACCGAGTCGAGCGCCGGCTCGTCGTCGCCCCACGCGATTCGCATGTCGCTTGCCGGTTCGAGCAGCGAGACGGGGACCCCCGCGGCGTTCGCGCTGGCGAGCTCGAGCGTTCGTCTGACAAGCCGCTCGCGCCGCAGCGCCGGCGCCGAGAGCCGCCACGGCTCGGTCGGCGCGTGATCGGGCGTCAGCCACGCGACGGACCCGCCCGATGAATCAGCGATCGCCCGAGCAGCGAGGAACTTCGCGACGATCCCGGGGTGCCACGCCTCCGCCTGATGCCCGGTCATGACGACCGGCCCGCCGGGCAGACCGAGACGCTCCCGCGCCGGCTGCGAATCGCTCGGCGGCGTGCGGACCGGCCGCAGGTCGAGGCGGATATCCACGGCTCACCGGCAGCGCGACTCGGAATCGACCGCCGCGCCCGCGGGCAGACGGCTCGCGCACTTCGCGAGTTCGCAGTGCATCACGTGGCGATAGTGTTCGAGCCGGGTCTCGGGGTCGTCGAGCACGCCGCCGAAGCTGCGGTTCGGATCGTTGTAGATTCGCGACACGGGCAGCTCGACGAGGCGATGACGCGCGGCCGCGGTCTGCACCCAGAGCTGGAGCGGGAACGCGTAGCCGTCCTCGTCGAGATCAAGCTCGCGAACCGCCGCGACGCGGTGCGCCTTGAAGCCGCAGAAGGCGTCGGTGATCCCGTCGCCAAGCCGCTGACCGAGCCGCTCGTTGAGCTCGGCGGTGATGATCTTGTTGATGGCCCGGCGATCGCTCGGCGCCGTGTCGCCGGCGCCCTCCCGGGAGTACCGCGTGCCGGAGATCAGGTCGACCCCGCCGCGCCGGGCTCGCTCGCGGAAGGACGGGATCGACTCGGGCTCGTGCTGGCCGTCGCAATCCATCGTGAGCACCCAGTCGATGTCGCGCTCGGCGGCGAAGGCGAAGGCCGAGCGGAGCGCCGCGCCGTAGCCCCGGTTCGCCGCGTGGCGAAGAACCCGAACGTTGAACTCCTCGAGCCGCTCGGCCGTGCCGTCCGTCGAGCCGTCGTCGACGATGAGGATGTCGTCGGCGTGCTCCTGCACGCGCGGGATGACGGCGTGCAGGTTCTCGGCCTCGTTGTAGACGGGTATGGCGACGAGCAGACGCATAGGCGGCCTCCGTTGGGGATAGGTCGACGATAGGCATCCAACGACCGCCGGGCCTATCGGGGCGCCGAGGTGGCCCCGGCGTCGCGCCATTCGATGCGATCCCGCTTGAGATCCCAGCGGAGCACGGAACCCGTGACGGGGATCGGCCGCGCCGCATCAAAGATCGTCACGAGGTTGCCCTCGTTCGCCCATGCCTGCGCAACGCCGGCCTCGGTGTCGTACTCGAGTCGGTCGGCGATGAGCTCACGCCCCCCCTGCCGAGCGTAAACGGCGCCGCTCGCGCGGGCGGTCTTGAGCCTGGCGCCGAGGGCTGCGTCATCACCGAAGCGGGAGGTGGTTTCCTCGCCGCTCGGAAGGGCGAACTTCGCTTCGAGTCGCTCGCTCTCGAGTTCGGTCACGCGCTGCTCGCCGCGCGCCTTCTGGCGGAGCCGCACGCCGCGCGTCATCACGGCCTCGCCGCGGCCGCGATCGAATCGGGCGGCGCCGTCCCACTCAAAGAGCGTCGTCCCACGGGTGGAAAGCCCCTGAGACGCCGAGCCGTCGCGCTCGCCCCGCCTGTCCTCAAAGAGCAGGCGTCCGGCCGCTGGGGCCATGAGCGTCTCGCTCGCGGCGTCGGCGACGAGCGTCGGTCCGTCGAGGTACGCGAGAAACTCCAGGGCGAGACCGGACTCGCTCGCTGGATCGACGCGATAGCGCCGGCTCTCGATCTGCGCGGCGCGTCCTGCGCCGAGTTCCTCCACTTCGCCGATGATCTGCGCCCGCTTGAACGCCGCCTCGGTTCCGCCGGCGCTCCCCGCTTCACCAGCGGCCACATCGACGATCACCCGTTCGCCGCGAAGCGTGTCGCGGGTCAGATCGTCGGGTTCGCCGACCACGACCACGTCGCCCGTGAACTCGGCGCGCTCCATCACGCCGTCAAAGGTCATCGCGCCGGCCCAGGCGACGGTCACGTTCTGATACCCGGCGGCGTCCTCGCGCGGCTCGCGGTAGGTCAACTCGCCCGAGCCGAACACCGTGAGCCGCTGCTGAATCTCGTCGATGCGCATGGAGTCGCCCCGCACGGCCGCGCCGCCGCTGCGCAGCACGACCGGCTCGCCCACGAGGTCGTAAATCCCGCGAAGCGGATCGGCCTTGACCGATTCGGCGACGGCTTCCTCTCCGCCGGCGCCTCGCACCAGCACGTCGAGTTCCGCCTCGAGGCTCTCGATGCGCAGTTCGTCGGTCGTCGGATCGCGCCCCAGGCGCGCGCGGAGGATCTCCGCCTCGATGCCCTCGGCGCCCCGCTCGGCTAGCGCGCGTCCCTCGACCAGAACGGACGTCGGGGTGATCCGCTCATCGCCCTCGGCGCCGCTGCGCGAGCTGAAGTCGACCGTGAGCCGCTCGCCGAGCAGTCGCCCGGCGCGCCCTTCGCCGGCGTCGGGCGCCGTGGCCCGCGCCTCGCCCTCGACGAGCACCTGTGTCAACTCGCCCACGCCGCGCTCGTCGCGCTTGAAGGCCGCGGTGATTTGCTCGCCGGCGATCTCCGCCTCGCCCTCGCGCGCCGTTGCGCCGCCCTGGAACGTCGCGGTGCGAAGCGGCCAGTGTCCGGACAGATCGATGTGCCCGCCCATCGTCTCGAGACCGAGCCGCGCCTGACGCTGCCACGAGATGGTTCTCGCGACGCGGCGTTGATCCCCGGGGTCGGTCTCGGCGCGAAGTTCGCCAGGCCCGGGCATCAGAACGTCTCCGGATGAGAGGTCCGCCTCGAGCCTCCCGCAGACGAGCGTGCCCGCGCCGGGCGCGGTGAAAGAGACGCCCGTCGAACCGGATCCGATCATCGTGAGGCGCCGGGTCGTGGCGCCGTAGGCGATGCGCGCGCTGGCGATCTCTACGCCGCTCCCTGAGTCGCGGATATCCACGAGCCCGCTCGCCGGAGAGGAGAAACGACCGGCGAGCTGATCGCGCTCGAGCTCGGACGGCTCCTCGCGCAGCGGCGACACCACGAGCCGTCCATCCCATCGGAACATCGCGCCTTGGGGCGCGGTACCAGACGGTTCCCCGCCCTCTCGGGCGTCCCCTGACCCTCCGACCGTCAGAAAGCTCGCGATCGCGTCCGCCGGGAGCCCGCCGTCGACGAGCCGAGCCCAGATCTCCAGCTGATCGCTCGTGACGACGCGTCCGTCGCTCTCAATGCGCACGCCGCCGTTGATGATCGCTCGGTAATGATCGATCCGCTGCTCACCCGCGCCGGCCGGATCGCCGCCCTCGACGTCGTCGTCCCCAAGGACGTCCCCGGCGGGATCGGTTTGCCTGAGCCACCCGCCGCCGCGAGTGGACAGGTGCGAAAGCCGCCTGGCGGGCTCGTCGATGACGGCCTCGAGCCCAGCGAAGACGCCCTCGACGCCGCGCGCGTCGACCGAGACCTCGCTGGCGGTTCGGATCTGACCGAGCGCGGCGTCGAAATGAAGCTCATCCATGCCGAAGACGACAAACGGCTGGCTCGCCTTCTGGGCGTCCTCGTCCTCGAGGCGACCGGGGTGAAGCTCGATCCTGACGTCGCCGACGAAGCGGCCGCTCTCGGGCTCGCCGCTCCCGGCGGGCATGCGGAAGGTCGTCTCGCGCGAGGTGATGCGAGCGCTCGTGTCATTGTTCATCAGCAGCCACGCCTCGGGCGACTCCGCGAAGAACCTCCCGTTGGGCTGGGGGTCGAGGCGAGCGAAGGTCATCTTACCGCGGAGGGACTCGTCCTCGGCGTCGAAGAACTGCAGCTCGGCGTCCTCGGCGTTCTTGACGAGGTCCTGAATGTCCTCGGTCTCCGGCGCGGCGGCGACGGAGCCCTCCTCGAGGGGGGTAAACCTCGGTTCATCGAGCGGAGACACCGTCTCGCCGGGCGTGTTGCCGCTCGGAGCGCTGAAAGCGGTCGCCCAGACGACCACGGCGATGGCCGTCAACGCCGCCAGCGCCGCGAGCGTCAGGCCGATGCGGCGGAGGTTGGAGCCCTCGGAGTCGTGAGCGTCGTCGTGTGGTGCCATGCCGGCATTCTACTCGAGAGCGATCTACCGGTTCGCGACGCGCATGGCCAAAAGGTCCTGAACATCGAGCACGCCGACCGGTCGCCCGGCGTCGTCGATCACCGGGATCTCATCGGCTCGCACCTCGCGAACCAGTTCCATCGCGTCGCGCACCGATGCGTGCGCCGGAAGCGTGCGGGGCGATCTCGTCATCACGTCGACGATCGGCGCCTCCATTGCGTCCTCTCGAGAGAGCACGAGGCGACGAAGATCGCTGTCGGTGAAGAGCCCCGTGAGTCGACCACGGGCGTCGACCACGACCATCGCGCCGGGGCGACGGGACGAGCTCTCGGCTTCCGCCAGGGCCTCGGCCACGGTGAGCCCTTCGTGCGCAACGGAAAGGTTCTCCCCGACCCGGAAACGAAGGGCCTCGGTGACGGGCTTGAGGAGCTCGCCGAGCCACCCGCCGGGATGTCGCTTAGCGAAATCGTCAGCAGTGAAGGAGAGACGCCGGCTCGCGGCCATCGCGAGCGCGTCCCCAAGGGCGAGCGTGGCGGTGGTCGAGCTCGTGGGCGCGAGGCTCAGCGGGCACGCCTCCTCGACCGCCCCGACAGAGAGCGCGACGCTCGCCATGCGATCGAGCGCCGCCTCGGCGTTCCCGCGCGTGATGCTGATGATCGGGATCCCGTCCTGGCGAACGATCGAGGCCAGCGCCACCACCTCCGCCGTCGTCCCGGAGTAGCTCAGGGCGAGCAGGCAATCCTTGGTGGTGATGCGTCCGAGGTCGCCGTGAACCGCCTCGGCCGGGTGGACGACGTGCGAGGGGGCGCCGACGCTGGCGATGGTCGCGCTGATCTTGGCGCCGATCAGCCCGCTCTTGCCCATCCCGCTGACAACGAGATTGCCGCCGCGATTGGCGGTCTTGACGATGAGCCCGACGGCCCGTTCGAATCGCTCGTCGAGGCCGTCAGCGGCGCGGATCACCGCTTCGGCTTCGGCGCGCATCACCTCGCGAGCCAGGGCCAGATCTCCGGCGCCGCTCGCGTTGACGTCCACGGGTGTATCCAACGTCCTTGGCTCCATCACGAGAGGGTACACTCAGGCGCCCGACGCGTCCTCTCCGCCAGCGCCCGAAGAAGTCACCCATGAGCGATCATCGCATCCATCTCGACGCCTTCGACGGGCCGCTGGACCTGCTGCTTCACCTGATCCGAAAGGCGGAGGTGGAGATCACGGATATTCCGATCGCCGAGATCGCCGAACAGTACATGCGGCATCTCACCGAATCGGCGCACGTCGACATCGACGCGGCCGGCGAGTTTCTTCTGATGGCGGCGACGCTCATGGAGATCAAGAGCCGCGTGCTGACGCGCGCCGCGGCGCCGAAGAGGGACGAAGCGGAGGAGGGCGATCAGCGAGGCGAGCCCGGCGAAGACCCCCGGAGCGAGCTCGTGCGCCAGCTTCTGGCCTACAAGCAGCATCGCGATGCGGCCGATGCGCTCGCGGCCCGGCGGACGCTCTGGGAGCGCCGGTTCACCACCGCTCGCGCGGCGCACGATCGCGAGGCTCTGCTCGAGGCCACGCGCGAGCGAACGAGCCTGGACCTCTCGGATCTGACGATCGGCGATCTGGCCGCCTCCTACGCGACCGCGCTGCAGCGCGTGGACCTCGACCGGCTTGGCGAGCACCACGTCTCGATCGAGCAGGACGACACGCCGATCGAGCTGCACCAGGCGGACATTCTCCACCGCATCGCCGAGAGCCACGGGCTCTCGCTGCGCGAGCTCTTCTCGGGGCGGCGGCGGAGCGAGATCGTCGGGATGTTCATCGCGCTGCTCGAGCTCGTGCGCGAGCGACGCGTGACGGTGGCGACGGCGCCGGACGCCGAGGACGTGTCGCTCGCACCGGCGCCGGAGAGCGAGGCTCGGACGAACGAAACAGCGCCCGCCGCAGAGCGCGACGGGCGCTGAGATGAGGTTCGTCTTTGATCGCGAGCGGGATCAGCCCGGGGTGTCGCGGCCCCAGTTGGCGAGAAGAGCGGCGAGGTCGGCCGCGTTCACGTCGCCGTCCCAGTTCATGTCAGCGGGCTCGTACCCGCCGCCCCAGCTGGCGATAACCGCCGCGAGGTCCGCGGCGTTCGTCACACCGTTTCCAGTCAGATCGCCCCGGACGCCCTTGACGATGTAGACGTCGATCACCTCGCCGGAGGCCCATGTGGTGGGCTCATTGGCGGGCTCGGCGGCGTGGATGCCGCCCCAGATCGAGCCGATGCGGATCTCGTTGGGCGGGAGCTGATCGAACAGGATCTGACCGTTCTCGGCCTTGGGCAGATCGCCGCGCTTGATGAGTTTGCCGTTCGTGATCGGCGCAGGGGCCGTGGCGATCTCGCGCTCGACGACGAACTGCGTCCCGTTGAAGACGTTCTCGGAAACGGTGTCGCTCCACGGGAGGAAGAAATTCGCGATGGGCGAGTCGATGGAGTCGTAGGCGGTGATGCCGCCGAAGAGGATGATTCGGTTCTCGCCCGTCGCTTCGCTGAAGAAGCTCGCGCTCGGGCCGTGGTAGAGGTTCATCTTGATGGTGACGCTGGTGTCCTCCTGGGCGTAGACGTCGCCGTCCATCCAGGAGACGGGGGTCTCGAAGTGCGTCGCGGAGAACTTGAAGACCCCGCCGGTGACGATGAATCCTCGGGTGTAATCACCCGGCCCGTTCTTCACCGTCGCCACGGTCCCATTCAGGTCGCGGCGGCGCATCACCGTGGTGATGAAGGGATCCTCTTCCTCGATCACCTGGACCGGCGCCGACGGGCTGACGTCGAGGTCGAACACGTAGGCTTCCGACTTGTACTCCTCGTATCTATGGACCGGGTAGTCGCCCTCGAAGATCTTGCCGCCATAGAAGACAAAGCGGCCCTCGTCGAGCTTGAAGATCTCGGCGCCGGTGGCGTGAGCGGCGACGCTCTCTGACACGCTGAACGCCGAGGCGGGGACGGGGTTGCCGGCGACGACGGCGTCGCGGACCGCGACGAGGTCGACCTCGGTGACGGTCGACCGCGTGAGAACGTCTGATTCGTCGGGCGTCGGGCCGAAGCCGCCGTAGATGTAGAGCGTGTCGCCGCGCTGGAACGCCGCGGCGTTCGTCACGAGCAGGGCGTTGCGCACGTCGGCGGGGAGATGATCGGTCGCGCCCGTGAGCATCGTGCCGTCGGCCTCGTTGGCGAGGATGACCGACTGGTTGTAGTCGGCGGCCGCCTGGAAGATCGGCGCCGGGCCCTGGGGCTGGCTGATCACGTGCAGGCCGAATCCGGAGATGCCCGAGAAGAAGAGCTTCTGGTCCCCGAGCTCGCCGACGACGTAGGAATGGATCGGCGTGAACGCCTGATCTGAAGTCTCAAAGCGGACGTTCAGCGGCTGGGCGGTTGCCGAGGACACGGCGATCGCCGCCCCGACAAGGCTCAAACAAACGGACCTGATCATGTCTAGCTCCCCTGCGGCCGGCGCCGCGCGACTCTTGGCTCATCGCCGGACGAGGGTCTCCCGTCCGGTTCTTACGATGAAATAGTAGCACCGGGACGCTTCATGACCAAGGGAACTCGAAGTCCGATGTGCGGCGACTCCGATGGGGCCGGTCGACGCGGCAAAAAGAAGAAGCGGGCCGTGACGTTTGCCACGGCCCGCTCGATGTTCGAAACGGCCGTCGGAGCGGCCGATATCAGCGAGGCTCGATTACGAGCAGGGACCCCAGGACGCCACGAGAGCGGCAAGGTCGGAGGCGTCGGTGTTGCCGTCGCCGGTGAGGTCGCCGCGATCGCTGCCCCAGCAGGAGATCACGCCGGCGAGGTCGGTCGCATCGACCGTCCCGTCGCCGTTGAGATCGCCGGTGCAGCCGGATGAGGGGACGGGGAGGGCCACGTCGTACTGGCCGACGCCGGGGACGTTGAGGGTGACCGTGCCGTCGGTGGGCTCGGTGTCAGCGACGAAGGTGTAGCTGTAGGTGGTGCCCCAGCGGACGCGGTTGTTGTTCACGCCGGAGTCGCTGGTGAGGAAGGTGTACCCGGAGCCGCCGCGGGTGCTGAGCCACGGGTTGTTGCTGTAGGTGGCGCCGGAGTGCCAGAGCGGGTGGTGGAACGTCGGGTCGGAGATGTTCACGCCGCCGCCGAAGTTCACCGTGACCTCATCGACGCCGGCGTTGGAGTCGAGGTTGAAGACGTTGTACTGGTAGAGCCAGGTGCCGTCGCCCTGATCGGTGGCGGAGCCGCCGGCCCAGATGTAGCCGTCGGCCTCGAACTGGACGATCTCGACCGTCGGGTCGACCCGCTGCCAGGCCATGATGGCCGGCTCCTGCGGGAAGTTGCCGCTCCACGTCAGGGAGTTGGGCGGGCTGCTCAGGGAGCGGGAGGAGTTGCCCGACATCGACGTCTGCGCGTGGGACGCGTTGTTGATCGAGTTGTCCGAGCTGGTGTGCGAGTCCTCGGGGTGGATGTACTGACCCTCAACCCAGTACTGGGCGCCCTGGCTCGAGGGGATCGCCAGCTCCTGCGGCACGAGCAGACGACCGCGGTTGAAGTTCGTGCCGGAGGGACGGGCGTGGTTGCCCGGGAAGATGCCGGTCGTGGGGTTCACCTCGTGCTTGGGGCCGAGGCGGTTCTGGCTGCCGTTGAGGCTGGCCGAGTAGGGGTCGGAGCAGCCGGGGCCGAGCAGCGGCGGGCAGCCGCCGCCGGCGGGCTGGCAGGCGCCGCAGCCGAACTGCTGCAGGGCGCAGAAGCCGTGCTTGAGCCACGACTGGCCCACCTGACGGAAGAGGCCGTTGTGCCACTGGTAGAGGTTCTGCCCGATGACGGGGTGCAGGGCGCTGGGCTCTCCGAACCAGGAGAGAATCTCGTCGCCCTGGTTGGCCGAGTTGGTCGCGACGGAGTAGCCATAGAAGCCGCCCGAAAGACCGTAGTTGTTGATACCCGGCATGGTGCAGACCCAGACGTCCTGCCCCTCGGAGGCGCCCCGGACGCTCGAGAAGCCGATGTCGTCGTAGGCGGCGCCGGCGTCGGAAAGATCGCCGAGCGAGGGATCGATCTGGAGGGCCTGATCGAGGTAGACCTGGGCCTCCTCGGCGAGCCCCATCTGGTTGAGCATCGAGCCGAGGCGAACGCGGATGTTCGCGTCCTGGGGGTTCTGCTCAGCGAGTTTGATCAGATCGCTGACTTGAGCCGTCGGCGACTCCGCGGCGATCGCGGCGGACGCGATCGCGCAGCCGGCGACGACAGACAGCGTGGTTGAGAGAAATGATTTCATGGACCCTCTCCAATGGTTCGGTTCGGCGACTCTCGCCGCGCGTGCGACGTGGACTCTAGAGAAGCGCCAGCGCGATCACTTCACGCGACACCGGCAACCGAAGCGGCTCAAACGCCCTCTCGCGGCTGCGGGTCCCGTGTAAAGAAATCGCCTGATGCGCATGACGCCCGTATGCTAAACCGTAGAACCGGACGCCGCGACCATTTTTTCTCGATTTCGGCGGAACCACCCGCTCGCCGGCGAGCCGCTCCGCGATGAAATCCGCCGCCTTCCGCTCCCATAAATCACCCGCCGCCGCATCCTTGACGGCGCCCGCGTGTTTCACAGACCGAATCGGCCAACCCTCTTCCCGGATGATCCATGCAGATTCTCAAGTGGTTTCTCGGAGCTCTCGTCACGCTTCTGGTCATCGCTTTGGGCGTCGGCGTGTTTCTCGGACCGCAAATACGCGATCTTTTGAATCAGGATGCTGCGCTCTCCGGCCCGGAGGTGCGAACCCAGGCGGCCGAGCGCGGCCGAATCGTCCGCTCGGTCTCGGCGCCCGGAGACATCGAACCGCGCTCGAAGGTGCAGATCTCGGCTCGGACGAGCGCGCAGATCGAGTCTCTTCCGTTTGACGAGGGCGACCTGGTCAAGGCGGGGGACGTGGTCGTGCGGCTTGATGACCGGGATCTCCTCGCGTCGCTCGATGCGGCGCGGGCGCGGCTCCGGGGCGAGCAGGCGCGGCTCGAGGGAGCGCGGGCGGCGTACATCAACGCGAACCTCGAGTGGGAACGGGTCGTTCAGCTCTTTGAGAGCGCGGACGTTCCCAAGAGCGAGGTGGATCAGGCCGAGGCGAATCTGCGCAGCGCCGAGTCGAGCCTCAACGCCGCGACGCACGCCGTCGCGGGCGCCGAGGCGGAGGTCGCCCGCACGGAGCAGCAGCTCAACTACACGACGATTCGCTCGCCGATCGACGGACGCGTCACGGTGCTCAACGCCGAGGTTGGCGAGATCGTCGTCACGGGCACCATGAACAACGCGGGGACGGTGATCATGGAGATCGCCGATCTTTCCGAGATGCTGGTCCGGGCGCAGGTGGACGAGATCGACATCGCGCGCGTCGAGTCGGGCCAGCCCGCGCTCGTGTACGTCAACGCCTACCCCGAGGAGCCCTTCGAGGGCGAGGTTCGGCGGATCCGGCTTCAGTCGCAGCGGGACACCTCGGGCGCGAAGTTCTACGACACCGAGGTCGCGGTCTTCATGGGCGATCGGCCGCTGTACGCGGGGCTCTCGGCGACCGTCGACATCGAGGTCGAGGCGGCCGAGGGCGTGATCCTGGCGCCGACGCAGGCCGTGATCGACAAGCGAACGGAGGAGCTGCCGGTCGAGGTCCGCAATTCTCCCTACGCGCGGCGCGACAAGACATTCACGCCCGTTGTGTACGTCTTGAGCGATGGCAAAGCGCTCGCGCGGCCGGTGGACGTCGGCTTTTCCGATCTGACACGGACGTCGATCCTCGCCGGGCTCGAGCCGGGCGAGGAGGTGATCGTCGGCCCGTGGTCGGAGCTGCAGAAGCTCGAGCACGAAAAGAGCGTGCGGCGCGAGGCCCCGGCGGAAAACGAGGACGACGCGGCGGGAGAACCCGAGCCCGCAGAGAGCGAAGCGGCGACGTCATGATCATCGCGGTCAAAGGGCTCACGAAGATTTACAAGATGGGCGTGGAGCGCATCCATGCGCTGGCGGGCGTCGATCTGGCGATCAACGCCAACGAGTTCGTGGCGATCATGGGCGCGTCGGGCTCGGGCAAGTCGACCCTGATGAACATGCTCGGGCTGCTCGACCGCCCCACGTCCGGGAAGTACATCCTCAACGGTCAGCCGACGCACAAGATGAGCGCCGGAGATCTTTCGTCGGTGCGGAACAAGGAGATCGGCTTCGTGTTCCAGACGTTCGAGCTCCTGCCGCGCGCTTCGGCGCTGCGAAACGTCATGCTCCCGCTGCTGTACTCGCAGCGCGGCGCGTGGGGCGCACGGAAGAAGGCGAAGCTGGCGCTCGAGCGCGTCGGCCTCGGGGATCGCCTCGATCACCGCCCGAATCAGATGTCCGGCGGCCAGCGGCAGCGCGTCGCGATCGCTCGCGCGCTGGTCAACGAACCGGCGATCGTGCTCGCCGACGAGCCGACGGGGAACCTCGACACCTCGACCTCCAGGGACATCATGCGGCTTCTGACGGAACTGCACGAGCAGGGGCAGACGATCATCGTGGTGACGCACGAGGAGGATGTCGCGGCGGTGGCCGATCGCATCGTCCGTCTCCGCGATGGGCGCGTGGTCTCCGATCATCCGACGGCGGAGGATCCGACGCATCGGCGGTGGCTCGAGTCGGTCGCGGATCAGTTTCATCATCGGCTCGACGCGGAAGAGCAAGCGGCGCAGTCTGGGGCGCCGCTCGCCGCGGGGACGGGCTCGAAGCGGCCCGTCTCCGAGGAGGCGCGGACATGATCATCGTGCGCGTGGTGTATCAGACGGTCTTCCTGGCGCTCGGGCAGATCTGGGCGAACAAGACGCGGGCCGCGCTGACGGCGCTTGGGATCATCATCGGCGTGGCGTCGGTGCTCGCGGTGATCGCGGCGCTCGGCGGGATGCGCCAGAACGTGCTCTCGGAGTTCGAGACGTTCGGGGCGAAGAAGGTCTACGTGAACGGGTTCGTCCCGCGCGACCTCCGCGGCGTGATGAGCTGGACGGACGCGAAGATCACGCAGGACGAGGCGGAGCGCATCGTCGAGGTGGCGCCCGCGCTCGACACGCTCACGATCATGGCCGATGACCGCTACGAAGTGCGTCACGGGGACATCGTGGAGACGGGCGTGCAGGTCTCGGGGATCTGGCCCGCGTGGCACGAGATCGAGGACCGGTACACCACGATGGGCCGGCCGTTCACCTCGATCGACGAGAAGGAGGCGCGGCAGGTCTGCCTCGTCAACGACAAGGCGATCGAGGAGCTCGAGCTCGACCTCGATCCGACCGGCGACTACCTGATCATCGACAACCGGCGGTTCCTGATCGTCGGGGTGGTGGAGACAAAGGAAGTCGGCCCGATGTTCGGCGGCGGCGAGTCGCAATCGGAACTCTTCATCCCCTATGCGACGAGCAAGAAGCTCAATCCGTATTCCTGGAACTGGGTGATCGGGCAGATGCGGTCGCCCGACGACGCGGAGGAAGTCCGCCAGCAGATCCGCTTCGCGCTTCGGAACATGCGAAATCTCGGGCCCGAGGAGGAGGACACCTTCCGCATCGAGGTGCTTCAGCAGTTCATCGATCAGTTCGAGGGCGTGGCGGCGGGCATCACGATGGTCGCCGGCGGCGTCGTCTCGATCTCGCTTCTCGTCGGCGGGGTCGGGATCATGAACATCATGCTGGTGTCGGTCTCAGAGCGCACGCGCGAGATCGGCCTTCGCAAAGCGGTCGGCGCGCGGCCCGCGATCATTCTTCTGCAGTTCCTGACCGAAGCCGTCGTGCTGTGCGTGGTCGGCGGGTTGATCGGCCTTGTCATCGGCCAGGCGCTGACGCTCGGGCTTCAGAATCTGCCCAACGCGGGGCTTGACAGCGCCCGCATCCCAACATGGGCGATCGCGCTCTCCTTCGCGTTCTCCGCGGCGGTGGGCGTCATCTTCGGTATGTTTCCCGCCATCAAGGCGTCCCGACTCGATCCGATTGAGGCTCTCAGGCATGAGTAAACGATCCCGCAGCGCGACCGCCCTCCGCCGACGCGCTGCCCTCCCGATGACGCTCGGCGCGATCGCCGCGCTCACGCTATCCGCCGGTTGCACGAACTCCCTTCGTCAGCTCCCATCGGATTACGGCGAGCCGATCCCGCGGGCGCGGATCCTCGAGGTCGAGCCGCTCGCGCTCCCGGAGCGGCCCCCGGTCGGCGAGGAGACGGCGCTGATCCCCGCCCCCTACGAGCCGGCCGAGCGCGTCGAGCTTCAGCTCGCCGAGGCGAGGGCCTTCACGCTCGAAAACAACCTCGATCTGCGCGTCGCGCTGATCGCGCCGGCAATCGCGAGCCAAACCGTCCGTGAAGAGGAGGCGGCGTGGGACGCGGTCGCGGGCGTCGACTTGAACTGGATCGAGACGGATCAGCCGACCGCGACGCAGCTGACGGGCTCGCAGATCGACATTCAGCGGCTGACGCCGCGAGTGGATGTCCCGCTGCGAACGGGCGGCGTCGTCCGGCTCGGGCTCCCGATCGAGCAGACGCGGACGAACAACCCGTTCTCGACGCTCGATCCATCGGTCACAACCGACTTCGAGTTCTCGATCACACAACCGCTCCTGCGGAACTTCGGGCGCGACGCGGAGATGTTCGCGCTCCGGCTCGCCTCCTACGAAGAGGGCGTCGCGCTGGCGCAGACCAAGCTCGAGGTCATCCGCCAACTCGCGGCGGCCGATCGCTCGTACTGGCGGCTCTATGCGGCGCTGCGGGCGCTGGACGTCGCGCGGCAGCAGTACGACCTCGCGCTCGAGCAGCTCCGACGCGCCGAGCGGCAATTCAACGCCGGACGAGTCGCGGAGATCGAGATCATCCGAGCCGAAGAGGGCGTCTCGGAACGCCTCGAGGCCATCATCCAGGCGTCGAACGCCGTCAAGCAGGAGCAGCGCGCCCTGAAACTCCTGATGAACGCGCCGCAGTTCCCGCTCGATGAGTTCCCGATCCTCTGGCCGGCGTCCGACCCCGAGGTCGCGCCGCTTGACCTCAATCCCGACCGGCTGACGGAGATTGCGCTGGCCCAGCGGATGGAGCTGCTCGAACTCGAACTCCGCCTCGCCGCCGACGCCGCCACCATCGCCTTCCAGGAGAACCAGGCGCTCCCGCTCTTTACGCTCGATTACACCTATCGCGTCAACGGGCTGGGCGGGACGTTCTCTGAATCGGCCGGCGTTCTGCAGGACAACGATTTCGCCGACTGGGCCGTGAGCCTGACGCTCGAGCAGCCGATCGGCAACAACGCGGCGAAAGCTCGCGTCGCCCAGGCGGTGATCACGCGGCTGCAGCGCCTGTCGACGAAGCAGGCGCGGCGGTTGACGATCGAGCGCGAGGTGCGCGACGCGGTGGACAACATCCAGACAGGGTGGCAGCGGATCCTCGCGGCGCGGCAGTCGGCGATCCTCGCCGGGCGAACGCTCGAGGCCGAGCAGCGTCAGTTCGACGTCGGGCGTTCGACCTCAACGGACGTGCTCGATGCCGCGACGCGATTGGCCGACGCGCAGCTCTCTGAGATCCGGGCCCTGACGGAATACCAGATTTCGAAGGTCGACCTCGCGTTCGCCACCGGCTCGATCCTCGGCGCCTCGCTCGTGGAGTGGGCGCCCCGGGACCCGAGGCCTGCAAGCGACGATGAGTCGCGGGGGGCGCCCGATCCGGCCTAGAGCGCGCGCAATCGCGCTGTCTCCGGCGGGCGGATCGGGCTTCACCAGCGGGTCTCCGGCTCAGGCGTCTGACGCGGCGGGACGGATCTCGCCGATAACGTCTCGCTTGGCGCCGATCTCGCCGTCCTCGAGGATCTGATTGGCCACCTCACGGCGGTGCACGTCGACCTCGCGCGGAAACTCGAACGCCACGCGAACGCGGTCGCCCTTGATCCCGGCGATGCGCACCACGCCAAGCGGGTTCTTCGGATCTCCGATGACGACCTCTTCGCCCTCTCGTCTCGTGATCACGAGCATGGAACTCGGACCTCCTGTCCTGCCGGCGTTTGGCGCCGGTCCCACCACAGGGTCTCTCGCGGACACGCGTCTCGGCGTTCGGGGCGTCCCACCGCCCCCTGGCCGCCGCGTCGTCCCGTCCCACCAGGCCGCCGCGCGCAAGAGCAGACTCTCAGCCGTTGACCGCCTCAACGCCGCGCACCTCTGGCACGTGCTGCTTGAGGTTGTTCTCGATCCCCATTCTGAGCGTCATCGAACTCGACGGACAGCCGACGCACGCGCCCTGAAAGCGAATGCGCACGATGCCGCCCGGCGTTGTTTCCACGTACTCGATGTCGCCGCCGTCCGCCTTGATCATGGGGCGGATGAGCTCAAGCACGCTCTGGACGCGATCGTCGAGCGTGGTCGCTTCGGTCAAACTATCTGCTGGCGGCCGTGCCATCGGAGTTTCCTTACGGGTCATGCTACCCCGTACGGCGTGAAACTCCAACCCTCGGTCCCGTAAACACCCTCGAAGTTCCCAGAGGCCCATCACCGCGACGTACACTCCCGCCCATGAAAGCGCTCCTCCCCCTCCTTGCCTGTTTTCTCGCGCTGACCGCGTGCTCGTCTCGGCCCCCCGCGGACCCGGCGAGCGTTCTCGGAGACCGCGATCGTTCGATCGCCGCCCGGACACGCGCCGTCGAGGCGCTCGCGGCAGAGATGGACGCGGCCGCTGATCCCGGTCCCTTCCGCGAAGAGCTCAAGTCGATCGTCTGGAGCCGTCGCGAGCCGCTGGCGCTCCGGCGAGCGGCCGCAGAGGCCCTGCTCAAACGCGACGCCGACGATACCGAGATGATGCTCGCTCTCTTGCTGCCCACGGAGCCGTCGGCGGGCATGACAGCGTTCATCGCGGAGCTCGCGGTTGAGCGCGGGTGGACGTCGCACACCGCGCCGATGATCCGCGCCTGGGCTCGCCCCCGACCGGATGCGCCGAACAGCGAGCGGCCCGAGCCCGAGGCAATCGCGGCGCTGCACCCGGACGAGCCGCCCTTCGAGACGGTCTTTCGCGTCTTTGTCACGCCCGCGGAGGACCGCGCCTTCGGTGAGAAGGAGCGACGCGCGGCGTGGGAGGCGCTGGGCAAGATCGATCCAACAGGCGAACGGACGGCCGCGCGGCTGGCGGGGCTCCCCCCGAGCGACGATCCGCTCATCGCGGGCGTTCGCGACGCGGCGGTGTCCATCGGGAGCGTGCCCACGACCCAGGAGCAGCTCGAGTGGCTGACGCTTCTTCGGGAGGACGCGGGCGCGTGGGAGCGCGCGACGCGGATTGTCTCGACTCTCACCGGAGCGCAGCGCGACGGATTCTCGCTCCGGCACGTTGCGGCCGTGCTGGACGCCGAGGCTCAGACGCCGGAGCGGCTGACGCTGTCGCGCGACCGCCTTCTAAGCGAGCTTCGTTCGCGGCTGGCGTCCCGGACAAGAACGACGCGCTCGGCCGAAGGCGGGGCTCGCGATCCGCTCGCCGAGTCGCTTTCCCGGGCGGAGCCAGATCTCTCGTGGGGGGACGCGCTTCACGCGCTGGCGATCGACGACGCGCTCGCGGAGCCTGGGCTCGTCGCGCAGCTCTTTGAGCACGCCGATCGCGACCACGCCGACACCTCGACCGAGTACGGCGGGATCCTTCTTCGCGAGCGGGGCAAGGGCCCGACCGCGCTGCTCTATCCGCCGCGCCCGGCCCAGCGGCTGAGCGACAAACGCTTCATCGCGGCGCCCGAGATGTTCACACAGCATCCGACGGCGCTCGCGCACTTCCACTACCACGTCCAGTCGACGGCCAACGCGAGGTACGCCGGGCCGGGACCGGGCGACAAGGCCTACGCCGATACCTTCGGGCGCGCGAACATCGTGCTCACGTTCCTCGATGAGAACACGCTGGCGATCGATTACTACCAGCCGAGCGGGCCCACGATCGACCTCGGCCAAATCACGCGCCCCTGAACCGCGACGGTCAGGCGGCGATGTCGATGAGACGAGGGAGCTCGAGCGATCGGCTCGCCGCGTCCGCGGTGTAGCCGACCTCAAATTCGCGCGCCGACGAGGCGGACTCCGGCGCCGGCGCCGCGTCGGGCGTCCCCTCCCCCTGCTTCTGCTCCTCGACGCGCTGCTCGGCGAGCTCCTGCCGGGCCGAGGCCTCGGCCCGCGAGGCCTGGGCGGCGACGCGGCGATCGGTGCTCGATGGCTCGGTGGGCGCGAGCGCCGCTCGGCGGACCTGCTGCATCTTGGCGATGGTCGCCTCGGGGTCGCCCGGGATCGGATCAGAATCAATGGAGACCGAGCCGGCGACAACGTAATCCCGCCCGTCCGGTCCCTTCTCCGTCTGATAGGTCGGCCCGCCTCGGAAATACCGCCCGGCCGCCGCGACGTGGGCCTGCTCGTGCGCGCGAACCTCGGCGTCCCGCTGCTTCATCTCATCGAGCCGACGTTGCTCCTGATCGGTGAGCGGTTCTCCGTTCGGCTTCGTCGGCCGGCCGGCCGACGCTTCCTCTGAGAGTTCGACGCGATCGCTCTCGCGGGCGTTCGCCGGAGCGGCCGCGGCCTCCCGAGCGGCCTGATCGGGCCGTGCTGACGGCGCGGGGCGAAGGGGGCCCGGCGCGATGAGCGGCTGAATCTTCGAGTCTGAGGCAACCATCAGGGCATCCTGTTCGGATGGTGTATCGGGCGTCGGGCGACCGGTCTGGAGCGTTCGCGGCCGTCCTATAAGGGGAAGACCCACCGGACGCGGAATGATCGGCGCATCCGGGTTGGGCCCAGTACCATGAGCAATTCCATGAAGCCTCCGGCGGAGCGCCGGTTTGAGCGATCGAGGTGAACGCATGAGCACAGCGCAAACGGATACGCCGGCGACGGCCCAGGCAAACTCGAAGCCCTCCTCCGGAAGCCACGGGAGCGGCGGCATCGCCAAGCGCAAGGAGCGAGACCCGCACGCCACGCGTCTCGGGAGCTTCCTGAAGGCGTGCATCGAGCACGGCGGGTCCGACCTGCTTGTCAAGACCGACCGCGTGCCGGTGATCCGCCTCCGCGGCGCCCTGACGCCGCTCAAGGCCGAGCCGGTGACGCCGGACGACTACGAGGAGATCGTGCAGGACATGCTCTCTGAAGAGCAGAAGGCTGAGCTCAAGGAGATGGGCTCGGTGGACCTCGCGTACGACTACGACGACCGCGCCCGGTTCCGCGTGAATCTCTTTTACGCGCGTGGGAGGCTTTCGATGGCGGCTCGCCTGATCACGAGCGACATCCTGCCGTTCGAGAAGCTCTATCTGCCCGACGTGATGGCGGACGTGGCGATGCAGCCGCAGGGGATCGTGATCCTCGCGGGCGTCACGGGCTCGGGCAAGTCGACGACGATCGCATCGATGCTGCAGTACGTCAACGAGCGCAAGCCCGTTCACATCGTGACGATCGAGGATCCGATCGAGTACATCTTCAACGACTCGAAGGCCACGATCCACCAGCGCGAGGTGGGCATCGACGTCAAGGACTTCAAGACCGGCCTTCGCGCGCTGGTCCGCGAGAACCCGGACATCGTGCTCATCGGCGAGATGCGCGACGCCGAGACCTTCGAGGCGGCGCTGCACGCCGCCGAGACGGGACACCTCGTGTTTGGAACGATCCACGCGTCGAGCGCCGCCGAAACCTTCAGCCGCATCTACGACCTCTTCGCTCAGGAAGAGCGCGAGCAGGTCCGCAAGATCATGGCGTACCAGATGCGGGCGATCGTCTACCAGAAGCTCCTGCCCACGCTCCACGAGAACATCCCGCGCATCCCGGCGGTAGAGATCCTCATCAACAACAGCGTCGTGCGCAAGTACATCCTGGAGGGTCGCGAGGGTGAGCTGCCCGAGGTGATCAAGAGCCAGGAGGCCTCCAAGAGCGGCATGCAGGACTTCAACGGCGCGCTTGTGAAGCTGGTGGAGGAGGAATACATTCACATGCGGGTGGCGCTCGAGTCGTCCCCGAATGTTGATGAGCTGAAGATGCGTCTGAAGGGGATCGCGTGATCGCTCCTCGGGCGACGGCGCCCGCTGAGAGCCGGCGAGCGTTCTCGGCTCCGAGCGCGGCAGAAGGAATGGATCGATGATGATGCTTGCGACGTCCGCTTGGACGGCGGCCGCGGAGACGCCGGCGGCTCTGGCGCAGGGGGTGATGCTTCTGTCGCCCGTGCAGCCGCTCCTGATCTTCCTTTGCGTGGCGGGCTGGGCGTGGGTGGTCGCGACCATCTACGACCCCGACGCCGAGCGGTGGTATCTCGCTCGCTCACAGTGGAACACCGTGCACCTCGCGCTCGCCACGGCGGCGCTCGCGGCCGCGGTGCTACTCCCGTGGGTCGTCGGGATCCCGGCGATGATCGCGCTCCTGCTCGTGTCGCTCGGCGCGTACTGGGTCGCACACAACCGCTCCGATCGGGTGCCGGCGGGCGAGAAATGGACCCTCTCCCTCGATGAGTGGAAAGCGCGCAAGGCCGCGCGAGCCGAGGGTCGCCGGGCGGCCGGATCGAAGCTCACACTCTCGGGTCCCGGGGGCGACGTGCGCGTCCCGCCCAAGGAGACCCCGGAGTACGAGCTGCGCATGCGCGTGGAGGAGATGCTGCTCGACGCCGTGGACAAACGAGCCACGGACCTCGAGATCCTCCCGGCCAAGGACGGCGTCTACGCGAAGGTGCTGACGATCGACGGCGTGCAGACCAAGCCCGAACCGATCCGCGAGAAGGAGGCGGTCGCGGCGATCGACCTGCTCAAAACCGCGGCGGGGCTCGACGTCGCGGACCGGCGGCGCAAGCTCGCGGGCGAATTCACGGTGGCGATGGGCGATGCGGCCCAGAGAGTCGCGCTGCAGACCAGCGGCGGTTCCAGTGGTCTTAAGGCGCGAATCCTCTTCAACCCCGGCGCCCGCGTGCGGTTTGGGATCGCCGACCTCGGCCTCCTCCCTCGCCAGCAGGAGGCGGCGGAAGAGCTCATCCTCGAAAAGGGCGTCGTGCTCGTCGCGGCGCCGCCTCGCCAGGGGCGCACGTCCACGATGTACTCCCTTGTGCGCCAGCACGACGCGTACGTGCAGAACGTGCAGACCATCGAACTCGATCCGCAGGACACGCTTGAAGGCGTCAAGACCACCAAGTACGACCCGCTTGCGGAAGGGCCGGACTACGCGACAAGCCTGCGCTCAATCCTCCGACGAGACCCTGACGTCGTGATGGTCGGCGAGCTTCCCGATCAGGAGACGGCCAAGGAAGTGTGCGCCGCGGATCAGGACCGCACACGGTCGTACGTCGGGCTCCGCGGCGACAATTCGCTCGCGGCGGTGCAGGGCTTCGTCAAGGGCGTGGGCGATGCGAAGGCGGCCGCGGAACCGCTCCGCGGCGTTCTTGCGCAGAAGCTCGCGCGGAAGCTCTGTGAGAACTGCAAGGCCGAATACCGCCCGTCGGCTGAGATGCTCAAGAAGCTCGGCGTGCCGAAGGACAAGGCGCCGGCGAGCCTGTATCGCAAGGGCGGCCAGGTGCTCATCAAGAACAAGCCGGAGACGTGCCCGGTGTGTCGCGGCACGGGGTTCGTCGGGCAGGTAGGCGTGATCGAGATCTTCCCGCTCGACTCTTCCGACCGGGAGCTGATCGCTCAGGAGGACTGGGCCGGGCTGCGGACAGCGCTCAAGAAAAAGCGGCTGCCGACGATTCAGGAAGCCGCCGTCGCCAAGGTGCTCGAGGGCGTGACGAGCGTCGAAGAGGTGGTGCGCATCACCTCGAGCGGGCGATCGGCCAAGCCCTCCTCAGGCGGCGGGGCGGCCAAGCCCGCGCAGACATCTCAGGCTAGCGGCTAACGAAACGAACCGAGGAGCGCGACTCGTGCTTTTGAACATCATCGTGGCGGCCGTGGTGCTGCTGATCGCCTATATGTGGACGGCTCAGGGATTCTTCTCCGCCCTGCTCCATCTCGTGTGCACCATTGTTGCGGGCGCCATCGCGTTCGCGGTGTGGGAGCCGCTCGTTTACGGCCTGCTGCTTGATCTCTGGCCCGCGGGGGCGTGGACGATCGGGCTCGTCGCGCCGTTCCTCATCGCACTGGCTCTCCTTCGCATCTCGGCCGACAAGCTGATCCCTCGCGAACCGAAGATCCCGCCGGCGCTGGACTTCCTCGGCGGCGGCGTGATGGGCGCTGGCTCGGGGATCGTCGCCATGGGCGTCCTGCTCATCGGGATGGGCTTCATGCCGGTCGGACCGGACTTCCTCGGCCATCGCATGATGGACTACGACTCGTCCGGCAACCTCGTGCAGACGTCGTCGCTCTGGATTCCCGCCGACGAGCTCACGGCCGACTTCTACGAACAGGCCAGCCGCGGGGCGTTCTCCCTCGGCGCGACGGCGGCGCTCGCGAACCGGGCGCCGGAGATCGACGAGCAGGCCTCCCTCGTCCGCGCCTCGTACAAGGGCTGGGGCAAGACGATCCTGAAGCCGGAAGACGTCGAGCTGCTCTCGAGCTACGTCGTGACGGCGCCGACCCTCGAGGCGCTCACGAGCGACGCGTTCAACGCCGCCTCGCCGGACGAGCTCAACCCGCAGGAGGTCAAGCGGACCGATGCGAGCTCCTACCCCGCCCAGAGCGTCATCCGCGGGTACACCGTGCAGCTCGGTGCGGGCGCTTACGAAGAGTCCGGCCAGTTCCTGATCGGCCCGGGCCAGGCGAGGCTCGTGGCGCGGTTGCCCGACGGACAGGGCGAGGCGTTCCAGGCGATCGCCGTTATCGCTCAGGCCTCGGGGAGCGAGCTCTCGGCAAGCCGCTTCCGCTTTGACGCTCGCAACGTCTTCGTCGCGACGGCCGGGCGCGCGACGGATCCGGTCATGACCTTCGAGTTCGTGACGCCCGAGGACGCCGAGCCGACGGATCTGCTTCTCAAGCAGGCCCGCGTGCCGCTGGAGGGCGAGACGCCCGACGAGGAGTACACCGTCGCCGAACGCGATCAAGCGATCTACTCGCTCCAGCTCATCGGCCGTGGAGAGGAAGGCCCGGGCGGGGCCATGCCCGAAGCCTCCTCGTCAGCCCGCCCGTCCCCGGGCGACGCTTCCGTGGTCGGCGGAGACCTTCGCAACAGCGGAATCCGGGTCACCTCGTCCCTCCAGAACCTCACCCTGTCGCGCCAGAATCGGGGATCGCTTCGCGTCAGCGAGGACCCGAACCTGATCGTCAGCGGCGAGCACACCTTCATGACCGACGACATCACCGGCAAGCGCGTGATGCAGGACCTGAAAGTGACGGGCTTCCAGACCCCGCCCGGCGTCTCGCTCGTCCAGGTGGACGTGAGCCTCGGCCAGAGGGCGTCGCTCCTCGGCCGCGCCGTCGACGCCGCCGAGCGATTGCTCCCGCCCGTCCTCACCGACACGCTCGGGCAGCAGTACCAGGCCGTCGGCTACATCTTCGGCGGCGGCGACCGCACAACGGTCAAGTACGAGCCGTCAGATCCCGTCCGGTCCATGGAGGAGCTCCCGGCGCTCTCGCGGAGCCGACCCGGCGACACCCTCGTGCTGCTCTTCCAGGTGAACACCGGCGTGGAACTCACCAGCCTGTCGCTCGGCGGCCAGCGCGAACTCCTGCGATTCGATCCGCCGATCCCGGCCAGAGACCGCTGATACATCCCTTGATCCCGAGACACTGATTGAAAAACGCCCCGGTCTTCGAAGGACCGGGGCGTCTTCTCATGCGGATCGACGGGAGAAGGCGACTCAGGCCGTCTCGGGCTTCGGCTGCTCGGGCGTTTCCGCGGCGGAGGCCTCGCCCTCGGGCGCCTCAGCGTCCTCCTGAGCGGCTTCCGGCGCCGTCTCGGGCGGCGTCTCCTTGAGTTCGCCGGAAGCCGTGTATTGCGAACGCCTCGATCCGGGCTCGATGAGGTTGCCCTCGTTGTCGAACTCCATCTCGGGCCGGTCATCATCGGTCGGCAGCTCGCGATCGGGCTTGACGACGAGCTTGATCGTGGACTCGAGGTCGGCGTCGAGCCTGACCGGAATCTCATACGTGTCGACGCGCTTGATCGACTGGCTCATGCGCACCTCGCGCGGCTTGACGGCGTAGCCCTTCTCGGTGAGCTCCTCCGCGACGTCGCGCTGCGTCACCGATCCGTAGAGCATGCCGAAGTCGTTGCAGGAGCGGACGAGCACGAGCTCGAGACCCTCGATCTTGCCGACCATCTTCTCGCGCTGCGCCCGCAGCTCGGCGACCATTTTCTCGGCTTCCTTCCGTCGCTCGGCCAGCTCGGCCATCTTCTCTTCAGACGGCTGGGTGGCGTAGGAACGCGGCAGGAGGTAGTTGCGGGCGTACCCGGCCTTGACGGATACGACGTCGCCGACGATCCCGAGACCGTCGACGTTCTCGGTCAGAAGCAGTTCAAGAGTGCGTGACATGGGTCTCGCTGTCCTTTCAGGTGAAAGTTCAGGAGCGACGGACGCCGCCGCCCCAACGGGTGAGTTCAAGTTGTCGACCGCGAACCGGTCAGAACGGGATGTCGTCCTCGCTCATGGGCTGGTGCGCCGGGGCGCTGCTCTGCGAGCGGGTCTGGACGTTCGGCTCGTAGCTCCCGCCCCCCCCACCGCCGCCGCCGGGCGAGTCCACGAAGGTGAAGTTCTCCACCACCACCTTGAGCTTCGAGCGGTTGGCGCCCGACTGGTCCTGCCACTGATCGAGCTTGAGCCGCCCTTCGATGAGCACCGGGCGCCCCTTCTGGAGATAGCGGGCCATGATCTCGGCCTGCTTGCCCCATGTTTCGCAGTCGACGAAGGTGGTCTCCTCGCGATCCTCGCCTGCGGCGGTGCGGAAGCGCCGGTTGACGGCGAGCCCGATGTTGCCGACCTGCGTGTCGCCGACCGGACGAAGCTCGATGTCGCGAGTCAGGTTCCCCATGAGGAACACCTTGTTCATGCTGCCGGCCATCGTGGCCTCCTTCGTGGTCGGGGTGCGAAGACGGGGAGCCTAGCGGAATCAGCGGTCGCTTACGAGGACGCCGCGGGCTGCTCGGAGCCCTCGGGCGTGTTCGTCTCCAGGTTCCGCTCGACGGCCTCGGCCTCGGGGCCGCCCTCAGCGCCGGGCTCGCTCGCCCGCATCTTCGCCTCGTCGGCGAGCTGCTGCTGCGCGTCGGTGGACTTCATCTCCTCTTCCGTGAGGTGCTCAGCGGAGGTGATCATGGAGCGGAGGACCGTCTCGGAGAGATTGCAGGCCCGCTCGATTCGCGCCAGCGCGTCGGTCTTGCAGGAAAAGTAGACAAGGATGTAGGTCCCGCGCTTCTGACGCTTGATCTCGTAGGCGAAACGCCGATCGTCCCACTTGCTCATCGCGATGACCTCGGCGTCGGCCTTCGTGAGAATGTCGCGGATGTGCTGGATGGCGCCGGCGAAATCGGCGATGGCGGCCTGGGCGAGCAGGAACATGCCTTCGTACTGACTGGTGCGGATCTCGGACATGGGTCTTGATTCCTCGTGGCTTGAAAGCCCGCGGGACGCCGCGGGCGAGGTGGTAAGGATCTTCTCAGGTCGCGCCGCTGTCGGCGGACGCTTCCGTTGACTCGGGTTCGCGCGGCGCGAATCCCTTCTGTTTGACGTTGAACTGATTCATCGCCGCCTCGACGCCCTCCGTGGCCCAGATCTCCGCGGCGTCCGACGCGCGATCGAGCGCCGGATCGAGATCGTGCATCTGTTCTGCGCTGAACCGGCGGAGCACGTAGTCCCGCTGCGGAATCGGGCCGGGATCGCCGATCCCGATGCGAAGACGAGCGAAATCCGCCCCGCCAAGGGCGCGGGTGATGTCCGCGAGGCCGTTGTGCCCGCCGTCTCCGCCCGAGGCGCGAAGGCGGATCGCGCCGACCGGGAGCGCCACGTCGTCGACGAGAACGAGCAGATCGGCCTCCGGCTCGAGCTTGAAGAAACGCACCGCCTCCCCGACCGACAGGCCGGAGCGGTTCATGTACGTCGTGGGCTTGAGGAACAACGCCTTACCGCCGCCGGGAAGACGTCCCTCGACCGCGCCGGCGTGGAACTTGGCGCGCACCGGTTCGCCGCCGGCGCACCGGCCGATGAGCCGGTCGGCCGCCATGAAGCCGGCGTTGTGCCGAGTCCCTTCGTACTCGGCGCCCGGGTTGCCAAGGCCAACGATCAGCTTCACGCTTCGGCCTTCTCCGCGGACTCGCCTTCGCCTCCGGCGTCCTCCGCCTTGCGTTCGGAGATGACCTCGGGCGCCTGCATCTCGGCCTCGGGGAGTGCCTCCTCGTCCTCCTCGACCTCTTCCTTGATGGCGATGCGGGCGATGACCGTCTGCGGATCGGTCAGCAGCTTGTACTGGTGCGGGAGCGGGATGTCCGACGCGTGGAGCGCCTCGCCGGCCGCGAGCTCGGAGATGTCGAGCGTCACGTACTCCTCAAGATTGCCCACCGTGCACTCGATCTCGATCTCGGTGTTGGGCTTCAGGAAGACGGCGCCGGGCGTGTTCATGCCCGGGGCCTCGCCCTTGAGGCGGACGCCGATCATCGTGACCACGCGCTCGTCGATGTTGACGCGCTCGAGGTCGACATGGATCACCTCGCGGCCCAGATGATCGAACTGAATGTCCTTCAGGATGACGGTGTCCTCGCCGCTCGAGAGCGGGATCCTGAAGAGACGCGCGCCGTGGGAGATCTGCTTGACGGTCTCCTTGGCGTCGAGCGTCACGTTCTCGGGCGTCTGCTTGTGGCCGTAGACGACGGCCGGGAGCCCGCCGGCCTCGCGCACTCGCCGGGCGTAGCGCGAGCCGGTTCGCTCGCGGGGTTCGGCCTTGATGGTGACGACGTCGGTGCTCATGGCGTGGTTTCCTCAAAGGTGCGGGCCGACGGCCCGGGGTGAATCATCGTTTGCTCGCCGCGCTGCGGAACATGGCGCTGACCGAGCGGTTTCGGTGGACGCGGTCGATCGCCTCGCCGAGCAGGCCGCCGACCGAGAGACGAGTGATCTTGTCGGCGATCGGGGCGAGGCGGTCGGGGCGTTCTGGAATGGTGTCGGTGATCAGGATCTCGGAGATCGGACTGCTGGCGAGGCGCTCGGCGGCCGGGCCCACGAGCAGGCCGTGGGTCGCCCCAGCCAGCACACGGTTGGCCCCGCGCTCCATGACGACCTCCGCGGCCGAGCAGATGGTGCCCGCGGTCGAGATGATGTCGTCCATCATCAGAACCGTCTTGTTCTGCACGTCGCCCACGATATTGACCGCGGCGACCGAGTCGCTGCCCGTCCGGCGCTTGTGGATGATCGCCAGCTCGCCCTCGAGCTCGTCGGCGTAGCGGTTGGCCACCTTCACGTTCCCGACGTCCGGCGAGACGAGCACAAGCTCGCCCAGCTCCTCGCGGCGCGATCGAAGCTCGTCGACGAACACCGGCATCGCCGAGAGGTGGTCGACCAGGATGTCGAAGAAGCCCTGGATCTGCGCCGTGTGGAAATCGATCGCAAGCACCCGATCGGCCCCTGAGTTGGCGATGAGGTTCGCGACGAGCTTGGCGGTGATCGGCACGCGTCCCTCGTCCTTGCGATCCTGACGGGCGTAGCCGAAGTAGGGAACAACCGCGGTGATGCGCTTGGCGCTGGCGCGGCGCAGGCAGTCGATGAAGATCAGGAGCTCCATCAGGTTGTCGTTGACGGGCTCGTCGGTCGAGAGGATGACGTAGCAGTCCCGCCCGCGCACGTCGTTGTTGACGCGCACGATCAACTCCCCGTCGGGGAACGCCTCGGTCCTCGCGTCAGAGAGCGGGAGATCGAGGTGATCGCACACCCGCTGAGCCAGGTCTCGATGACGTCGGCCGGCAAAGAGGCGCAGGTTGTCGGCGTCGGAATACACGCCTCAGGCCTCCTTCGTCTCGCTCGCGCCGCGGGCCGACGCCTCCGCGGCGTCGGGCTCGTCCTCGCCTCGCCGCTCGAGAACGAGCTCCACCTCGCGGAGCTGCTCGGGCGTGTTGACGCTCATCGCCTCCTCGGGGCCGGCTACCGGAACGACCTCAACCAGGTCCCCCTGCTCCATGAGCATCGACGGCACGTCGGTGATGTAAAACTCGTTCGTCACCGGAGAAGGCTCAAGCCGACGCAGCGCATCCCAGAGCGCCTCGGCGCGAAAGCAGTAGAGGCTCGGGTTGATCTCCTTGATCTCGAGCTGCTCGGGCGTCGCGTCCTTCTGCTCGACGATGCCGCGGAAGCGTCCCTCTGCGTCGCGCACAACGCGGCCGTAGCCCGACGGATCCTCGAGAACCGCCGTCGCGAGCGTCGCCGCGGCGCCGGACTCCACGTGCCGCTTGTGGATCGCCTCGAGCACCCCGGGGCGGAGCAGCGGCCCGTCGCCGACGAGCACGAACACATCGCCATCGAAACCGGCGAGCGTCGTCTCGGCCATCTGCGCCGCGTGCCCGGTGCCGAGCTGCTCCTTCTGCTCGGCGTACTGGATCGGGTAGCCTGAGCCCTCAAAGAGATCCTTCACGATCTCCTTGCCATATCCCACGATCAGAACGATGCGGTCGATCCCCGCACCGGTGGCGGCGCGAACCACCCACTCAACGAGCGGTCTGCCCGCGACCTTATGGGCGACCTTGGGAAGGTCGCTGTTCATGCGGGTGCCTTTGCCCGCGGCGAGGATGATGGCCGCTTTGTTCATGCCGGGTGCGTCCCGAACGTCAACGCGCAGATCGCTCGACGGCGCCGCGGAGGCGAAGCTGGCCCGCTAGGACTCGAACCTAGACTGAAGGTACCAAAAACCTCTGTGCTACCATTACACCACGGGCCAGTGAGACCGGCGGTCAAGCGCTGAATGTCCACGTCGGGGCGTCTCTCCAAAGCTGAGCGGACGCGAGCCGTCCGGGCGTGACAGGACCAGTTCTCGCGGTCCGCGGTCACGCCAAACGGAACACCGCTGGCGGAGAGGCGCGAAGCCGCGGCCGATGGGAGCTGGACGACGCCGAGCCGCGTGCGGCGCCTCGCCCATGCCCGCGCCTCAGGCGTCGCGGGCGGCTCCGAAAATTCAGAAGAGGCAGTGTAGCAGTCGTCCGGAGCCCGTCAATCGCCCTCGGGCTCCCCATCGAAGACCGAATCCGGGTTGGCCGCCCCGCGCCGAACCTCGGCCTCGGTCATCAGGTCGTAGCACGTCGCCAGCAGCCCGATGAGCGGGAAGCTCGAACTCTCAGAAAGCGGGCTCGCTCCGAGGCGACGCAGAAGCGAGTGAGGATGATCCGGGGCCGAGATCGGGGTCTCGATCGACTGGAGCTCCGGGCCCGCCGACCAGAACGTATCGAGCAGCAACTCGAGCGCCGGCGGCTCCTGATCGGGGCCGATCGGAGGCCGCTGCGCGTACGCCGACGCGCCCTTCCCGCCCGAGCTCGCCAACGCCGCCCGCTGCCGCACCAACTCGCGGAACGCCTCGGGGGTCATGCCGCGGAAGGTGAGCAGGAGCCCCGGCTCGTCCTCGAGACGCTTGGCGAACGCGATCGCCGCGCCCGCGACGTTCTCGTCCCACTCGAGCGTCGCGCGGCCCCGCTTCGGCGTCAGGTCGCTCGCGGCCGGAACAAGATGAAGATCCGCCGACGCCGCCAGCGTCTGAAGATCCGCCGGGAGATCGCCCGCGATGATCGTCGAGCTGAGAATCGGATCGACCGCGGCGCGATTGGCCACCCGCTCCCAGTGCTCGTGCTCGATGACCGGGCACTCGAAGGCCACGGTCTTCCGAGATCGCGGCGGGTCGGGGACCATCGCTGTGACCTCGCCGGGCGCCACGCGGATCGTCGGTCCGCGACGCCGCTTGGCGATCTCCAGCCCCTTCTCCACCGCCTCGGCCTCCGCCACCGCCTCGACCAGGTCCGCCCAGCGCTGCGCAGCCCACGCCTTCAGGCCGAGCTGCTCCGAGAGATCCCGCGGCTCGGGGGGCGCCGTCGTCTCGGGCTGCTCGCTCGGCGGCAGCGCCCCGTTCGTCGTTCGGTCCGATTCGCTCACGCCACGGCCTCCTCGATGTCGGCAGGACGCAGACGGAGCATCTCGCGCAGCTCGGTGGTGGAGAGCTCCGTGAGCCACTCCTCGCCCGAGCCGATGATCGTTTCCGCCAGCTCCAGCTTCTGCTCGAGCATCTCGTCGATGCGCTCCTCGAGCGTGCCCGAAACGATGAACTTGTGCACGTGCACCGTCTTGTCCTGACCGATGCGATGCGCGCGATCGGTCGCCTGGTTCTCGACCGCCGGGTTCCACCATCGGTCGTAGTGGAAAACATGCGACGCGGCCGTGAGGTTCATGCCGACGCCGCCCGCCTTGAGCGAGAGGATGAAGATCGGGGCCGAGCCGTCGGCCTTCT
>CAZXGT010000008.1:0-22561 GCA_964639935.1 uncultured Phycisphaeraceae bacterium
GTGGCGAGGACGAAGAAGGGGCTCGGGAGCTCGTGCCGGAAGCCGCCGGCGGTGACCTGCTGCTCCTGCATGGCCTCGAGGAGGGCGGCCTGGGTCTTGGGCGGGGTGCGGTTGATCTCGTCGGCGAGGATGACGTTGGCGAAGACGGGGCCCTTGACGAAGCGGAGCGCGCGGTTGCCGGTGGTGCGGTCCTCCTCGATGACCTCGGTGCCGGTGATGTCGCTCGGCATGAGGTCGGGCGTGAACTGGATGCGGCTGAACTCCAGGCTCAGGGTGTCGGCGAGGGTGGAGATCAGGAGCGTCTTGGCGAGCCCGGGGACGCCCACGACCAGGGCGTGCCCGCGGCAAAACAGCGTCATGAGCAGCTGCTCGACGACCTCGTCCTGCCCGACGACCACCTTGTGAACCTCGTCGACGAGGCGGTTGTAGGCGCCCTGGACCTGATCGATGGCGCGGCGGGCGTCGGCCTCGGAGCCGTCGGGCTCGGGCGCGTTGGTGCTCTGGTTCATCTCGCTCATCACGGCTCCCTGGCGGGCTTTCCCCGGGCGGGCCCTACGCGGGCGTGTACAACGGCGGACCCGTCCCGAGCGGACGTCCGCTCCTACCATCACGGTACGCCCGGGCGGCGCCGCGTGATGGGGTATCGACCCCCGCGGGCGTGTCCTCCACGAGGATGTCGCGAGCCGCCCCCGAAGGCGCTCCCGCTTTGACGTCCACCGGCCCCGCAGGTTCATGCCCGAGCTCCCCGAAGTCGAGACCGTTCGCCGAGCGCTCGAGCGATCGCTTCTCGGGGCGCGCGTGGAGCGCGTGCTCGTCAAACGGCGGGACGTCGTGACCGGCCCGGCGACCCAGCCCGACCTGCTCGCCGGGAGCGTGATCGAGGCCTTCGACCGGCGCGGCAAGCAGCTCGCGATTCTGGCGGACTCGGGGAAGGGGCTGACCGTGCATCTGGGGATGTCGGGGCGGCTGACGACCTGTAGCGGGCGAAGCCGGGCGGATCGCCGGCCTCCGCACACGCACCTCCTCTGGCGGCTGACGGGCGGCGGAGAGCTCTGGTTCACCGATCCGCGCCGGTTCGGTGGGGTGTGGACGCACGGAAGCCGGAAGGAGCTCGAGGCCTATCGCGAGGCCCGGCTCGGGCCCGACGCCCTCGGGATCTCCGCGCGGGCTCTCGGGACCGCGCTGGCGGGCGCCAGGACGCCCGTAAAGGCGGCTCTGCTCGATCAGCGGCGCCTCGCGGGGGTCGGGAACATCTACGCCGACGAAGCCCTCCACAGGGCCGGTATCCACCCGGCGCGACACGCCGGCGCCCTGACCGATCGGGACGTGGGGCGGCTGGCGGCGGCGGTGCGCTCCGTGCTGGAGCTTGGGATCGACCGGGGCGGGTCGACCATCCGGGATTATCGGACGCCCGAAGGCGGGAGCGGCGGGTTCCTCGATGGCAACGCCGTCTATGGGCGGGGCGGGCAGCCGTGCCGGAGCTGCGCGCAGGTCCTCCACATCTCCAGGATCGCGGGGCGGACGACGGTCTGGTGCCCGCGTTGCCAGCCCGAGGCGTCTTCTCTCTCTATCGATGATGATGAAGAGAAGAAGCGCCGTCGTGGTGATAAGGGATGGCGCATGGTGGACAAAGGCCTCGTCTGCTGAACCTAAGGCGTTTGTCTGCATTCATTTGCATGATCGAATCGGGGTGTGGGTTTCCTGTCGCAAAGCATGGCGCGAGATCATGGCGGAACGCTGGCGTCGTCGTCGTAGGCGGCGGTGATCGCTTGTGAAGGGCGGGTGAAGGTGTCCGAAGCGCTGGCGGCGAGCAACTTATCCACAGCCCGTAAACAGCGGTCCCGCCATGGGTCAGGACGCGACGAGGCGGAGCTCTCGCTCGAGTTTGCGCACGGCCGAGTCGACGGACTCGTCGCCCTCTCGGTCGTTTGTGATTTTTCGCACGGCGTGGAGCACGGTGGAGTGGTCGCGCCCGCCGAAGTAGCCGCCGATCTCCTCGAGAGAGTATCGGGTGTGCTTCCGGGCAAGGTACATGCAGACCTGGCGGGGGAAGGCGATGGATCGGGCCCGCTTTTTGGACTGGAGGTTGGAAAGGGAGATGTCGTAGTACTCGATGACGGCGTCGACGACCTGCTCGAGCGTGATCTGGGCGCGTTCGCGGCCCGTGTCGCCCTCGCCGAGGGCCTGCCTGGCGATTTCGATGGTGACGGGCGAGTTCTCGACGTTGGCGAGCATCTGGACCCTGGTGAGGGCGCCTTCGAGCTCCCTGATGTTGGAGTCGATGCGGGCGGCGATAAAGCCGGCGACGTCGTCTGAGACCTCGTCCCCGCGGTTGAGGGCTTTGTTCTTGACGATCTGGACGCGCGTCTCGTACTCGGGGGGCGCGATGGGCGCGACCATGCCCCAGGAGAAACGGCTGACGAGGCGTTCCTCGAGATCGGGGATCTGATCCGGCGGCGCGTCGGAGCTCAGGACGATCTGCCGCTGGCGCTGGTAGAGGCTGTTGAAGGTGTGGAAGAACTCGTCCTGGGTGCGGTCGCGTTTGGCGAGGAAATGGACGTCGTCGATGACCAGCAGATCGACGTCGCGGAACTGGTGGCGGAAGTCGTCCATGCGGCCGCTCTGGACGCACTCGATGAAGCGGGTGATGAAGCCCTCGCAGGAGATGTAGAGGAGGCGGGCGCCGGGCATGCGCTGCTCGATGCCTGAGCAGATGGCCTGGAGAAGGTGCGTCTTTCCGAGGCCGACGCCCCCGTGGATGAAGAGGGGGTTGTAGGCGCGGCCCGGCGAATCGACGATGGCTCTGGCGGCGGCGTGGGCGAGGCGGTTGTTCGGTCCGACAACGAAGGAGTCGAAGGTGTAGTCGGGGCTGAAGGTGAGCTCGTCGATGGCGCCGGAGGTCTTGAGCTTGCCGGAGCGGATGGCGCCCTCGCGTCCGTTGGAGCTTGAGCCGTTTGACGTGACGGTGGGCTCGGTGACGAAGCGAACGGTCAGGAGCTTGCCGCTGGTTTCGACGGCGGCGTCGTTGAAGACCTGATTGCACTCGCGGCGGAGGTAGTCGACCTGTGCCTTGGTGGGGGCGACGACCTCGACGACGCCGCCGTCGATCCCGGACATCTTGAGTTCACTGAACCAGTGCCTGCAGACGGCGGGGCTGGAGCGCCGAACCGTGCTCAGAAGATCTCGCCAGAGGGCTTGATCCTTGTCCGGCATCGCGGCGCGCCTCCACGCGCCGACCGTGCGGCGCGTTCTTGTGTCTCGCTTGAGGCGCGTCCCCACCAGACGCGTGCACTCAAACGCCGGAAGCTACGACCACGCGCGCGGCGTGTCAACGATGAAACCTTGGGGTCCGCGAATCCGCTGCGGGAGAAGGGGAAAAATCAGGTGGTTGCGGCGCGAGAGGCCTCTTCGACCTGCTGGTCGTAGCGCGCGCGATTCGCGCGGAAATCCATGAGGAACTCGACGCGCGCCGCCTGCTCGGGTCCGGCGAGCTCGGCGAGCCGCTGTCGCGCCGCGAAGAGATTTGAGCGTCGGGACACATGAATCAGGACGAGCTTCTCGCACTCGAGGACGCGGAGCCACTCGATGATGTCGTGAACGTGCAGGTGCTTGCCGATCTTCGCGCGGCTTCGGTGCTCTTCCTCGAAGAAGGTGCACTCGCTGATGACGACCTGCGCGGTTCGCACGTCGTTGCGCACCAGCGGCGGGCCCGGCTCGGTGTCGCCGAGATACGCGACGAGCGGCGCCTGGAGCTTCCGCGTGATCTCGACGCCCTGGTCCTTGAGCTCGCGGAGTTTCTCCTGCGGAAAACCGACGTACTCCTCTTTGAGCTTGGTTCGGCGCTCAAAGATCACGTAGCCGAAAGCGGGTGCGGTGTGCTCGACCGGGAACCCGCGCAGGGCGATGTTGTTCTTGATCTCGTACTCCTGCTCGGGCTCGAGACCGATGAGCTCAAACGGCGTCTGCTGGTTCTCGAGTTCCTGGTACCCCTCGAGCATGCGTCGGACGGCGCGCTCGATGCGCGCGTCGCAGACGATTTTGCCGACGCCCATGCCCTGGAAGTGGCGCTGCGAGCACCAATAGGCGAGGCCGCCGACGTGGTCCATGTGCCCGTGGGAGATCGCGACGATCTTGCTCGCCAGCGCCGCCCTCGGGCAGACGCCCATGTCGAAGCAGACGTCGAGCTCGGGAACCTGAACGCTCGTCGCCTCCCCGGCGACCGAGACGCCCTGCACGCGGAAGGGCGGAACATAGAGAAAACCGAGTGAGCCCTCGCGGGGCGGCGGCTTCGGGAGCATCGCGAATACCTCCGTCGGGGCTTCCGCCCCGACCTGCGGCGCCGATCGTTCGCACGTGCGAGTGATCGCGACGCATGCTACGGCGCCGGGGCGGGTGGTCAACTCGATTGACGCCGGAGGACCGGTTCCCGCGCGGGAGGTAGAGTGACGCGATGCCCTCCGCCGATCCACAACCCCCCGCCGCGGATTCCCGGTCCAAGCCGAAGACCGGGGCCGCTCTGCTCATCAAGGACCTCGGCGCCGCTGGTCCGCTGGCGCTGGTCAGCGCGGTCATGCCCGCGCTCGGCGGGTTCACGATCCTCGGGACGCTTCATATCGTGGGTCCATGGCTGGCGAGCCACCAGATCCTCGGGATCGCGTTGTACGTTGCGGCGTTCGCGGTGCTCTCGGGTTTGGCGCTCCTTCCGACCTATGCGCAGGCGGTGCTCGGCGGGTGGGCGTTCGGGTTTGCGTTGGGAACGCCGGCGGCGATCGCGGGGTTCGTCGGGGGATCGCTGATCGCCTACGCGCTGGCGCGGCGCGTGGCGGGGGAGGATGTGGAGCACGTTCTCGAGAAGCGGCCGCAGTGGCGGGCGGTTCGCGACGAGCTGGTGGGCGGGGGGTTCTGGAAGACGCTCGGGATCGTCACGCTGCTTCGGCTCCCGCTCAACTCGCCCTTTGCGCTGACGAATCTGGTGCTCTCGGCGTCGCGGACGGCGCTGGCGCCTTACGCGATCGGCACGCTCATCGGGATGGCGCCCCGGACGGCGGGCGCGGTGTGGGTCGCGGCGCACATTCAGGGCGAGATCACCTCGGAGGCGGTTCGCGAGAGCCGGCCGGCGTGGTTCCTGCCCGTGGCCATCGGGAGCGTGCTCGTCGTGTTCTTCATCATCACGCAGCTGGCCAACCGGGCCATCAGGCGCGTCTCGGCTTCCAGCGAGGGCGGCGCTTCGGATACGCTCTCGTCATGAGCGACGCCCCCGAAAGGCTGACGATTGACGAGGTGCGGAAGGTCGCGAGGCTCTCGCGGCTGGCGCTGGACGACCAGCGGCTCGCCGAGCAGAGCGAGCGGCTGGCGGCGGTGCTGGAGTACATCGAGCGCTTGCGCCGCCTGGATCTCGAGGGCGTCGAGCCGCTCGCCAACCCGGCGGAGGAGACCAACCGCCTGCGCGATGACGAACCGGCCGAGGGGCTCCCGACGGACGTTCTTATGAAAATGGCGCCGGCGACCCACCCGCCCTTTGTGACCACGCCCAAGACGGGCGCCGGCGGCGGGGCGTAATCGTTGGTCGCGGCGGGATGATCCCGGCGAAAAGGAGATCGGCATGCTCGCTGTTCGGCGTTCGAGAGATCGCGGTCTGGTCGATCACGGGTGGCTGCTGGCGCGGCACACGTTTTCCTTCGGCGAGTACCGCGACCGCGAGCACATGGGCTTCGGCCCGCTTCGGGTGCTCAACGAGGACGAGGTCGCCCCCGGCGCCGGGTTCGACACCCACCCGCACGAGAACATGGAGATCGTGACGTACGTTCTGAGCGGTGCGCTCCGGCACGACGATTCCACGGGCGGCGGCGGGGAGCTGCGCTTCAACGACGTGCAGGCGATGACCGCGGGCCGCGGCCTCACGCACTCGGAGCGCAACGCGTCGGAGACCGAGCCGCTGCACCTCATCCAGATCTGGATCAAGCCGAGCGAGCGGGACCTCGAGCCGAGCTACTCGGACCAGCGCTTCGATCCCGAGGGCGCGCGCAATCGCCTACAGACGCTCGCCGGGCCGGCGGGGACCGACGGGGCGCTGAGGATCCACCAGGACGCGACGGTCTCCCGCACGCTGCTCGATTCGGGCGAGGACGTGAACGTCGACCTGAAGGAGGGCCGGCGGGCGTGGATCCACGTGGTCGATGGGGAGCTGACGGTCCGGGGCGAGGAGCTGTCCCCGGGCGACGCGCTCGCGACCGACGAGGCGGGGATTCTCACGCTCGCGGCGGGCGAGCGCGGGGCTCATGCGCTGGTGTTCGACCTCCCGTGACCGGAGCGCGGAGACTCCCCGCCGCGACGGGCCGCGCGGTACAGTCCCGGCGTGAATCCCTGCGACCTGACTCTGACCGAACTGGCGCGGCGCATCGCCGCCGGCGACCTCACCGCGTCCGACGCGGTGTCGGCGTCGCTCTCGCGCATCGACGCGGTGAACCCGACGATCAACGCCTACACGCAGGTGTTTCATCGCGAGGCCGCGGACGCGGCGCGCGCGATCGACGACCGGATCGCCAGCGAAGGCGCCGCCCAGGTCGGCCCGCTCGCGGGCGCCCCCGTGGCGATCAAGGACAACATGTGCACCACGCTCGGGCGCACGACGTGCTCCTCCAAGATGCTCGAAGGCTACGTCTCGCCCTTTGACGCGACGGCGGTGAAGCGGCTGACCGACGCCGGGGCGATCATCGTCGGCAAGACCAATCTCGACGAGTTCGCGATGGGCTCGTCGACCGAGCGCTCGGCCTTCGGCGCGACGGGGAACCCGTGGGCGCCGGACCGCACGCCGGGCGGCTCCTCGGGCGGCTCGGCGGCGGCGGTGGCGGCGCGGACGGTCCCCCTGGCGCTCGGGTCGGACACGGGCGGCTCGATCCGCCAGCCGGCCGCGCTGTGCGGGGTGGTGGGGTACAAGCCGACGTACGGGCTCGTGTCGCGGTACGGGCTCGTGGCGTTCGCGTCGAGCCTTGATCAGATCGGGCCGATCACGCGGACGGTGGCCGACGCGGCGCTGAGCGCGTCGATTCTCTGTGGCCGCGACGAGAACGACTCGACGAGCGCGTCGCGGCCCGTCCCGGATTTCTCGATGGCGAGCGAAGAGGCGATCGCCGGGACGCGCTACGGGCTCCCGGCGCAGATCCGCGAGCTGCTCCAGGACGAGAGCGTCTCGAGCGCGCTGGACCGGACGCTCGAGCTGATCACGCGGCTCGGCGGCGAGGTGGTGGACGTGGACCTGCCGTCGCTTGAGTTCGGCATCGCCGCGTACTACATCATCGCGCCGGCGGAGGCCTCCTCGAACCTCGCGCGCTACGACGGGGTGCGCTACGGGCATCGGGCCGAACCGCGCGAGGGCGAATCGCTCGAGGATCTCTACTCGCGGACGCGCGCCGAGGGCTTCGGCCCGGAGGTGCAGCGCCGGATCATGCTCGGGACGCACGCGCTCTCGAGCGGGTACTACGACGCGTACTACAACACGGCGCTCAAGGCGCGGCGGCGGATCAAGGAGGACTTCGACCGCGCGCTGCAGTCGTGCGACGTGATCCTCACGCCCGCGACGCCCGAGCCGCCCTTCAAGCTCGGCGCCAAGACGGACGATCCGCTGGCGCTGTACCTGCAGGACATCTTCACGGTCAGCGCGAACCTCTCGGGCGGGCCCGGCGTGGCGATCCCGGCGCAGCTGTGCGAGCGTGAAAGCGTGAGGCTGCCGATCGGAATGCAACTGCTGGGCCGGGCGTTCGGGGACGCGGATCTGCTCCGGCGCGCCGCGGCGCTGGAGGCGGCGCTCGCGTTCGACGCCCGTCCCGCGCAGCTCGTTTGAAGGAGTCGCCGCCCGATGCCTGAACCCTCCGCCTCTGCAACCGGGCCCGAGCGCGTCGTCTGGCGATCCTCGCCGAGCCAGTGGAGCGAGTGGCCGAGCTATCTCGGCGCCGGGCTGCTGCTCGCGGCGTTCATCGGGCTCGCGGTCGTCTCGCGGACGCAGGACTGGGCGCCGTGGACGATGTGGGCGTTTCTGATCGCCGAGGCGGTCCCGGTAATGGCGATCGCGTGGACCTTCGCGAAGGTCGCCACGGTGCAGTTCGAACTCACGAGCGAACGCATCCGCGAGTCGACGGGCATCATCTCGCGGAACCTCGAGGAGATCGAGCTCTACCGCGTCAAGGACATCAACGTGAGACGTTCGCCGGCCCAGCTCATTCTCGGCGCCGCCGACGTCACGCTCCATACCTCGGACGCCACGAGGCCCGAGCTCGTGCTCCGCTGGCTCCCCGGTTTTCGCGAGAAGCACGAGGCGATCCGCACCCATGTGGAGCGATGCCGCCTCAAGCACCGGGCTCGCGTCGTCGAGTTCGAGGGCGGCGAGGACATGGACGGGGACTTTGTCTGATTCACACTCAAGCCCGGAGGCCCGCCGATGATCCGCCTGCTCACGATCGCGTTCCTGACGCTTTTGACGACGCTTGCTGCGCCTGCGCCGGCGCAGGACGCCCCGGTCCCGGAGGTCTGGACGGGTTCGGCGCGGTTGCCCGGCGGGGCTGAGCTCGCCTTCACGCTCACGATCACGCGGGGCGAGACGCCCAGCGCCACGATCGATATCCCCTCGCAGGGCGCGATCGGCGTTCCGATTCAGGTGGAGTCGATCGACGGGAACTCCTACGTGCTTCGGATCCCGCCGCCGGCCAACGCGGAGATCGCGGGGACGGTCAACGATCAGGGCGACCTGGCGGGCGTGCTCCGGCAGGCGGGGATGGAGTTCCCCTTCAAGCTCGAGCGGTCCTCGGCTGAGGAGGCGGGACCGAAGCGTCCGCAGACGCCAAGGCCGCCCTTCCCGTATGACGCGGTCGAGGTGGCGTTCGAGAACCCCGAGGCCGAGGGCGTGACGCTCGCGGGGACGCTGACGATCCCCGAGGGCGAGGGGCCGTTCCCGGCGATCGTGACGGCGACCGGGTCGGGCCCGCAGGACCGTGACGAGACGCTGATGGGCCACAAGCCCTTCGCGGTGATCGCGGACTTCCTCGCGCGTCGCGGCGTCGCGACGCTGCGCGTCGACGATCGCGGCGTCGGCGAATCCACCGGCGATTTTCAGGCGGCGACCACCGATGACTTCGCCTCCGACGCCCGCGCCGCCGTGCGGTTCCTCACCGATCGCGGCGAGATCGACGCGGATCGCATCGGGATCCTCGGGCACTCCGAGGGTGGGCTTGTCGCGCCGATGGCGGCGGTCGCGAGCGAGGACGTGGCGTTCGTGATCCTGCTCGCGGGAACCGCGGTCGACGGCGGCGAGATCCTCGTCAGCCAGCAGGGGGCGATCACGCGCGGGATGGGGGCGCCCGAGGAGGCGGTCGCGACGGTGCGGGAGAACATGCGGGCGATGGTCGACGCGCTGCGCGCCGGCGACGACTCGGAGGCGATCGAGGCGCTCACCCGCGTGCTCGCGGCGCAGAACCCCGGCGCCGGCCCCGAGCAGGTGGACCAGATCGTCGAGAGCCAGCGCGGGTTCTTTCTCTCGCCCTGGATGAAGCGGTTCGTAGAGCTCGACCCGGCGTCATTTCTGACCCGCATCGATGTGCCGGTGCTCGCGCTCTTTGGCGAGCGCGATGTTCAGGTGCTGCCCGAGCTGAACACGGGGCCGCTCGAGGCCGCACTGGCGTCGGCCCCGACGGACGACGTGACGATCCTCGTGCTCGATGGGCACAACCACCTCTTCCAGCGGGCGACGACGGGCATGTCCTTTGAGTACGCGCAGATTGAAGAGACGATGTCCGAGAAGACGCTCGAGATCATCGCGTCGTGGATCACCTCGCGCTTCGGTCGATGACCGCCGTTTCACCGGAGCCGTCCGCGGGCGCGGTATCCTGACGCCTGTGAAGTACGCCGTGGTCATCATCAGTGGGCTCGCGGGGCGCGCGAGCGAGGATCTCGCGGGCGAGACGGCGCTCGAGTCGGCCGACGCGCCGCGCCTGCGCGAGCTGGCGGCGAGCGGTCGCGTCGGCGGCGTGGTGACGCTCCCGCCGGGGGCGGCCGAGTCGACGTCGGTGGCGCTCGCGTCGCTGCTCGGGGTCGACACGAGCCGGACGCCGACGCCCGCCGGGCCGCTTCTGGCCAGAACGCTCGGGCTGACGGCGGGCGCGGAAGACGCGGTCTTCTGGCGGCTCACGCTGCGCTCGGCCTCGTCGCCCGGCGCGACGCTGCCGCGAGAGGCGGTTCCCTCGCGGGAGGAGACGGATCGGTTGATCGGCGCGCTCGAGGAGCCGGCCGGGCCCGCGGGCGTGAGCCTTCGCGCGGGCGGCCCGGGGTGGGGCGTTGGCGCGACGCGGGACGAGCACGAGCGGCGCGTTCAGGCGTTTCTCGACGCCGCCTCGGGCGCGCTGACCGATCATGACGTCAACGGCGGGCGTCGCGACGCCGGTCTTCCGGCGATCGACCACCCGCTGCTCGATGAGCCGGGAGCGGCGGTCGAGCTCGAGGCCTTCGCGTCGCGTCACGGCGTCGCCGGGGCGCTGGCGAGCGCCGACGCGACGGCGCTGTCGCTCGCTGAGGCGTTGGGGATCGAAACGCAGCGGATCGACGACGAACCGGAACGCGAGATCTCCGCGCTCGCCGAGGCGGCGATCCGCGCGCTCGATCGGCGCGACGTCGCCCTTGTTCGCACGACGCATTCGCGCCGGCTTCGCGACCTCGGAGACGATGTCGGGCTCGCGGCGCACCTCGCCGAGGTCGACAAGGGGCTCATCGGCCCCCTCGTCGATCGGCTCGCGCAAGAGGGCAGCGCCGAGGCGGGCGGCGGCGGCTGGCGCCTGCTCGTGGCGGGCGATCTGGGCGCCGATCCACACGAGACCCCGGCGCCGTTCCTGCTCGCGGGGGACTGGGTGCGCTCGATCGTCGAGCGGCCCTTCACGGAGGCGGGCGCGGCCGAGAGCGATCTGATCGTCGACCCGGGCTGCGACCTGATGGAATACGCCTTGCGAAGCGGGCTCAAGAGCGCGATGACCCCCCGCGGGGCCCGCGAAGCATGATGGAAACGGACCCCCGATCATGACGACTCCCGACGAACAGACCCCCCGCGATCCCGGCGACGAGCACATCCCGATCGAGCCCTCTCAGAAGCGGGCGTCCGAGCCCGGGCCCGAGAGCGGTCCCGCGCGGCGCCCGGTCCCGCCGAAAGACTCGGTGACGGAGGGGATGACCGAAGCCGAGCTCGAGCGGATCGAGCGCGAGAGCGAGCCGCCGCCGAGGAAGCCGCGGGTGAGGAGCGCGAGCGCCGAAGGCGAGATCCCGAAGAACGCGCTGGGCGCGCCGGGACGTCTCGGTTGGCGGTTCCCCGCCGGGGCGGGCGTGATGGCGATCGTCGCGGCCGTGGTGCTGGCCTGGATCTACGCGCCGGCGGACACGTCGGGGTGGCGCGCGGCGCTCAAGCAGCTCATCGACGCGCCGCTCTACGCCTGGGTGGGCGTCGGCGCGGTGCTCGTTGCAGCGCACCTCCAGAGCCGGCCCTTCGGCGGGATCCACCTGGTCCTCGCGCGGATGACGCTCGCGGTGGGCGTCTTCGCCCTGCTCTGGCAGCTCGCGAAGCTGCTCGTGGTGGAGCAGGAACTCGCCCCGGCGCTCCGCTGGCCGCTCGCGGCGATCCCCGGCGCGTTCCTCTACTTCTTCTGGACCATGTACGCCTACCGCCTCAACCGCGAAGGGGCCGCGATGATCGGCGCCCTGCACCTCGCGGCGTGGTTCGTCCTGTTCCTCTTCCGGCTGGTCGCGGCATGAGTGAAGCGGGCGTCGGGATCGTTTGGATCAATGGCGAGTTCGTCGAACGCGGCGCGGCTCGCGTCAGCGCGATGGACGCGGGGCTCCAGCACGCGGTCGGGCTCTTTGAAACGATGCTCGCGGTGGGGGGGGAGACGATCGATCTCGCCCGCCATCTGGAGCGCCTGCGCGACTCGGCTGCGCGGCTGCGGCTCAGCGACGACCTGCGGGCCCCGGCGCTCGCCGACGCGGTCGACGCGGTCGTCGAACGGGCGCGCCTCGAGCACGCCCGCGTGCGGCTGACGGTCACGGGCGGCGATCTGAACCTGCTCGCGGCGGGCGAGGGGCCCGCCGATCCGACGATCATCATCGACGCCCGCCCCGCCACCGCCTACCCGGAGCCGATGTACGAGCAGGGCGTGACGCTGACGATCGCCGACCGGCGCGACAACCCGCTCGATCCCTTCGCGGGGCACAAGACGCTCAACTACTGGCCGCGCCTGGCGGAGCTGCAGAGGGCGTCGGCCAAGGGCGCGGCCGAGGCGGTGACGCTCCAGGTGTCCAACCACCTCGCGGGCGGGTGCGTCTCGAACCTCTTTTTGGTGAGGGACGGCGAGGTCTTCACGCCCACCGCGCGCGGGGAGGAGGAGCCCGGCGCGATCGCGAGCCCGGTGCTGCCCGGGATCACCCGCTCCCGGATCCTCGAGTGGGCGGGCGATCAGGACCGCGTCGCCACGCCGAAGCTGCTGACGATCGACGATCTGCTCGACGCCGACGAGGCGTTCTTGACCAACTCGAGCTGGGGCGTGCTGCCCGTGCGTCAGGTGGAGCAGAAGCAGATCGGGAGCGGCGAGCCCGGGCCGGTCGCCGTGGCGATGCTCGAGCGCTGGCGCCAGAGCTGGGCGGGCTAGCGCCGGGCGCTCTCGCCCGGGGGGATGACGCGCACGTTTTCGCGCTCGTTTTCGAAGGGCTCGCGTTGCGAGCCGCTCCCGAAGAGACCGCGCAGCCCGGCGGAGATCTTCCCGATGATCGCGAAGATCAGGAACAGCGCGATAAACAGGAGCGCGATCGGGATCACGATCACGAGGAGCACAACGAGAAAGACGGTCCAGGCCGCCATGATCGCGGCCCGGACCGCCACATTGTCGCTTCGGGGCTGGGCCCGGCGCCAGACGTCGCCGGGGCGGGCGCCCCGAGTGAACTGGTAGACGTAGCGTCTCACGCCCGGATTGTAGGACGCGAAGCCACGTCGATTTCAGGCATCGGGATCAGCGGCGACGACGCACGCCCGCGAGCCCGGCGAGCCCGGCAAAGGCCATCGCGCCGGCGCCCGGGAGCGGAACGACGATGAGCTGGTCCTGGCCGTCCTGGCTGACCAGCGCCCTGAGGTTGGCCTCGGCGCCGCTGGCGTCCGTTGCGGCGTTGAAGAACTCGGTGAGAAGGCTCGCGTTGAAGCCGGAAACGAGCTGGAAGTCACCGGAGCCGGCGTCCAGGCCGCTCGCGCTGTCGTAGACGATCTCCCAGACCGCGACCTGGAAGGCAGCGGCGCGGTTCTGAAGCGCGGTGCTGCTGAAGGCGTTGTCGGCCTGCGACCGCTCATAGGCGTAGAGCCTCGCGAGCATCTGCGCGGCGACGGCGCCCATCGCGTTCCCGGGCTGGGGAGCGTCCTTCGGGTCCATCACCGTGTACGGGGTCATGCTGCTGGTGGTGGTCTGCGTCAGATCCGTGCAGTAGGTCAGGATCTGGCTCGCGAGGTTGAAGCCCGTGCCGTCGTTGGCGACGTTGTGAAGCAACTGGCCGGCCCGGACGTTGTAGCGGTTTCCCTCGAGTTCAACCGCGATGTTTTTCGCGATCGCGCTGCCGGTGAACGCAAGGTCCACTGTTCCCGCGATAGCGAGGCTTGAGCCGGAAAGGCTCAGCGCAGCCACAGCGATCATGCGTGACGTGTTCATGTTTCTGTCCCTCATTTCAGACTGTCGTGACGTGTTTCGCCCGCAACGCTGCGAAGCGAAGAGGCAATATGCCGTAATGGAACATTGCCAAGCAAGGAAAATAGAGGGTATTCCTCTAAAAAAAACAAACATGTAAAAGTGGGTAAGAAGAAGTCGGGGCGGGGGTGGTCAACGCCGCTTCCGGGCATGAAAAAGGGTCGCGCCGAGTCTTCGGCGCGACCCCTGAGAGAGCCGTGGAAGGAGCGGAGGCCGAATCAGCGCCGGCGACGCGTGCCCGCGAGGCCCGCGAGCCCGGCGAGACCCATCGCGGCGGCGCCGGGGAGCGGAACAACCGCCATCTCGATGAGCTGATCCTGGACGCCGTCGTTGACAAGGGCGTAGAGGCCGGTCTGTTCGGCGCCGAGGCCGATGGTCCCGATCGCGTCAAAGAGGGTCTCGAGATGCCCCAGGACCGCGCTCGAGAGGCTCGATCCGTTGGTCTTGTAGGCCTCGAAGTCGCCGCTCTCGACGTCGAGCGACGAGCGGCCGTTGCTGGAATCGAAGTCGTAGACGATCTCCCAGATCGCGACCTGGAAGGCGGCGGCGAAGTCACGGTCCGCGCTCCCGTCGGTGTGCGCGCCCGCGGCGAAGACGTAGATATCGCTCAGGGCGTCGGCCCGCGCCTGTCCCATCGCCGGCGAGGGTGCGTCGGCGGTGTTGACGAGATCGAAGCGATTGGTGTTCTTCGAGGTGTTCTCGAGCAGGTCGGTGCAGTAGGTGATGAGCGTCCCGCTCAGGCCCGCGGCGCGGCCCGTACCGTTTGAGAACTCATGCTTGAGCTGTCCGGCGAACACGTTCTGGGTCTCACCGTTGAGATCGAACTTCACGTTGCGACCCTTGCCGGTGGAGACGAACTTCAGGTCGACCGAATCGGCGAGCGCGACGCTTCCGCCGGCGAGGGCGGCGATGACGGCAAAGGCGGCGTTGATCTTCATGGGGGCTTCCTCTCTTGAGCTATGACTCTCTGTACGAGCCCGGGGTGTGGGCACGGCTCAAGAAGAGCACAGATCCCGGGGGGCGTCCAATCCAAATCCATTTATTGCAGTGACTTATGCTAATCAAACGGGTTGTGAGGCCGGATCTCAACGGGGGCCAGAGGGATCGCTCGGCTATCGGTCCCGGCGCGGGTATCCTGCTCGGATCCCGCACGTCAGGAGGACGCCGTGAGCACGACCGAAACACCGATCCGAGACCGTACAAAGACCGCTCCCGGCTTCGTCCATCTCCATCTGCACTCGGAATACTCGCTTCTTGACGGGGGCAACCGCCTCGACAAGCTGGTCCGCCGAGTCAAGGAGCTCGGGATGGACTCGGTCGCGGTGACCGACCACGGGAACCTCTTTGGCGCGCTCGCCTTCTACGAGACGGCCCGGCGCGAGGGCGTCAAGCCGATCCTCGGGTGCGAGGCGTACGTGGCGCCGCGGTCGCGCCATGATCGGACGCACACCGGCGTCGCCGACGGCGGGCACCACCTCGTGCTCCTGGCTGAGAACGAAATCGGGTGGCGGAACCTCATGCGGCTCGGTTCTCGGGCGTACCTCGAGGGCTTCTATTACAAACCGCGCGTCGATCGCGAGCTGCTCGAGCAGTGGTCCGAGGGCCTGATCGCGATCAACGGACACCTGGGCTCCGAGCTCGCGTTCCATCTGGTCGAGTACGAGAAGACGAAGGAGGAGGCGCACTGGGAGAAGGCTCTGGAGGTCGCCGGGTGGCACCAGCGGGTGTTCGCGCCGACGGACGCCGGGCCGCGGTTCTTCGTCGAGCTCCAGCATCACATCACCGAGCAGAACGTCATCAATCCGCACCTGATCCGCCTGGCCGGGGAGCTGGATCTGCCGCTCGTGGCGACCAACGACTCTCACTTCCTCACCGCGGAGGATCACGACGCGCACGACACGCTCATCTGCATCGCCACCGGCCGCGTCAAGACCGACGCCGATCGCATGCGCTACCCGCATCAGCTCTACGTCAAGAGCCCCGAGGAGATGCGCGAGGCCTTCGGCGTCTACGGGGACGTCGGCGCCGAGGCCTGCGACAACACCGTGCGGATCGCCGAGCGCTGCGATCTGGAGCTCGAGTTCGGCAACCACGCGCCGGTGGTGAAGGTGGTCAAGCCCGAGGCGCCCAAGGCCTACCGGGGCGAGGCGGACCTGACGGGGTGGTTCAAGGCGTTCTGCGCGGACTTCGCGGTCGAGCCCTTCGATGAGGAGACGGAGAACCTCTCGGCCGAGGACCTGAAAGAGCAGTGCGACGCCACGCTCCGCGAGCTCTGCGAGGCGGGGCTGATCTGGCGGTACGGCGCGATGTTTGCGCCCGGGGCGCCGGAGCCTGACTCCGAGCGGGAGCGAGAGCGCAAGGCGGCGATCCTCGCGCGCCTCGACCGCGAGCTCGGGATCCTCGCCGACAAGCTCATCAGCGCGTACTTCCTCATCGTGTGGGACTTCGTCAACTGGGGGCGCCAACGCGGGATCCCGGCCAGCGCCCGCGGCTCCGGCGTCGGCACCATGGTCGGGTACCTGCTCGGGCTCTCCAACGCCTGCCCCGTGGAGTACGGCCTGCTCTTTGAGCGCTTCACCGACCCCGACCGCACCGAGTACCCCGATATCGATATCGATCTCTGCCAGGACGGGCGGGCCGAGGTGATCGACTATGTGCGCGAGAAGTACGGGCACGTGGCGCAGATCATCACGTTCGGGACGCTCAAGGCCAAGGCCGCGGTGCGCGACGTGGGGCGCGTCCTCGAGATGCCGCTGCCGGAGGTCGACCGCGTCGCCAAGCTCATCCCCGAGCACCCCAAGATGACCCTCGACCGCGCGCTCGAGGAGGAGCCGGACCTGCGGAAGCTCTACGAGAGCGACGCGAGCGTCGCCCGCGTCATCGACACGGGCAAGCGACTGGAAGGGCAGGCGCGCCACGCGTCGGTGCACGCGGCCGGCGTCATCGTCGCGACGCGCCCGCTCGAAGAGCTCGTCCCGCTCTACAAGCAGTCGACCTCCGAGGACGTCGTCACGCAGTGGGACGGCCCCACGTGCGAGCGCATCGGCCTGCTCAAGATGGACTTCCTCGGGCTGCGCACGCTCTCGGTCATCGAGCGCGCCAAGGCGCTCGTTCGCGAGTCGCTCGACGAGGCGACGATCAAGCGCTCGATCGGCTGGGAGGAGGGCCGCGAGGGCGACCCGCTCGACCTCGACCGCCTCGCCTTCGACGATCAGCGCGTCTTCGACCTCTTCCGCCGCGGCGACACCACGGGCGTGTTTCAGTTTGAATCCGGCGGGATGCGCCGGCTCCTTCAGGAGATGAAGCCCGACCGCCTCGCCGATCTCATCGCCGCCAACGCGCTCTTCCGTCCGGGGCCGATGGACCTCATCCCCGACTACAACAAGCGCAAGCACGGGCAGGCGCCGGTGCCGAAGGTTCACCCGATCGTCGATCGCTTCACCGACGAGACCTACGGCGTGATGATCTACCAGGAGCAGGTGATGCAGATCGTCCACGAGCTGGGCGGCATCCCGCTTCGCGCGGCGTACTCGCTCATCAAGGCGATCTCGAAGAAGAAAGAGTCGGTCATCAACGCCAACCGCCCGACCTTCATCGCCGGCGCAGTGGACAAGGGCCTCGCGGAAAAGGAAGCCGAAAACCTCTTCGAGCTGATCCTGAAGTTCGCCGGCTACGGGTTCAACAAGTCGCACTCGACGGGGTACGCGATCGTCGCCTACCAAACGGCGTTCCTCAAGACGTACTTCCCCAAGCAGTACATGGCGGCCTTTCTCACCTACGAGAGCCAGGCGCAGAAGGTGGCGGACTGGATCCCGTATCTCGACGACTGCCGCAAGACGCGGCTCCCAAACGGCGAGGCCGGCATCGAGGTGCGCCCGCCCGACGTGAACCTCTCGGGCGCCGATTTCTCGGTGGTGTTTGACGAGGGCGAGGAGCGCGACCCCAGCCACGGGCACATCCGCTTCGGCATGCGCGCGATCAAGGGCGCCGGCGCCAAGGCGATCGACGCGATCGTCAGCGAGCGCCGCCGGGCGGGCGCCTACTCGTCGCTCCACGAGTTCTGCGAGCGCATGCCCCCGGGCGTGGTGACCAAGTCGACGATCGAATCGCTCGTCCGGTGCGGCGCGATGGATTCGCTCCACGGCCGGGCGAGCCGCGCGGCGATGTGCGCCTCGCTCGATGACGCGGTCGCCGCCGCGCAATCGGTCGCGCGCGACCGCGCCGCCGGGCAGAACGCCCTCTTCGGCGCCGCCGATGAGAGCGACGCGCCGCAGGCGGCGGCGCCCGCCCTGGCCCGAGCCGAGCCCTGGGACGAGGCCGAGGCGCTGAGGCTCGAGAAGGAAACGCTCGGCTTCTACGTCTCGAGTCACCCGCTCGAGCAGCACCGCGACGCCATCGCGACCTTCAGCACCACCGACACGAGCCGCATCGAGGACGCGCCGGAGAACGCGCGCGTCTGCATCGGCGGGCTCGTGCAGTCGGTGCGCCCAATCGTCACGCGCACCGGACGCAACCCGGGCCAGAAGATGGCGATCGTTACGCTCGAGGACCGCTTCGGCCCGCTCGAGTGCGTCCTGTTCTCGGAGGCCTACGCGGAGTTCGGGCACCTCGTCAAGAACGACGAGGTCGTGCTGCTCATCGGCTCGGTGGACCGGCGGCGCGGATCGACGCAGATCATCGCCGACCGCGTGGCGCCGATCGAACAGGCGATGAGCCTCGCGGCGTCGCTCGTGGTGGAGATCAACGCCGAAGCGCTCAACGGCCGCGCCGACTCGACGCTCCAGTTCATCCGCGGCGTGATCGCCTCGAGCGCCGGGGGTCCCGACGCGCAGACGCCCATCGATCTGAAGATCAACACGGGGACGGCGAAGGTGGTCCTGCGCGCGCCCGAGTCGACGCGGGTCAAGCCGACGCCCGAGCTGCTGGCCCAGCTGACAAGCGGCGGGGAGACGAGCGCGCACGTGGAGGGCGTGCGGCTCGATGCGCCGCCCCGCAGGCGTCACGCCTACGCCGGGTGATTACTTCGGCTTGCCGGTGTCGAGGTCCTGCCCGCGCAGGTGGCGGGTCATGTCCCGCATGAAGAGCGTCACGCGCGCCCGCTGATTCGGGTCGGAATCGGCGCCCTCCCGCTGGGCCCAGCGCATGAACCCCGCGGCTTCGCCGGAGTCGAGGCGACCGCGGTTTTCGGCCGCGCGCCGCTGCTCGCGCTGGGCGTCTCGGCGAGCGCGCTCCATGCCGTCTTCGACGCCCTCTTCGCCCGCGTCCATGCCGAAGAGCTCGCGCTGGAGGGCGACCATCTCGCGCAGGCTCTGCTGGAGCATCGCCTCGCGCTCGGCCGCGCCGGCGGCCGCGTAGCGCTTGGCGTGCATGTCCATGAAGTCGACCATGAGCCGTCGGGCGTTGGTCTGGAGCTGCTCGCGGGCTTCCTCGCGGATGCCGGCGGCGAACGCGGCGAGCATCGCCGAGGAGCCGGAGTCCATGGAGCGCATCTGATCGAGCAGATCGCGGACGAGGTCGACGCGTTCCTGCACGGGGAGCCGGTTGAACTCGCTCTCAAAGACGATGGTCTTGAGCGAGCCGGCGAAGGGGTCGCGCGCCTGGCTCTCGGGGAAGCGATCGGCGTCGCTCCCGCCGAAGGCGATCGCCGCGCCGAGGACGACGCCGGCCAGGGCGATGGCCCCGCCGCGCAGGAGGTCCGCGCGCGATTCTCGCGGTCCGGCGGGCGGGGACGAGGCGTCCTCGGCGCCGACGGCGTCAAGAAGCGAGCCCTTCCCGAGGTGTTCGTCCGTGCGTGTGTCGCTCATCGTCGGCCTCCAGGGTTGACGTCCGGGAACTCGCCCTGCGCTTCGGCGCGCGGGTCGACGGTCATCTCGCCGCCGCGCCAGTCGCCAAAGTACACGGCGTTTTTGTCAAACTCGCCCGTGTTCGGGTGCCGGGCGACGGAGTCGGCCATCACGGGGAAATCCGGGTTCTGCTCGTAGAAGAGCGTGACGGCCTTCGCGGGGGCCGGGTCGTCGGCGAACACCTCTCGCGCCAGCATCAGCGAGCCCGCCCAGTACTCATAGCTCGAGTGGCGCCCGACCGGCCCCCGTGGCAGCTGGTAGAGAGCGTCCGGGATGTCCTCGTCGCTCGGGCAGATGAAGATCTCCTCTGAATCCACGATCGGTCCGATGATCGAGATGATCGAGTCCGGATTGAACTCATCGGGATCGGAACCCTCCGTGAAGATCGAACTGTCGTCGAGCGGGAGAGCGACCGGGAGCACGTCGTCGTGCGTGTTCATCCAGGTCTGGATGCCCAGGCCGATCTGGCGAAGCTGGGACTGGCAGACCGTCCGCTTGGCTGACTCGCGCACGTTCCCAATCACCGGGAAGAGGATGCCCAGGAGCACCCCGATGATCGAGATGACCACGAGCAGCTCCACGAGCGTGAAGCCGGGGGCGTCCTCTCGACCTGGTCGGCTCCTCGGGGGCATACCCCAGTCTAGGTCGGGTGGGAGGCGGGGGTTTGCCCGCTCGCCCATCCCTTGCGATACTCGGGCGGCGTGAACAAGGAAACCCCCGAATCCGCTCGCCGGACCAAGAGCCTCCTCTTCGTCTGCACCGGTAATACGTGCCGGAGCCCGATGGCCGAGGCGATCGCGCGGCATCTTGCGCCATCGGTTGAGCCCGAGGGCGCCGAGACGCTGATCCGCTCGGCGGGCCTCGCCGCCGGCAAGGGCGCTCCGGCCACGCCGGAGGCCGCCATGGCCGTCTCGACCATGGGCATCGAGCTCGGCGACCACTCCTCCACGCCCGTCAGCGCCCAGATGATCCGCGAGGCGGACCACATCTACGGCCTGACGCGCAGCCACGTCGACGCCATTCTTCGGATGGACCCCTCCGCCGAAGGCAAGGTCGAGATGCTCGACCCGGGGCGCCAGGACGTGGCGGACCCCATCGGCGGCGATCAGGTGCTCTACAACGAGACCGCCGAGCTTCTTCGAGAGCTCATCGAGATGCGACTCCGGGAGATCTTCGCATGATCATCGCCCTCGGCGCCGACCATCGCGGCTGCGACGTCTCCAGGCACGTCGCGGCCAAGCTCCAGCAGGCGGGCCACGAGGTCCGCATCCCGATCGAGCTTCAGGAAGACTCGGTCGACTACCCGGACTACGCCGCCGCCGTCGGGAAGCTCGTCGGCTCGGGCGAGGCCGGGCGAGGCGTGCTCATCTGCGGGTCGGGCATCGGGATGTCCATCGCGGCCAACAAGGTCAAGGGCGTCCGCGCCGCGCTCGTGAGCGACGAGCTCGGCGCCCGCATGAGCCGGGCCCACAACGACGCCAACGTCCTGTGCGTCTCAGCCGACCTTCTCTCGGCGCCCGACATCAACCAGATCGTCAAGGTCTGGCTCGAGGAAGAGTTCGAGGGCGGTCGCCACCAGCGCCGCGTCGACAAGATCACCGCCATCGAACGCGAGGCGTGCGGCGCCGCCACCTGAGCGGTTCTCGGGCGAGCATTTCGCCCTTCGATCCCAAGGCCCCCGGCTCTAGACTGGCGCTCGACCGTCGAGCGTCGCCGGAGCCCACCGCCCATGAGCCAGAACAACCCCCGCCGCCCCGCCTTCGACCCCGCTCGCGCCATGGCCCAGACCAAGCACGAGTTCGGCGAGCACGGCGGCGTCAACATGTCGGTCGAGGCCTCCACCACCTTCACCGTCATGGACGCCGACACCATGCCCGACATCTTCGCGGGCGAGAAGGGGCCCGTGCAGGGCGGGTGCTACCTCTACGGCCGGCACTTCAACCCCACGGTCTTCGCCCTCGGCCGGTCCCTCGCCGCGATGGAGAACACCGCCGCCGGATACGCCTGCGCCTCGGGCCTTGCCGCCATCAGCGCCGCCGTCATGCAGATCTGCGACGCCGGCGACCACTGCGTCGTCTCCGACACCATCTACGGCGGAACCTACGCCCTCTTCAGGGACTTCCTTCCCCTCAAGACCGGCATCACCTGCACCTTCGTGGACGCCAACGACGCCGACGCCGTCCGCGCCGCCATGCGTCCGGACACGAAGCTCGTCTACGCCGAGACGATGGCCAACCCCACGCTCAAGGTTCCCGAGCTGGCGACGCTCGCCGAGATCGCGCACTCCGCCGGCGCCAAACTCGTCGTCGACAACACCTTCTGCCCCATGATGGTCACGCCCGCCAATCACGGCGCCGACGTCGTCGTCCACTCCCTCACGAAGTTCGTCAACGGCGCCTCGGACATCATCGCCGGCGCCGTCTGCGCCTCCGAGGAGTTCATCCAGCAGCTCATGGACCTCCACACGGGCGCCCTCATGATCCTCGGCCCCACCATGGACCCCACCGTCGCCTTCCACATCGCCATGCGCCTCCCGCACCTCGGCGTGCGCATGGCCGAGCACTCCCGCCGAGCCCAGCTCTTCGCCGAACGCCTCGAAGACCTCGGCGTCCCCGTCCACTACCCCGGCCTCGAATCACACCCCGACCACGAACGCCTCAAGGCCATGCTCAACCCCGGCTACGGCTTCGGCGGCCTCCTCGCGCTTGACCTCGGCTCCGAGTCTCGCGCCCAAGAGTTTATGGAACGCCTCCAGAACAGGCACGCCTTCGGCTTCATGGCCGTCAGCCTCGGCTACTTCGACACCCTCATGTCCTGCTCGGGCAGCTCCACCTCGAGCGAGATGACCGACGAGGACAAGGCCAAGGCCGGCATCTCCCCCGGCCTCGTCCGCATGTCCCTCGGCCTCACCGGGAACGTCGAAGACCGCTGGCAACAGCTCGCCGAAACCCTCGACACCCTCAACATGCT
>CAZXGT010000008.1:22661-40356 GCA_964639935.1 uncultured Phycisphaeraceae bacterium
GCCGCCTCGACGATCCCCCGGCACTCCCCAAACCCGATCCGCCGGTACCCCTCGCGCTCGCAGTACCCGCGCAGGATCACCTCGTCCCCGTCGGCGAGGAACTTCCGCTCCTCCCCCGTCGGCAGCTTGATCGGCGTCCGCTCGCTCCCGGGCACCACCTTCGGCGGATTCGCGAACGGATCCCCGTCCCACGAGAGCTCGAGGAGCGAGCCTCGGCTCTCACGCGTGGGGCCGCTCACCGTGCCGCTCGCAAGGAGGTCGCCCGTCTGCATGTTGCACCCGTTGCTCGCGTGGTGGGCGAGCATCTGCGCGGGCGTCCAGTACATGTCCTTGCCGTTGCCGCGGGAGAGGCGCACCGGCTCCATGCCCTTGTCGCGCATCTGCTTCGACGCGAGATACACCTCGACGGTCATGTCGATCCCGCCCTGGCTCTTGTTCCGATCGGAACTCAGGTGAGGCAGCGGCTGCGGGTCTTCGCCGGCGCGCTCGAACGCCGCCGTGCGGAAGGGCGCCAGCGCCTCCATCGTCACGACGTAGGGCGAGAGGGTCGTCGCGAAGCTCTTGGCGAGGAACGGCCCGAGCGGCTGGTACTCCCACTTCTGGATGTCCCGCGCCGACCAGTCGTTGACCAGGCACACGCCGAAGATCCGATCCTCCGCCTCGTCGACCGAGATCGTCCGCCCCGCCTCGTTCCCCCGCCCAACGAAGTACCCGATCTCCATCTCGTAATCGAGCAGCTTGCACGGCCCGTACTCCGGCGGGCCGTCGTCGATCGTCTTGCCCGGCAGCAGCTGTCCTTTCGGACGTCGCACGGGGCCGCCCGAGATCATCAGGCTGCTCGCGCGCCCGTGGTAGCCGATCGGGATCCACTTGTAGTTGGGCAGCAGCGGGTTGTCCGGGCGGAACATGCTCCCGACATTCGTCGCGTGGTGCAGCGAGGCGTAGAAGTCCGTGTAGTCGCCGATCACGAAGGGCATCACCAGCTCGGCGCCGTCCGCGGGCTTGAGCAGCTCGTCGCGGTCCGGGTGGTCCTTGAGTTTCGTCGAACCCTTCTTGAGCAGGCCCTGGATCTGCGCGCGGAGGCGCGCCGCCGAATCATCCTCGGCGATGTTGTCGACAGTGAAGAAGGACCAGTCGTCCTCGCTCAGGTCGAAGTCGTCGGTCGCCGCCAGGGCGTTGAGGTCCAGGAGCATGTCGCCGATGCGCACGACGACGCCGATATAGGCGTCCTCCCCGTCGCGCTCGATCGCCATGGCGAGCGGCAGGTTCTGGATGGGAAAGAGCGAGTCGTCCGCGTTGGCGGACTCCACCCAGCTCTCGAGGTTCGGGTCGTGCGTGTCGTTGATCTCAAAGTGCGTCGAAGCCATTCGCCATTCCTTCAGAATCAGAGAAGTCCCAGTTCGCGCAGATCCTCGCGCGGCTCGTCAAAGGAGCACGAGCCGATCGAGATGAAGAGGTGCTCCCGGCACGCCGCAAGCTGCTGGTTCGAGAGCTCGCACCCCATCGCGACGACGCCGGTCTCGCCGAAGCCGAACGCGCTCGCGTCCGTCGCCTCGATGATGGGGAGCAGGTCGCCCGCGGTCATCTTCTCATCGTGCATCGCGCATGCGGCCGCGACGAGCACGTTGAGAAACCCGTGCATCACGCCGCGGGGCGGGTCGTTCTCGTAGGTGAGGTTCTGCTCGGCGCGCAGCGGGTGATGCAGCCCGGCGGTCGCCTTGAAGGGCGTCCGCGAGGAGGCGCACGCGTGGATGAACCGCGCGACGCTCTCGCTCGAGGGGATGAGGTCCTCGGTCACCCCGCCGCAGCGGATCTTCGCGCTCGCCTCGGCGCTCTTGACCGCCGCCACCAGGCCGCGCGCGTCGCGATCGTGAGGCAGCTCGACGAAGCTCCGGATCTCCGGCGGGAGCGCGTCGACGCTCGCCTCGATCGCGCCGGCGTCGTCTCCCTTGAACTCCACCGCGTCCACCACCGCGCGCCCCGAGGCGGCGTCCGCGTGCGCGCCGTTGAAGGCGAGAAGCCGCTCCACCGCCTCATCGAGCGCGGGATCCCCCGCCGGCGGGAGCAGCGCGCTGAGGCGCCACGGCTCGTCGCCTTCGCCCGTCGGGAGCTTCCCCCGCGCCGCCCGCTCGAACTCATCGAGGCGCGACGTCGGGACCACCAGCCGCGCCAGCATCCACGAGTCGTCCGACTCGCGGTACGTCGCGAAGTTCGCCACGGCCTCCGCCATCGACACCGTCGACGGCGGAAAGAGACCGGCGTAGTCGATCAGCCCGGTTGTCAGCGCTCGAATGCTCTGCATCGCCACTCCGCGGATTCCGGCCCGGCAAGGCCGACACTCTATCGCCCCCGGCCGATCCCTTCAGCCGTCACGCGGTGAAGCCGGGGCCGACCTCCCGCGCCGCCCACGTCCACGCCGGTCCGCGGCGTTTCTCGTACGCCTCCCACACCTCGAACCAGTAGCTTCGGAAGCGCTCGCCGCCGAAAACCCCGTAGTGCCGCTCGAGGCGGTCGCGCAGCGCCCGCCCCCGCTCGCGAAAACCGAGCTCCTCCCGCGCGTGCCGCTCGGTTTCGGTGTCGATCGCCAGACGCCCGTAGCGCCCGAGCAGCTGCATGATGTTCCCCGCGGCGTAGGGCCCGATCCCCGGCCACTCGAGCAGCGCCGCAAAGACCTCGTCGTCCGGCGTCTCCGGATCCTCGAACCTCGCCTCGTCCACGGCGCCGCTCGAAAAGAGCTTCGCCAGGTCGACGATCCGCCGGTCGCGGTAGCCGACGCCGCACCGCGCGCGAAGCGTCGATGGCCGCTTCCGCGCGAGCGCCCGCGCCGACGGGAACACGCCGCCGCCAAGCGTCGTCAGGCTCGCGTTCATCCGGATCGTGCTCGGCCAGGCGACGTTGCAGCTCGTCACCGTCTTGATGACGTCCTCGAAGAAGGTGGGCGACCGGAAGAGCCGCCCCCGACCGCTCGGCTTCCACCTCGGATCGACCCGGTGAAAGGCCGCGATGTCTTCGGCGCTCTCGCCAAGCCGGAGCATCCGACCGATCTGCCGGGCCGCGACGGCCCGCTCGCCGCGCCCGATCCGCCGGTCGGCCTCGACGACGAGCGATCCCCCCGGCGCGTCCTCCGGCTGGGCGATCACCACGCGCGCCGGGCCGCCGGGAAGCTCGAGCGTCCGCGCGAGCGTTCTCTCGAGCGGGTCCCACTCGTTCGGCTTGAGCAGGAAGTACCCGTAGGAGCAGACGTCGCGCGCCAGGAAGAAATCCTCCGGCGCCGGGATCGTCAGCCGCGAGCCCACGGCGCCGTCAGGCGCTGCCGCCGCTGGTTCCCACGAGCTTGGCCGCGGGCATGACGCACGCCGCGATGTTGTGGCACAGGCGCTCGCTCAGGCGAACGAACGTCTGCCCGTGCGCCTCCCACTGGGCCAGCAGGTCGGACTCGGAGAGCCCCTCGTCGTCACTGGCGGCCCGGTGGATCTCCAGCGCCATGTCGCGATCGGCCTCGAAGTGCCACTGGAAGCCGTAGGTGCGGAGCCCGGTCTTGAACGCCTGGTTCTTGCACCTCGCGCTCGAGGCGAGCAGCGTGCCCCCCACCGGGAGCTTCGTGATCTCCTGCGCGTGATGGCAAAGGGCCATGTGATCCCAGGCGATGCCGGAGACGCTCGTCTCCACGTGCCCGGCCGGGGTGAGCGTGACGCGGTGGAAGCCGACCTCGGCCTTGGTCATCGGCTCGACCTCGCCCCCGAGGGCGGAGGCGATGAGCTGGGCGCCGAGGCAGACGCCGATCACGGGCAGGTGCCGCATCGAGGCGTCGCGCAGGAACTTGATCTCCTGCTCCATCCACGGCGCCGCGTCCGTGCCCGCATCAACGACGTTCTGATGGCCGCCCAGGCTGATGACGCCCGAGACGTTGTCAAAGTCGGGCGGGAAGCCGTCGCCCCGGTCGAGCCGGCGGACCTCGAGCCTGTGCCCCTGATCGCGAAGGACGCGCCCGAGCCGCCCGGGCCGGTTCGCCTCGTCATGCTGAAATACGATGATCGCCATGCGGTCAGCTTAGCAGCGCCGCCCGCGCCTCACGCGGGGGAGGCGTCGCTCATCATCGCGACCGTCGCGTCGTGACCGCCAAGATAGTCGTGCCTCAATCGCACCCCGGGGGTCTTCCCGAGCGCCCACTCGAGCATCCCCAGCGTGTCGAACCGTCTGGCCGGCTCGGTGGGCTTCTCGAGCATGGCCCGGGGCGCCCGGTCGCTCAGGAAGTTGAAGACCAGCGCCCCGCCCGCCGGCCGCACCGCCGCCCAGGCGCGCTCGAGCGTCTCCATCGCGTGCGGTTCATCCATTGTGTTGAGCGAGCCCGAGAAGACGATCGCGTCGACCTCGCCGAAGCGGGTGAAGGCGTCGTGCTCGCACGCAAAGTCCCCGAGGGCGCCCTCGGTGTTCGTGAGCGCGCGCTCGCCGATGCGCTCGACCATCTCCGGCATCGCGTCGAGCGCGACCATCCGCTCGAACCCGACGCCCCGCTCGAGGAGCCACGCGGCGAAGTCCGCCCGTCCGGCGCCCGCGTCGACGATCCGCATCCCCGAGAAGTCCACCATCTCCGCCATCACGCGGAACCGCTCGGTCTGAAACGCCCGGTTCCGCCAGCCCGTCGCCTCGAACCCCGCGCCGACGCGATCGACGAGCAGGCGGTAGTACGCGAGATAGGGGGGCGTCTGCCGCGTCTTATCCACGCCGGGCCTCCCCGGGGGCGCTCTCGCACGGAATCCGGATCTGCTCGACGATCTCCAGGCCGAAGGCGTCGAGCGCGGGCAAACTCTTGGGCGCGGTCGTCATGAGCCGGAGCTTGTGAAGCCCGAGATCGCGGAGGATCTGCCCGCCGACGCCGTATTCCCGCATGGGCGTGGGGATCTTCGGCGCGTCCGGGTCGTCATCGACCGCCGCCGGGTTCACCAGCTCGCCCCCGAGCCCCGGGTCGACATCCGGGCGGAGATAGACCACCGCGCCGCGTCCGGCCTCGCGGATCGCCCGCAACGACGCCCGCAGCGCGCCGCCCGAGGCCCCGACGCCGAAGACGTCGCCGAGAAGATCGCGCCGATGCACGCGCACGAGCGCCGGCTCGTCCGAATCGCCCCCCGGGCGCCCGACCTCGCCGCAGGCCAGCGCCAGGTGCGGCAGGCGATCGACGACGCTCTCGAAGCGGAACAGGCGGAACTCCCCCTCGGGCGTCGTCACGGGCGTGCCCTCGAGCGGCGCAAGACGGCGCACCAGCGGCTGCTCCGCGAGCCGGTGCTCGATGATCTGCGCCACGGAGCAGATCTTCAGTTCGTGCTCCTCGGCGAGCCTCTCGAGGTCCGGCAAACGGGCCATCTCCCCGTCGTCGCGCATCACCTCGATGATCACGGCCGCCGGCGTGAGCCCCGCGAGCCGGCAGAGATCAAGCGAGCCCTCCGTCTGCCCCGTCCGCACGAGCACGCCCCCGTCGCGCGAGCGCAGCGGGTTGATGTGCCCCGGACGCACGAAGTCGCTCGGCCCCGTGCTCGGGTCGATCGCCATCTGGATGCATCTCGCCCGCTCGGCCGCCGAGACCCCCGTTGTGAAGCCGTGCCTGGGGTGCCCGTCGATCGAGACGGTCATGGGCGTCCCGCGGACGCTCGTGTTCACGGCGGCCTGTGGGTGGAGGTCGAGGCGGTCGCAGTCCTGCTCGGTGAGCGAGAGGCACATGTAGCCGCGGGCGACGGTGAGCATGAACGCGACGCTCTCGGCGCTGATGAACTGCGCGGGGAGCACCAGGTCGCCCTCGTTCTCGCGGTCCTCGTCGTCGACGAGGATCACCATCTTCCCGGCGCGAAGGTCGTCAAGAATCTCGGGGATCGGGCTCAGCATGGCTCCGATCCTAGCCCCACCGGTACAGTTGATGCATGAAGACGACCCTCCGCGTGCTGACCCGCTCCGTCGCGCTCGTCGCCGCTTTGGCGATCGCCGCGCCGACGCCCCTGCTCGCTCAATCCCCCGCGGCCGCCGCGCCGGATCCGCCGCTCGAGCGGAACCTCGCCGGCTTCCTCGACCGGCTCCTCCAGGCCGACGATCGCGCCGACCCCCTCTCGGCCTCGGTCCGCGGCGAGCGCCGATACGACCATCTTTGGCCGGACGCCACGCCCGCGGGCCGCGCCGAGCGCGTGCGCGTCTGGCGCCGCCTTCTCCGCGAGGCCGAGCGGATGCTCGATCGCGCCGCGCCGGCGCCCGGGGCGCGCATCGACCTCGAGCTCGCCCGCCACGTGCTCAGCCTCCGCCTCGACGAGGCCCGCCATCATCCCGAGCAGATGCCCGTGACCCAGCAGACCGGGCCCTTCGTGAGCTACCCGCAGCTCCCGCAACGGCTCACGTTCACGGAGCGGGCGCACTACGCCGCGTACATCGATCGGCTGCGCGCCCTGCCGGCTCATCTCGAGGATCTCGAGGCGAACATGCGCGCGGGGATCGAGGCCGGCCGCACCCCGCCGCGCGTGGCGCTCCAGAGCGTTCCGGCGCAGGCCGAAGCCGTCGCCGCGGACCGGTTCATCGCATCGCCCCACGAGCACCCGATGTTCGCGCCCTTCCGGGATCCCGCCTCACCGCCCGACCTTCGCCTCACCGCGATGCGCGAGATGACCGAGCGGGTGATCCCGGCGTGGCGGCGCTTCGCGGCGTTCGTCGAGAGCGAGTACATCCCCGCCGCGCGCGAGACGATCGCCGCGACCGAGCTGCCCGGGGGCGAGGCGTACTACGAGACCCAGATCCGGCGCTACACCACGCTCGAGCTCGACGCCGAGGAGATCCACCGCGTCGGTCGGCGCGAGGTCGCGCGCCTCCGCGCCGAGATGTTCGGCGTCATCAACGAGACGGGCTTCGCGGACGGGCGCGCCGACCTCCCGCCGGGCGAGCTCTTTCACGCGTTCGTCACGCATCTCCGCACCGATCCTCGCTTCTATCACGAGACGCCCGGGGATCTCCTCCGCCACTACCGGGACATCTGCAAGCGCGCCGACGCCGAGCTCCCGAAGCTCTTCACAAGGCTCCCGCGTCTCTCCTACGGCGTGCGCGCCTTGCCCGACTTCCTCGCGCCCGCCGCGCCGACCGCCTACTACTACCCCGGGTCGATCGAGAACGGCGTCCCCGGCTACTTCATGGCCAACACCCACAATCTCTCGCAGCGTCCGACCTACGAGGCCGTCGCGCTCGCGCTGCACGAGGCCGTGCCCGGGCACCATTTCCAGGTCGCCCTCGCCCAGGAGCTCGAGGAGGCGGGCCTGCACGAGTGGCGAACAACCCTCTACTTCACCGGCTTCGGCGAGGGATGGGGCCTCTACGCCGAGCGTCTCGGCCTCGAGATGGCCACCGACGAGCACCCCCGCGGGCTCTACGCCGATCCCTACGACGCCTTCGGGCGTCTCTCCTATGACATGTGGCGCGCGATGCGCCTGGTCGTCGACACCGGCATCCACGCCAAGGGATGGACCAGGCAGCGCGCGATCGACTACATGCTCGAGAACTCGGCGCTCGCCGAGGCCAACGTCGCGAGCGAGGTCGATCGGTACATCGCCTGGCCCGGTCAGGCGCTCGGCTACAAGCTCGGCGAGCTCTTCATCCGCGACCTCCGCCAGCGCGCCGAGACGGAACTCAAGGACGCCTTCGACCTTCGCCTCTTCCACGACCACCTGCTCGCGCAAGGCTCGACGACGCTCCCCATTCTTGAGCGCCGCGTCGAGGAATGGATCGAGTCCAGGAGAGAACTCGTCTACGACCCCGACGACGACATGTAGGCGCAATGAAAAACCCGGGGACGCGGCGCCCGCCCCCGGGTTCGGATCGATCGGCGCCTCGGGCGTCAGAGCGTCGGGCCGTAGAGCATCGCGTTGACAACGAGCCTGACGACGGCCCGCTGGAAGCCGCGGATCGACACGCTCTCGTTGACGAGCACGACGTGGCCGCCGCCCATCGCGTGGTGCGCGATCATCGGCGTGCCCGCGATCTCCTCGCGTCGCTCATCGGAGAGGTGTCCGCTCACGAGCGGGTCCTCGTCGTACCGGGCGAGCACGAAGACGTCGTCGGTCAAACGCAGCGTCCGTGGGCTGCGCTTGACGGCGCCGACCCACTCGGGAACGCCCGCGGCCAGCGGGTGCGTGACGTCCACACCCGCCGCGAGCATCGAGCCCGGCACGCGCCGGTCGACCCCGCGGTCCCGGCGCTCGCCCCACGTCAGATCGCTCTCGCGAGCCTCCTCCTCCTCCTTTTCGCCCTCGTCCTCCTCGTCGAGCTGGAGAACCGAGCTCTCCGCCCAGCCGGTTGAGGATCCGATCGAGACGAGCGTGCCGCCGCCGCGAACCCAGTCGCGCACGCGATCCGCGCCGGACTCCCCAAGCGCGCGATCGAGCGAGCCCCACAGGCTCGGCACGACCAGCACGTTGTAGTCGTCGAGATCGATCCGCCCGAAGCGATCCGCGTTGATCGTCGTGTGCGGGATGCCGTACTCGAGATCGAGGAACCACCACAGCTCGCCGTAGCTGTAGGGGTCCGTCGGCTCGTCGCGAAGGAGTGCGATCTTCGGGGCCTGAGCGATCCCGTTCTCGTTCGTCCCGAGCACCGGACCCGCGGTGGTCAGGCCGCTCCCGGCGCGGTGCGCGTCAACGCCGCGCTCCGATACGCCGCTGAGGAAATCGTTGACCTTCTCGTCGGCGTTGCGGACGCGGTGGACGATCATCGAGCCGGGCCCGAAGCGGCGCCCGTCGATCTCGATCGCGGCGCCGGTGAAGCGCCAGAAGAGATCCATCTCCATCGCGAGCCCGACGGCCGAGGGGAAACCGCTCTGCTTGGAATCGACCAGCACGGCGTAGCGTCCGTCGCCCGTCACCGCGCCGGTCTCGGGCGCGTCGTCGAGCGCGCTGTCGCCGCGAAGGGCCCGCGAGCTCTCCCAGGCGGTGAGCCCGAAGGACACCGGCAGCGACCACCCGGTGATGTCGTAGGTGTCGTTGCTGGTCAGCTCGGTGGAGCGCTCAAAGAGCGCCCGGGCGAGCCGCCCCATCGGCTGATCGGCGCGGATGATCCACGAGCCCGCGGGAACCTCCACCCGATCGAGCTCCTCGCCCGAGCGGTAGTCGCGCAGCCCGCGGAGGCGATCGCCGCGATCAAGCCGCTCGATCTCGATGCCGTGGGCGTCGGCGAGCCGCTTGACCTCGCGGAGGAGCGCGGCGTCGTTGTCGGCGCTGATGATGAACGCCATCGGTCCCTCGTCCGGATCGAGCGAGTTCTTGTGGAAGTTCCAGAACCGTCGGAGCTGGCCCGCGCGGTTGGCCGCGGTGGTCTCGACGTAGTTCATGCTCGTCAGGAAGTGGTTGTTGGCGCGCTCGCGCAGGGTCAGCTTGTAGTCGCCGTGGACGTCGACGACGAGCCCCGCGAAGCCGTGCCCCGCCTGCTCGGTCAGCATGCCGACCGCGCCGTGATAGACGGGCAGCACCTTCCCGTACCCGGGGTAGAGGTAGTCGAAGCGTTCCTTGGTCGCGTAGACGAGGCCCCGCGCGTCAAAGAGCCGCGCGTTGGCCTTGCCGTAGAGCTCGATCCACGCGCGTGTCTCTTCCGGGATGTTCTGGTTGTAGGGGTCGTCGCCGGCGCCGAAGAAGTACGGCGAGCGGAAGCCCTGCTCGTGGATGTCGATGTGAAGCTGCGGCTTGTGCTTTGTGTACTCCGCGATCCGCGCGGCCGATTCGGGCTGCGTCAGCCAGAGCCAGTCGCGGTTGAGATCGAAGAGGTAGTGATTCGTGCGCCCGCTCGGCCACGGCTCGTCGTGCTCCGCGGCGTCCCAGCTCGGGTTCGGTCCGCCCTGCCCGACGGCGTTCTCAAACCAGCTCACGTATCGCATGCGCCCGTCGGGGTTGAGCGCGGGGTCGATCACCACGACGACGTTGTCGCGGATCTCGCGGAGCTCCTCGTTCTCCCCCGCGGCGAGCGCGTGGGCCGTCGCCATCGCCGCCTCGATCGTCGAGGCCTCGTTGCCGTGGACGCCGAAGCTGAGCCACACGATCGCCGGGTTGGTCTCGATAATCCGCTCGGCTTCGCTTTCGCTGGTCTTGCGCGGGTCGGTCAGCGCGCGGTTGGCCTCGAGGATCTCATCGAGCCGCGCCAGGTTCTCGCGCGAGCTGATCGTCATCGTCAGGAGCGGCCGGTCCTGGTGCGTGCGCCCGTACTCGCGAACGATCGCGTGATCGCTCGCCGCGCCCAGAGCCCGCATGTAGTCGACCATCTCGTGATGACGGGTGAAGCGGTCGCCGAGCGCGTACCCGAGCGCGTCCTGGGGCGCCGGAGCGCTCTCATCGAAGCGCAAGCCGCCGAAGTAGTCGAACGCGTCCGACCCGCGGTGCTGCTCGAGCGTCTGCTCGGGCGCGATCGCGTCGATCGTCTGCGAGCGGTCGATCCAGCGCTCCGGATCGCTTTGCTGCGCGAGCGCGACGCCCGCGACCCCTGCCGCCGCCGCCAGAAGCGAAACGGCCACCTTGCGACGAATCCTCATCGAACCATCCTCCTTCAGCGAGCTTCAACCGGCGTCACGGCCCCGCGTTCCGCACGAGCGCGCCGATTCGGACAAGCGCTGTACCTTAGCCGCATGCCCAACGCATCGGCGCCGAAGACGCTTCTCGACCTCGGTTCGCTCCCGACCGTCGCCGGTCGCGAACGTCACGTCATCCGCTACCTCGACGCCTGGCTCGCCGAGCGGCCCTCGCTCCGCAGGTTCACCGACGACGCCGGAAACATCCTCATCACCCACGCGGAGCCCACGAGCGCTCCGATCATCTTCACCGCGCACCTGGATCACCCCGGGTTCGTGATCGAGAAGATCACCGGAGAGCGCGCCGCCGAGCTCGCCTTCCGCGGCGGGGTTCACGCGCCCTACTTCACCGGCGCCCGCGTCGCGCTCTATCCCGCCGATCCCGAATCCCCCGTCGAGCCGGTGCGCGCGGTCATCACCGATCACACCGATCCCTCCCCGCCGGATCGCCCGGACCGAACCGCGACGATCGAGGCCGAGTCATCTCTCGCCGGCTTCACCGAGGCGGACATCGCCGTCTGGGACCTGCCCGAGCCGTCGGTCGATGAGAATGGGGTTTTTCACGCCCGCGTCTGCGACGATCTCGCCGCGCTCGCCGCCGCACTCGACGCGCTCGATGAACTCGGCGGGACCGACGCCGCCCCGCGCGTCGGCCTGCTCTGCACCCGCGCCGAGGAAGTGGGCTTCACCGGCGCCATCGCCGCCTGCCGCAGCGGACTCATCCCCGAGAGCGCCCGCCTGCTCGCGCTCGAGAACTCGCGGTCGTTCCCCGATTCCCCGCTTCACGCCGGGCCCATCGTCCGCGTCGGCGATCGCGTCTCCACCTTCAGCCCCACGCTCAACGCCGCCGTCGCCCGCTGCGCCCAGCGACTCACGGGCGGCGCCGACCCGGACGTCGGGCGCCCCGAGATCCAGACCGACCCCGGCTTCAAGTGGCAGCGCAAGCTCATGCCGGGCGGCGCCTGCGAGGCCACCGCCTTCTACGCCTACGGCTACGAGGCGACCTGCCTCTGCCTCCCCCTCGGCAACTATCACAACATGGCGGAGCTCGCCGAGTACGAGCAGGCCGTCAGAGACCAGCGCGAGCCCACCGCCGAGATCGCCCGCGAGTTCATCTCCCTGGCCGACTACCACGGGCTCGTGAGGCTCCTGGTCGCCTGCGGGCGCGACCTCGAGTCCGCCGAGCCCATCATCACCCGCCTCGAGAAGCTCTACGACCAGCGCAAGCACATCCTCACCGAGCGCTGATCCGAACCCGGCGCGCCGCGCTCGCGAGCGACGCCGCCCATGGAACGAAGCCAATGACCACGCCCATCGCCGAACCACCACTCAAGGGCCGCTCGGCCGTCGTCACCGGCGCCTCCGCCGGGATCGGCCGAGCCGTCGCCGTCGATCTCGCCCGCGCCGGGGCCTCCGTCGTCGTCAACGCCCGCCGGAAGGAGAAGCTCGACGCGCTCGTCGGCGAGCTCGAGAACCTCGGCGCTCAGGCGACCGCCGTCGCCGGCGACGCCGCGGACCCCGGCGTCATCCGGCGGATGCTCGAAGCCGCTCACGAGCTGCACGCCCCCGCCGATCTCGTCGTCGCCAACGCCGGCCGCGGCCTGGGCGGCTCCGCTCTCACGAGCGACCGCGAGCAGTGGGAGGAGATGATCCGCATCAATCTCACCGGCCTCGCCGATCTCCTCCGCGCCGCCGGCGCCCAGATGATCCGCGAGAACACCGACGCCCCGCGCGACCTCGTCGTCCTCGGCTCCACCGTCGGAAGGCACGTCTCGCCCTTTTCCTCCATGTACGGCGCCACCAAGTTCGCCGCCAACTCCCTCGCCGAGGCCACCCGCCGCGAGCTCGGCCCGCAGGGCGTCCGCGTCACCCTCATCGAGCCCGGCATCGTCGTCAGCGAGTTCCAGTCCGTCGCCGGCTACGCCGACGAGCTCGTCTCGAGCTTCCACGAGAAGTTCGGCCCGCTCATCGAGCCCGAGGACGTCGCCCGCACCATCACCTTCATCGCCTCCCAGCCCGCCCACGTGCACATCAACGACGTGGTCATCCGCTCGACGCGACAGGATTACCCGTAAGCGAGGCGCCGAACGACGCGACGGCTTTGGCGCACGCCTCCCGATGCGCCGGGTCCGTCCAGAGATCGTTGTGCCCCGCGCCCTCGATCTCCACGATCCGCCCTTCTCGCGCCGCCGCCGCGACCTGCCTCCCGTCGCCGATCGGGCTGATCAAGTCCTCCGTCCCGTGAATCACGAGCACCGGCGCCGTCGCTCGCGCCGACGCGCCCGCCCGATCGAACCCGCGCCACAGCGGCCCCACGCCGAGCCGCACGCCCAGGAGCGCGATCGCCACGGGGAGATTCGCGCGGTAGGGCAGACCCGAGAGCCGGAGCACGTTCCGCGCCGGCGTCGTCGGGCGGCGGTAGGGGGCCTCCGCGATCACCCCGAGCACGCCCGGCGCGTCCCCCGCCGCAAGAGACGCGCCGCCGCCGAGCGACCACCCGTACAGCGCGACGCCCCGCTCGCGCGCGCAGCGCCCGATCAGCTCCCGCAGCAGCCCCTCCTCGCGCACGCCCAGACCGCTGCGCCCCTCCGTCTCCCCGAGCCCCGGCGGGTCCCACGCGACGATCTGCGACGCCCACCCGCGCAGCGCCTCGAGCCTCGGCAGCGCGCCGAGCCGGGAATCGCCCCACCCGGGCGTCGCGATCACCACCGGCCCGCTCGGGTCCTCGCCCTCGATCTCCCACGCGCGCACCCGCTCGCGCCCGACCTCGATCTCCCGCTCGCGAAACGCCGCCGGGCGATCGAGCTCGCCCGGATCGCTCGGCGCCCCCTTCGCCGCCGCCCACGCCGCCGTGCGCCGCGGCGGACGCCGAAGCCGAGAGGCCGTGTACCACACGCTCGCCGCGAACACGATCAGCAGACCGAGCGCGAGAAGACCGACGAGACCAGCCACGTCCACGCTCGAGAGGCTCACTAGAGCAGCCGCGTGATGTCGTTGAAGGTCACGAGGATGAAGACGCCCCCGAGCAGCACCAGACCGACGAGCGCCGCCGCGTTCTGCACCGCCGGCGACACCGGCTTGCCCGTGATCCACTCGATGATCAGGAACACCATCAGCCCGCCGTCGGCGATCGGGATCGGCAGGAAGTTCAGCACCGCCAGGTTCGCGCTGATCACCGCGAAGAAGAACAGCAGCTCCACGAAGCTGCGCTGCGCCACCTGCGTTCCGATGTGCGCGATCCCCACCGGCCCGCGGAGCTGCTCCACCTCCACCGAACCCTCAAAGAGCCGAACGAGCGTCAGGTAGGTCCGCAGGATGATCTGGTGCGTATCGACCACTCCCATCGCGACCGCCTCGACCGGGCCGCTCGCCTTGAGCGTCACCATCTCCGGCGCGAACAGCGCGCTGATCAGCGCCGGCGCCCCCCAATCCAGCTCCCGCAGGCGTTGGAGCTCCTCCTCCGTGAGGCTGATGGTCGTCTCGCTCGCGGCGCCCATGGGGAGCCGCACGCCCAGGGTCACGGGCTCGCCCGCCGTCGCGCGCGCCAGCGCCGAGCGCAGCTCCGCGTAGTTCGACACCGCGTCGCCATCGACGCTCTTGATCACCGTCCCCGGCGGCAGCGCCGCCTCGCGGCCCGCCCGGGCTGACTCGATGTCGCTCCCAAGCGGTCGCGTCACGACAACCCCGCCCCCATCGCCGCGCTCCTCGACCGAGAGCGCCTGCGTCGGGATGAACCCCACCGCGCCGTCGGCGCCGACCGGCGCCACGAGCTCCACCCGCTCGCCGCCGCGCAGCACATCGATCGCGATCTCGCCCCCCGCCGACGCGCGGATCGTCCGGATGCCGTCCACCGGACCGGGCCACTCCACGCGACCGATCCGAACGATCACGTCCCCGGGCGCCAGCCCCGCCCTCGCCGCCGGCGGCTGGACGAGCCCGACCTCCATCGGCGGCACGAACCCCGCAACGTGCCGCGCCTCGACGATCCGCTGGGGCGAGAGCTCGATCACCTCGCTCTGGAGCTCCGGCTCCCCCCGCAGCGTCGCCTCCACCCGCGAGGCGTCCGCCGTCTCGAACGTCGCCGAGATCGCGCCGCCCGAACCCGCGAACGCCTCATCGAGGTCCGGGAGCACACTCACCGGCTCGCCCGCCACGCTCACGAGCCGAGCCGCCTCCGCCGGCACGCCCGCCCGGTCCCGCAGATGCGCGAGGTTCGAACGCGTGGTCTCATCCCCCGCCCCGGGCTCAGCGAGCGTCGTGCTCACCGCCGGGAGCAGCCCGACCGTCGCAAACTCCGCCCCGGGCGCGCGCTCGAGCGGCATCACGAAGGACAGCGGCTCATCGACGCCTGGACGAGAGACCACGATCTCGAGCCCGTCATCAGGGTCAGCCAGCGCGCCCGCGAGCCACACATCCGCGAACTCGCGCGGCGTATCGCCGCCCACGCGCACGATCGCATCGCCAGCCTGTAGCCCCGGCTCGCTCACGCCCGCGGTCTCGGCGTTGACCGCCACGGCGCTCGCCGCCGGGCTCCCCTCGCGCACGCCGCCCACCACCGCGGGCGACGCCGGCTTGCCGACCGTGTAGACCGCGATGTAAAGGATCGCCGCCAGGAGCACGTTCATCACCACGCCCGCGCTGATGACGACCATCCGCTTCCATACCGGCTTCGCCGAGAAGCTGTCACGGGCGGAGACATCCGCGCTCTCGGCGCCGGGCGTCACATCGTCCTGCCCCCGCATCTGCACGTACCCGCCGAAGGGAAGCCAGTTGAGGCGGTATTCGGTCTTGCCGATGTCCTCGGGCCACTCGCCCTCGAGCGTCTGAAGGTCGCCGACCCCGCCGCCCAGGCGCTCGCGCAGCGCCTTGAGCGTCGCCGGGTTCGTCGAGCCGCGGCGCAGGCCGATGCCCTTTCGCCAGGCCAGCGCCGCCGGACCGAAGCCCACCGCGAAGGCGTACACGCGGATCCCCGCCCACCGCGCGGCCAGGAAGTGACCCAGCTCGTGAATGAAGATGATGGCGCCGAAGCCGATGATCGCGAGCAGCAAGCCCGCGGCGTCACCAAGCACGCCTGGGAGAAAATCGATCACGCGCGAGCTCCTTCTCGGATCGAGTCGTCAATCCTACCCACGCCCCGCCGCTCGCGAAGCCGCCGCGCCGAGCGCGACGCGGACGTGCTCCCGCGCCGCCGCCTCCGTCGCCTCGACCGCCTCCACCGTCAGCCTCCCTCCCGCGGGCGTCCCGTGATGCTCCATCGCATCCTGCGCCAGTTCCGGCACGCGTCCAAGCGGTATCCGCCCGTCGAGAAACGCCGCCACCGCCTCCTCGTTCGCCGCCGTCAGCGCCGCCCCGAGCGTTCCCCCCTCGTCGATCACGCGCCGCGCCAGCCGCAGCCCGATGTGCCGGCGCTCGTCCGCCGGCTCGAACGTCAGCCGGCCGATCTTCGCCAGATCAAGCCGCTCCGCCGGCGCCTCGGCCCGGTCCGGCCACGTCAGCGCCGCCTGGATCGCCGTCCGCATGTCCGTCGTGCCAACCTGCGCGATCACCGACCCGTCCACCATCTCCACCAGCGCGTGAACGATCGACTGCTCGTGCACCAGAACGCCCAGGCGCTCGCTCCCGAGACCAAAGAGCCAGTGCGCCTCGATCAGCTCGAACCCCTTGTTGACAAGCGTCGCGCAGTCGACGGTCACCTTCGCGCCCATGTCCCACGTCGGGTGCTCCAGCGCCTCGGCGGCCGTCGCGCTCGCGTACGCCTTGTCGCTCGCCCCGCGCAGCGCGCCGCCAGAGGCCGTCAGCGTCACCCGCCGAACCGAGCCGTCCGCGACCATCGGGCACGCCGGCCACCCGGGCAGGCACTGCCACACCCCGGAGTGCTCGCTGTCGACCGGCAGCATCCGCCCGCCGCTCTCGCGCGCGAGCCGAACCGCGATCTCCCCCGACGAGACGAGCGTCTCCTTGTTGGCCAGCGCCACGTCCCGCCCGAGCTCCAGCGCCGCGAGCGTCGGCCGGAGCCCCGCCGAGCCCACGATCGCCGCCATCACCACGTCCGCCTCGACCTCACGCACCAGCGCCTCGGCGGCCCCGGCGCCGCGCCGCACCCGCGCCCCGCCGAAGGCTGTGGCGCACCGACCATCCGCGATGGCCACATCAGCGCACGAGAGGCGGCGCGCCTGCTCGGCGAGCTCGCCCCCGCGCGACCCCGCGGCCAGACCCACCACGCGAAACGCGTTCCCGAGCCGCTCGAGCACGTCGACCGTCTGCCGCCCGATCGAGCCCGTCGAGCCCAGGATGATCACGCGCCGTGGCTCGCTCATCGGATCGTTCGCCGGCTCACGACTCCTCGCTCGCGGGCGCCTTCTTCGTCGTTCTCTTCCGGGTCGAGGGCTTCTTGCTCGTCTTCTTCGAGCTTGTCTTCCGGACCGCCTTCTTCGTTGTCTTCTTCTTCGAGGCGGCCTTCTTGGATTCCGAGCCCGTCGCCTTCTTGCCCGCCTTCTTCGTCGAGCTCTTCTTGCTCGAACGCTTCCGCGGGGCGGGCTTCTTCACTTCGGCGGGTGTCTCGTCGCCGCCGGGCGTTCCCTTCGCCTTGGCGTCCTCCTTCTTCTTCGGGATGCCAAAGCCCCACGCCTTGCGCACCACGCCCGAGGAGGCGTCCGGACCGGAGCTCGCCGGCTCGCTCGGGGGGGGAGGCGGCGCCTTCCGCGGCTCCTCGGCCCGCTCCCGGCGATCGCCGCCGCTCGGGCGCCGGCGGTCGCGCCCGCTCTCTTTCGTCTTGGACTCGTCCTTCGGCTTCGGTCCCCGCTCGCCGCCCCGCTCGCCACCCCGCTCGTCGCGCGGCTCGCTTCCGTCCTCGGACGCCTTCCCGCCGCGCCGGCGACGACGCCGACGACGGCGCTTCCCGCCGCCCTCGCCCTCGCCCTCGTCGCTCTCCTCACGGCGGGGCGTCTCGTCCTCGCCCCGGCGCGATCCCGGCGTCTTCTCCGCCTGGTCCTCCGGCGCGTCGCTCCCGCCGCGCCCCCGGCGCCCTCGGCGCCCGCGGCGGCGTCGCTTCTTCTCGCCGCCGCCATCGCCGCCGCTCTCGGCGTCCTCTTCCGAGAAGTCCTCGCTGATCAGATCGCCGATCAG
>CAZXGT010000008.1:40456-45743 GCA_964639935.1 uncultured Phycisphaeraceae bacterium
CGCCGCTCTCGGCGTCCTCTTCCGAGAAGTCCTCGCTGATCAGATCGCCGATCAGCTCCTCCTCCTCCTCAAAGAGTTCCGCTTCGGCCTCGGCGAGCCGCTCGGCCTCCTCCTGCGGATCCACCGCCCAGTCGCTGTCCTTGCCCGAGGCCTTCACCCACGGCTTGAGATCCCTGGGCGCCTGCGCCCTGGGCAGCTTGTCGATCGCGATGTCCGCCCCGCGTTCGTCGTAGGCGTAGTACGTGATCCGGTCGACGGGGATCGTCTCGCTCACGCGGATCTCGACCGTCTTGCCCGTCCGGAACTCCAGCTGCCCCACCGCCCGGCGCTTGTTGGTCAGGTACTCGCTCGCCACCCGGGGCGAGACCACCATCTCCACCTTCTGCACCCGCTCGTGGTGCAGGAGCGCCCCGAGCTCGCGCATCCCGTCGGCCGCGACGAACCCGGGACGCTGCACCTTCCCAAAGCCCGAGCACGTCGGGCAGTCGGCGTACTGCGTGTTGAGCACGCTCCCGCGCATCCGCTGCCGCGTCAGCTCGATCAGCCCGAGCTGGCTGATCGACAGCACCTTGGTCCGCGCCCGATCGCGCTTGAAGTTGTCCTTGAACCGCGCCTCGACCTTCGCCCGGTTCGAGCGGTGACGCATGTCGATCAGGTCCAGCACCACCAGCCCGCCCAGGTCGCGCAGCTTCAGCTGCCGGCAGATCTCGTCGGCCGCCTCCAGGTTCGTCCGGACCGCGTTGGTCTCCGCGTCGCCCGCCGAGCGGCTCTTGCCGCTGTTGACGTCCACCGCCACCAGCGCCTCGGTCTCGTCGATCACCAGACGACCGCCCGAGGAAAGAGGCACCTCGCGCGAGTGCATCAGGTCGATCTGCTCCTCCACACCGAACGCGTGGAAGAGCGGCGCCTTCCGGTCGTACTCGAGCAGCTTCGCCTGCGCCCGCGGCGAGACGATCTTCATGAAGTTCGCCGCCCGCTTCAGCGCCGCCGGGTGATCGATCACCACCTCGTCGACCTCGCTCGAGAGGACGTCCCGGAGCGTCCGCACCAGCAGATCGCTCTCGGCGTAGAGAAGCCGCGGGGCCTTCCCCTTCTTCCGCTGCGTCTCCATGTCACGCCACAGCCGCTGCAGGTACGCCAGGTCGCGCTTCAGATCCGTCTTCGTCCGACCCATCCCCGCCGTGCGGAGGATGAAGCCGAACCCCTCCGGCAGGTCGAGCTGATCGAGAACCTTCCGCATCTCCCGACGCTGGTCCTCGTCCTCCACCTTCCGGCTCACGCCGACCTTGTCCATGTCCGGCATCATCACGAGGAAGCGCCCGGGGATCGACAGGTACGTCGAGAGCGTCGGGCCCTTCGTCCCCACGCCCTCCTTGATCACCTGCACCACCACCTCCTGCCCGCGCTTCAGCGCGCGCTGGATCGGCGGGCGCTCCCGGCGCGGCGTCTTCTTCCCGACCCGCTCGGTCGCCTCATCGTCCTCCCCCGGGAAGTACCGCGGGTGCAGGTCCGTGATGTGCAGGAAGCCGTTGTGCTCGTGACCGAAGTCGACGAACGCCGCCTGGATCGCGGATTCCACGTTCGTCACGCGACCCACCGCGATGTTGCCCACCGCGCTCGCCGCGTTCATGCGTTCCGCGAAGAACTCCTCGAGACGCCCGTCCCGAAGAATCGCCACCCGGCACTCGTCGCCGGGGACGTAGTTGATCAGCATCTGATTCTTGCTCACCGTCGGTCGCTCCCGCCGGGCCCGCCGCTCGCGGAGACGTTCGCGCGGTCGCGCCAGCCGCCCGGGGCGTCGCCCGGGAACTGAACCAAGACCGTCAAAGCGTTCGCCGTCCGCACGGGAGAGGGCCCCGCGTGTGTGTGTGCTCGCTTCACCGCGGGCGCCCACGACAAGCGGGCCGGGGATCGTCGCTGACGGCGTCCCGATTCGGGACGCGCGCCGGATCAACCCGAGCCCCGCCTCACGCGGGGAGCCGCACGGCCTGTCGGGCCGCCGAGGCGACCCGCCGAGCGGGTGTTCTGCCGCCGGAGGCATTTCCTTGAGGCCGGGTCGCGGCAGGGTCTGCCGAAGCCGCGGACTCACTCGACGGGACGACCGCCGAACACCTCCGGAATGATCGCTCGCGTCTGGTCGCGCAGATGCGCCGTCACCTGACGCTCGGAATCGAACGAGCCGACCTTCCGGGCCACCCGCTCGCACGTCGTCACATCGACGCTCCGAATCACCCGCTTGACCGTCGGGATCAGACTCGGCGTCACCGACAGGCTACGAAGACCGAGCCCGATCAGCAACATCGTGTACTCGATCTCCCCCGCCGCTTCCCCGCAGACCGACACCGGGACGTCCCGACGCTTCGCCGAGCGAACGATCTCCTTGATCAGCCGGATCACCGCCGGATGAGCCGCCGAGTACAGGCTCGCCACCAGCGCGTTGGTCCGATCCACCGCCAGCGTGTACTGCACCAGGTCGTTCGTCCCGATCGAGAAGAAATCGACCTCCCGCGCAAACACCGGCGCCATCAGCGCCGCCGCAGGCGTCTCCATCATCATCCCGATCGGAAGACGCTCGTCGAACGCGACCCCCTCGTCCGCCAGGTCCTCCTTCACGTCTTCCACGATCATCCGCGCCTGACGCTGCTCCAGCACGTTGGTCACCAGCGGGAACATCAGCTGCACCGGCCCGTGCGCCGACGCCCGAAGCGCCGCCCGGAGCTGCGCCCGGAACGCGTCGATCTCCTGAAGACTCTGGCGGATGCTCCGCCGACCGAGCGCGGGGTTTCTCTCCGGCGGCGCGTTCCGCGCCTGCTTGTCCGACCCCAGATCGAGCGTCCGGATCGTCAGCGGCCGGCCCTCGAGCCCCTTCACCGCCCGCTCGTACGCCTCGTAGTGCTCCTCTTCCGTCGGCGCCCGCCCCGCCCGCAGATGCAGGAACTCCGTCCGGAAGAGGCCCACCCCGTCTCCGCCCAGCTCCACCACCTTCGCCGCCTCGTCGGGAAACTCGATGTTCCCCATCACCGTCACCCGGACGCCGTCGGTCGTCTCCGCCGGGAGCTCCACCACCTCCCGGAGCGACCGCCGGAACTCGCGCATCCGATCGGCGTACGCCTCGTAGCTCTCGATCGTCTCCTCGTCGGGGTGCAGGATCACCACGCCCCGATCGCCGTCGACGATCGCCACGTCCCCGTCGGCCGCCCGCTCCGTCGCCCGCTCGAGCCCCACCACCGCCGGGATCCCGAGCGCCCGCGCCATAATCGCCGTGTGGCTCGTCCGCCCGCCCGAGTCCGTCGCGAACGCGATCACCTTCTTTGCGTCAAAGCTCGCCGTCTGCGTCGGCGTCAGCTCCGGCGCGATCACCACGCTCGGCTCCGCCAGCGTCTCGATCTGGCCCCGGTGCTCGCCGATCAGATGCCCGAGCACCCGACGGTCCAGGTCCCACACGTCGTCGATCTTCGTCGCGAACGCGCCGCCGCTCATCTTCTCGAACTGATCCACCAGCGCTCGGAACTGCTGGCTCACGGCGTACTCGGCCGTCACCCGCTCGGCGCTGATCCGCTCGCGGACCGGTTCCACCAGATTCGGGTCCGACAGCATCCCGATGTGGAACGCGAAGATCTTCGCCGCCTCCGCGCCGAGCTCCTCCTTCGTCCGGGTCCGCTGATCCTTCAGCTCCTGGATCGACGCCGCCAGCGCCTCGTCAAACCGCTCGAGCTCCCGCGACGCCTGCGTCTCGCTCACCCGCCGCCGCGGGATCCGGCGGCGCACGTCGTCGAGCGCGAGCACTCGACCAAACGCCACGCCGGGGGAAACAGGAATGCCGCGAAGCGTCTCCACGACGCGCCTCCTCCAGGAATCAATCAGGGAGAGAACAGACAGGAGAGAATAGGCGAACAAAATCCGCCCACGCATCCGGGCGGAAGGGGCGGATCATAGCCCATGACCGAGAAAAGAAAGTCCCCAATTCCACATTCCACGCGTTCATGGCCGATGATCCCATCAGGTCGGCGTCTCATTTCCGCCCCTCCTCTTGACTTCCGCCTCTCCCGATGCTCCGATGATCTTGAGCGATCCGCCTCACCAATCGGTGCTTCACAGGCCGGCGCCCGGAACGTCCCGGGCGCCCCGGGCGTCGCTCCAACCAATTCAGCGATTGACCAGATGACCACAGTCACCGGCATCCTCGAATGGCCCGCGCGCGCCGAAGGCCGCGTCCGCCAGTTTCAAGACGGCTTCCTCGAAAGCCCCGACGACCCCTTCGTCCCCGTCGCCCTCGGAGACAAATACCCTCTCCGCCACGGGCAGCAGATCACTGTCGAGGTCGTCCAGAAGAAGCCCCGCCGCCGCCGCAAGAAGGGCGGCTCCCCCAAGGCCTCCCGCCCCGTCGTCGACGAGATCATCCAGATCGAAGGCCTCGAGCCCGACGACTTCGCCGCGCGAAAGCCCTTCGACCAGCTCACCGTCATCGACCCCCAGCCCATCCTCCGCCTCGAGCACCCCGGCTGCCCCGCCGCCTGCCGGCTCATCGACCTCTTCTGTCCTCTCGGCAAGGGCCAGCGCGGGCTCATCGTCTCGCCCCCGAAGGTCGGCAAGACGACGCTCCTCAAGGACATCGCCAACGCCCTCCACGCCAACCACCCCGACCTCGAGGTCTACGCCCTCCTCGTCGACGAGCGCCCCGAAGAGGTCACCGACTTCCGCCGATCCGTCCCCTGCCAGGTCATCGCCTCCTCCAACGATCACGACCTGAACCGGCACATCGCCGTCGCCACCGCCACACTCGACCGCGCCAAACGCATGGTCGAGGCCGGCAAGGACGTCGTCGTCCTTCTCGACTCACTCACCCGCATCGGCCGCGCCTTCAACAACTCCGCCAGGCACGCCAACACCGGGCGAACCCTCACCGGCGGCATCGACTCCGGCGCCCTGCAGATCCCGCGCCAGATCTTCGGCGCCGCGCGGAACGCCGAAGAGGGCGGCTCTCTCACCGTCATCGCCACCTGCCTCGTCGACACCGGCTCGCGAGGCGATCAGGTCATCTTCGAGGAGTTCAAGGGCTCCGGGAACATGGAGCTCATCCTCGATCGCAAGATCGCCGAGCGACGCCTCTTCCCCGCCATCAACCTCGCCCAGTCCGGCACGCGCAAGGAGGAGCTCCTGCTCTCGCCAACCGCGGTCAAGGCGACCACCGCCCTCCGCCGCCGGCTCCTGAGCATGCCGCCCCACGAGCAGGTCGAGCGCCTCCTCGCCGCCCTCAAGCGCTTCGAGACCAACGACGAGCTCGTCG
>CAZXGT010000009.1:0-5191 GCA_964639935.1 uncultured Phycisphaeraceae bacterium
CGCGTCCTGAATCTTCATGACAATCTCGCGGCCGGCTCTGGCGGGCGGGTTTCCGATGCGAGCGAACGTCGCTCTGGCGGTGCATCGGTCCGCGCCGGGGCCGGGTTCAACCAGGAGAGGATCCCGTATTGTCGGTCGGATTGTTCAGATTCAGCAAACGCGAGCGGCCAGATCCCGAACAACGACCGTCGCTGCGGGCTCGGCGGGCGCCTGCTTCCGAAGGCTCGGCGTCCACCGCTTCAGCGCCTCGAGCACATTCTCGGACCGCGGCTCAAATCGCACCGCCGCCATGTCCAGCGTCATCGCGTGCAGCTCCACCGCCGCCGGGGGCCAGGATTGCCACGCCATGATTCCCCCGATCGGGGTGTCGTGCAGCCGCTCCGCGTCGTGCGCCAGCTCCTCGTTGAGCTTCTCCCCCGGGCGAATCCCCGAGAAGACCACCGGCATCGAGGGCCCTTTCGCCGCCGGCTCGTCGGGCAGCGCCGCCGTCAGGCCGTGCGCCTCGATCGTCCGCCTCGCCAGATCCAGAATCCGGATCGGCTCGCCCATGTCCAGCACAAAGACGTCCGCCCCGCCGACCTCCGCCGGGTCGAGCGCCGCCGCCTGAATCACGAGCGACGCCGCCTCGGGGATCGTCATGAAGTACCGCGTCATCTCCGGATGCGTCACCGTCACCGGTCCGCCCGCGCGGATCTGCCGACGCCACACCGTCAGCACCGATCCGCTCGAGCCCAGCACGTTCCCGAACCGCACCATGCAAAACCGCGGGCCCCCCAGCTGGTTCATCCCGCGCACGTACTGCTCCGCGAGCCGCTTCGTCGAGCCCATCACCGAGCTCGGGTTCACCGCCTTGTCCGTCGAGATCAGCACGAACCGCTCGACGTGCGTCTGCATCGCGGCGTCCGCCGCCGACTTCGCCCCGAAGAGATTGTTGTTCACCGCGTGCGCCGGATGGTCCTCCATCATGGGCACGTGCTTGTGCGCCGCGGCATGGAACACCGTGTGCGGCCGGTTCCGCTCAAAGAGCCGGAGCGTCCCCTCCGAATCGACCACGTCGTGCATCACCGCCCGCCGCGCCACGTTCGGGAAGCGGCCTGCGATCTCCTGATCGATCTCAAAGAGCGCGTTCTCCGAACGCTCCATCAGCACCAGGAGCTCCGGGTCCCGCGCCGCCGCGAGCCGCGACAGCTCCGAACCGATCGAGCCGCCGGCCCCCGTGATCAGCACCCGCTTGCCCTTGAGCACCGCGTCAAGACGCCGGGCGTCCGCCAGCCGCGGGCGACGCCCGAGAAGCCCGACCACGTCGCTCGCGTCCGCCGGCGCCCGCCACGTCAGCGCATCGCCCACGAAGGGCGCCAGCTTGACCTCGATCCCAAGCGACCGGCACGCCGCGCGAACCTGCTCCATCGCCCCCGTCATGTACGCCGGCAGGCACACCAGCGCCGCATCCAGATCGTGCTTGATCTTCAGCCGCGGCAGATCCGCGAGCGTCCCGAGCAGACGATCCGCCGGCAGATCGCACGGCTCCTCGCGAACAAGCACGCACCCGATCGGCGCCGGGTGACCCGGGATCGCGTCGATCGAGGCGGAAAGGCTGCCGATGGTGTCGGCGGCGCCGATGAGAACGTGATTGGGCATGACCGGCTCCTGCTCGCGCGGAAAGGGCGCAGATGGAGCTATCGGTCAGCCGGATTCCTCATCCCCAGAAGCCCCGGGCGGCGCGTCCTTGGGATCACCCAGTCGGGGGTCGATCCGCCGCAGATAGTCCCACGAGAAGAGCCCCGTCTTGTGGCCGTCGGAAAAAATAATCCGCAGCGCGTAGTTGCCGACCAGCTCGGCGCTCTCGGCCCGAAGCTCCCCCGGGTTCGACATCGAGCTCGGGAGCACCGTCAGCGGATTCTTCTCCATCTCCTCGCGAAGCTGCCGCTGCTCGGCCGAGGGCGACATCCTCCGCAGATACCCGATCGAGTAGTACGAAACGTCCCCGTCGGCCCACTCGACGGAGAGCCCGCGGTCCTTCTTCAGATCGAGATGGCGTGGAGGCTCCATCGGGTCATCATTGACGCCAGCGGCCGCCGCGGCAACGCGCGCGCGGAAGCCGGCTCCCGGGAGGTAAGCTCCTCTCATGATCCTGCTGACGCCCGGGCCGACGCCCGTTCCCGAGAGAATCACCCGCGCCATGGCCCGCCAGGTCGTGCCGCACCGCAGCCCGGACTTCGCCGATCTGCTCGCCCGCGTCCGCCCCGGGCTCTCGGAGATCTTCCAGACCGCCGGGCCCGTCCTGGTCTTCCCCGGCTCCGGCACCCTCGCGATGGAGTCGGCCATCTGGTCCCTCGCGATCCCGGGCCGCCCGACCTGCTCGGTCTCCTCGGGCCGCTTCGGCGAGCGATGGGGCGCCACGCTCGACCGCTTCGCGAGCCTCTTCGGCGGAGAGCGCCGGCGCGCCGTCGCGCCGTGGGGAAAGGCCGTCGATCCCGACCTCCTCGCCGAGACCCTCCCGCCGGACGCGGCGCTCGTCACCGTCACCCAGAGCGAGACCAGCGCCGGCGCTCACACCGATCTCCGCGAGGTCGCCCGCGTCGTCCGCGACCGCGCCCCCGGCGCGCTGCTCGTCGCGGACGTCGTCACCGGCGTCGGCGCCATCGAGCTCCGCCCCGACCGGTGGGGGGTCGACGCCTGCGTCGCCGCCTCGCAAAAGGCCCTGATGCTTCCGCCCGGGCTCGGGCTCGTCAGCCTGGGCGAGCGAGCGATCGAGCGCCTCGGCGCCGCCGAAACCGTCGCGCCCGCCTCCATCGATCTCCGCTGGCGCCTGGACGCCTTCCGCCGCGGCACGGTCGCCAACACCGCCCCGATCACCCTCTGGTACGGGCTCGAGGAGTCCGTCCGGATGATCCTCGAGGAGGGGCTCGAGGCCCGATGGGAGAGGGTCCGCCGCCTGGCCGAGCGCGCCCGGAAAGAGCTGGCCGCCATGGGCTTCACGCTCGCCGCCGAGCGCCCCGTGCAGAGCGTCACCGCCGCCTTCTACCCCGCGGGCCTGGGCGACGAGGTCCGCGAGCGCTGCCGGGAGAAGGGGGTCGTCTTCGCGGGAGGGCAGGACGCCTGGGCCGGGCGGGCGCTTCGCATGTCCCACATGGGCGCCGTCGATGAAACGATGACCGAGACCGCTCTCGCCGTGCTCCGAGAGGCGATCGACCGCTGATTTGCGGAACAGACGAGCCCCGCTCGCGTCGATATTCTGCAGCACGCACTCGAGTGGAGCTCAGCACCATGCGCAGAATGATCGGACTGACGGCGGCGATCGCGGCAACCTTCTGGCTCGCGGCCGCCGCCCTCGCGCAGGCGGGATCGCCCGCGCTGCCTCACGTTGAGACCCGCGGCCAGGGCGACCCCGCGCTCGTGCTCATCCACGGCGTCCAGGGAGACTGGCGCGTGTGGGAGCCCTTCATGGATCGCAACGCCGAGCGCTACCGCATGCTCGCCGTCCGCGTCCCGGGCATGGGCGGATCCGACCCGCTCGAGACGCCCGAGGGCAACCCGCTCGACCGCACGCCGTGGGCCGACGCCGTCGTCGCCGCCATCGCCGGCGAGCTCGAGAGCCGGGGAATCGACGGCGCCGTCGTCATCGGGCACGGCCTCGGCGGCATGCTCGCGATGAAGCTCGCCGCGGAGCGTCCCGAGCTCCTCGAGGGCGTCATCTCCGTCGACGCCACGCCCGCCTACCCGCTGAGCTTCCAGGGCTTCGTCCTGAGCCCCGAGGAGCGCGCCTCGGCCATCGCCGGAAACTTCCTCCGCAACGTCGACCGCACGGACCCCGTCGCCTGGCGCGCCCGCTGGCGCCAGATCGCCGGGCGCCAGGCCGCGAGCGAGCCGGACCAACGCCTGCTCCAGGAGATCTCAGAAGGCCTCGACTTCATGACGTGGCGACGCTGGATGATCGAGCACTCCATCCCCGATCTCACCGAGCCCCTCAAGGATTCCGGCGTCAGGCTCCTCGCCGCGGCCGCCATCAACGACGGCGTGCGCACCGTCCTGGGCAGCGAAGTCATGGCCGAGGAGTTCTGGCGCCTCCCCTTTGACGACTGGCCCGAGGCGAGCGTCACCTTCTTCGCCGACGCCCGCCACTTTCTGTTCCTCGACCGCCCGGAGGCCTTCGACGCCATGGTCGAGCGCTTCGTCGAGAACCAGTCCCAGCCCGACTGGTCCTTCGGCGGACCCGCCGGACCCGCCGGCGCGACCGACGAGCCCGGCGCCGGCTCGTGACCGGCCGCGCCGCCGACCGCCTGATCGACGCGATGCGGCGCGCCGGCGCCCCCGCCTGCGTCGGGCTCGACCCCGTCCTCGAGCGCCTGCCGGACCGGGCGCACGAGGCCGATCCCGCCGCCTCCATCGAGACCTTCTGCCTCGGCGTCATCGAAGCGATCGAGGGCGTCGTCGGCGTCGTCAAGCCCCAGAGCGCCTGCTTTGAGCGCTACGGGAGCGCCGGCCTCGCCGCGCTCGAGCGCGTCGTTCGCCGCGCCCGCGACCTCGGCTTCTTCGTCATTCTCGACGCCAAGCGAGGCGACATCGGCACCACCGCCGAGCACTACGCCGCCTTCGCCTTTGACGCGATCGGCGCCGACGCCGTCACCGTCAATCCCTACATGGGCTTCGACACCATCGAGCCCTTCCTCCGCGACGATCGCGCCGTCTTCGCGCTCGTCCGCACCAGCAACCCGGGCTCCGACGCCATCCAGTCCATCGCGACCGAACCGGGCGAGACCGTCGCCGAAGCCGTCGCCAAAGGCCTCGCCGAGCTCGGTGAGTCTCGCGTCGGCGAGCGCGGCTACTCCGACCTCGGCGCCGTCGTCGCCGCCACAAAGCCCGACGACGCCGCAAGACTCCGCGAGCTCATGCCCCGGCAGATCTTCCTCGTCCCCGGCTTCGGCGCCCAGGGCGGAACCGTCGAGACCGTCCGCGCCCTCTTCCGCGAAGGCGCCGGCGCGGTGATCAACGCCAGCCGAAGCGTCCTCTACCCGAGCGGCTCAACCGGAGACTGGCGCGCCGACGTCCGCGCCGCGGCTCAGGCGCTCGCCGCGCAAACCCGCCGCGCCGCCTCGCCAGACGCCCGGTAGCCTGACCGGCTCCCGATCGCGTGAAAGGAACGACGCATGCTCAAGTGGGCGATCATCTTCCTGCTCGTGGCGTTCCTTGC
>CAZXGT010000009.1:5291-43628 GCA_964639935.1 uncultured Phycisphaeraceae bacterium
AGGAACGACGCATGCTCAAGTGGGCGATCATCTTCCTGCTCGTGGCGTTCCTTGCAGGTCTCTTCGGCTTCACCGGTCTCGCCGGCGCCGCGAGCGACATCGCGAGGATCCTCTTCTTCGTCTTCATCCTGTTATTCGTGCTCTCGCTCGTCCTCCGCGTCGCCAAGCGTCGCGCCTGACGAACAGGCGCCGCTCCTCTTCGTTGATCCGGGCCCTCGGTTCTGCTAACACAGACGCTTGTGTTGCGTTGCTTGCATCTGGAGAACCAACATGCCCGCCGACATGACCACGCTCCCCGAGAACCTCTCGCGCGATGATCTCCGCGACGTCGCCACGCGACAGAAGGTCATCATCGTCTGCCTCGCGCTCTACGTCGCGCTCGCGCTGCTCGCCCTCTTTGTCCCCGCGAGCATCGCCCAGCTGATCTACATCTTCACGAGCGTCGTCGTCATCGTCGCGACGATCTTCGTCTTCCTGCTCGCGACCAAGCTCTACGGCGCCGGCTTCGGCATCCTGCTCGGACTGCTGACGCTGCTTCCGCTTATCGGGATCGTGGTCCTGCTGATCGTCAACGCCCGCGCCATCGCCGTCCTGCGCAGCGCCGGCGTGGACGTCGGCTTTTTCGGCGTCAAGCAGCCCGTGGCCTGACGCGCCGGCGGCGCTCCCGCCTCACATCGGCTTGCCCTCGATCGTCGCGTCGTACATCGACAGCAGCTTGTTCTTGTCGTACACCATCTCGTCGCGGCTCGTCCCCACGATCGCGTACTCCTGCGTCAGCTCGATCGCGTCCACCGGGCACGCCTCCTCGCACATCCCGCAGAAGATGCACCGAAGCTCGTCGATCTCGAACTTCTTCGGGTACTTCTCGCGGTCGTCCCAGGGCGACTCCTCCGCCTCGATGTGGATGCAGTTGGCCGGGCAGATCGTCGGGCACATCATGCACGCCACGCACTTGACGCGCCCCGCCTCGTCGCGGTTGAGCCGGTGGAAGCCCCGGAAGTTTGAGACCTCCATCCCGCCCTCGAGCACAGGCTTCTGCTCACGCCGCTCTTCGGGATACTGCAGCGTCCGGCTGCCCGATCCCTGATTCCAACCCTTGAAGAGGTGCCGCATCGTCGTGCCGAACCCGCGGATGATCTCCGGCAGGTACAGCCGCTCCGCGGCGTTCATGTCGGGCGTCGGGCAGAGCATGATGTCTTCGTCACGGATGGGCATACACCGGATTGTAGCGGGGCCCCCGGGGATGAGTCAGCCCCCGTCGGTCAGCGCCAGCCGGACCAGCTTCGCCGTCTCCGCCTCGAGCAGATCCGCCGCCATCCGCATCGCCTGCTCGCGCGGGGCGTCCTCCGGCGTGATCGCCCGGTAGGCCTGCAGCCCGATCCGCTGCGCCGCCTCGTCGGCGCCCTCGCCAAGCGCCCCGACGAGCGCGATCGGCATCGCCCCCGCCTCGCGCGCCGATCGCGACACCGCCGCCACGAGCTTCCCGCCCTCCGTCGTCCGGTCGAGCGTCCCCTCGCCCGTGAGCACCACGTCCGCCTGCCGCGCCCGCTCGCGAAACCGCACCGCCTCGAGGACCATCTCCGCGCCCGGGACGATCCGCGCATCGAGCATCGCCCCCAGACCAAAGCCCATCCCGCCGGCCGCGCCCGCGCCGGGCGCGGCCGGGTCCGCATCGAGCCCCGCCTCCGCGCACCGCCGCGCCAGATTCGCCAGCCCCGCCTCGAGCCGCTCGATGTCCCCGGGCGAAGCGCCCTTCTGCGGCCCGAAGGTCGCCGCCGCCCCGCCGGGGCCGAGCAGCGGGTTCATCACGTCCGCCGCGAGCGTGATCTCCACGGCCGAGAGCCGATCGTCCCGCGAGTTGACCGCCAGGTGCGCAAGGTCCTGAAGGTCGGCCCCTCCCGGGTGCGGGCGGGCGGAGCTGCTCAGCGGCTGGCCGCCCGCGCGCGTGAGCCGCACGCCAAGGGCTCGCGCCGCGCCGATCCCGCCGTCGACCGTCGCCGTGTTCCCCAGCCCGATGATGATCCGACCGCACCCCTCATCGAGCGCCCGCCCGATCAGCTCCCCGAGCCCGAAGGAGGTCGCCCGCATCGGATCGCGCCGCCCCGCCGGGATCAGCGCGAGCCCGCACGCCGAGGCCGCTTCGAGCACCGCCGTCTTCCACGGCGCCACCGGTTTCGGGTTGCGCGCAAAGGAGCCCGCCGGCACGTCCAGCGCCGACTCGATCGCGCTCCGCGCCGCGCGACTCGCCGAGATGTTCGCCTGCGTCGGCGCCTGGCGCGAGAGCACGCCCCAGATCGCGCGCGTCGGCTCCCCGAGCGGGCCCGTCGCCTCGTCTTCCCGGAGCTCGCCGCCCGTGGCGCTGACCAGCGCGCGAACAAAGCCCTCGCCGCCATCGGCGACGGGGCAGAGGTCCGTGAAGATCGGCGCCGCCAGCCGGCGGGACGCCTTCTGCACGCCCCGACGCATCGCCTCGGCCGCCTCTTCGGCCGTCAGCGACTCCTTGAACGCCCCCGGCGCGATCAGCACGCGAAGGTAGTGGCGCCCCTCGCCCGCCGGACGCACGCGCACCGTCGGCGCCGCCCCGCGCCCGCGGACGATGCGCTGATCATCCGGAGGCGAGACGCCGCTCGGGGTCACGCGTTCTTCTCATATTCCTTCAGAAAACCGAGAAACTCCCGGCGGTGCTCCTGCTCGTCGGCGAGCAGCTCGATCGCCAGATCCTCCGTCGCGTGGTCCGTGCCCGAGGCGACCTCGATCACCTTCTCGTACCCCGCGATCGCCGCCTCCTCCGCCGAGATCACGCCCTTGATCACCGCGATCACGTCCGTGTTGTCCTGCGGCGGCTGAAGCATGTCCTGCTTCCACTTGAGCGCCTGCGAGCCCGGCACCTTGCCCCCGATGGTCTTGATGCGCCGCGCCACCATCTGCGCGTGCCCAAGCTCCTCCTGGATGTCCGCGTCGAGCGAGTTCTTGATGTGCTTGGCGCCGACGCCGTCGAGGTTGACCGAGTTGGCGATGTAGTTCGCCACCGTCTCGATCTCGGCGTTGTAGGCGTCGACGAGAGCGTCGATGACGCCCTGATTGTTTTCAGCTTTGATCGGCACGGAAAGCCTTTCTCAGAGGGTGTTCACGGAATCCCTTGGGGAATAAAGATTGAGATTGATCGCGTCGCGGAAAGACATCATGACGACGTCATGAAGATAGCCTCACCCGCGTCGTCGTCCCGCTGGCCCGTCGCGCAGGCCACGATCGTTTGCGCCACCTCCGCCGGGTCGAGCGTCTTGTCGGGCGGGAGCTGCTTCTCGTTCCACATACCCCGGAGCATCCCGGTCTCGATCGCTCCCGGCGCGACGGTGAAGCCCCGAACCCCGTGCCGCTTGCCCTCGTTCTCGATCGATCGCGTGAAGCTGTCCACCGCGCTCTTGGCCGCGCCGTAGGCGAAGAACCCCGGGAACGGGTCGCTGATGCCCTTGCTCGCCACGTTGACGACCCGTCCCTCCTTCTGCTTCCGCATGATCGGAAACGCCTTGGCGATCAGCATCCCCGGCCCGAAGGTGTTGGCCGCGAAGGATTCGCGCAGCGCCTCGAGATCGACGTCCTGGATCGGCACAAGCGACGCCATGCCCGCGTTGTTGATCAGCGCGTCGATGCGCCCAAAGGCGTCCATCGTCTTCTCGATCAGCGCCTCGCACTGCGCCGGATCCGTGTGATCAGTCGGGACCACGAGGCACGCCGACGGGTTCCCGCTCTCCTCAGCGCTGCGGTCGAGCTGCTCCTTCGTGCGAGCCGCGAGCACGACGCGCCAGCCCTGCTCCACGAGCTGCTTGGCGACGCACGCCCCGACGCCGGAGCCGGCGCCCGTCACAATCGCCACGCGGGGTTCGCCCTTCTCGCTCATGCCTCTGGTCCTCCTGAAACGGATGTCCGATACGGTATAGAGTTCAATCGATCGACCGCCCGATCGCGAGCACGACCCTAGGCGCAGGAAAGGCCACGAGGCATGAGCACGACCGCAGAGGCCGCCGCCAGCGAGCCGTCGCACCGCGACGATCTCGCGATGCGCTACGGCGCCCCGTCGACGAACCGGAGCATGACGAAGATCCTCGCCACCCTCGGCCCAAGCACCGACGGTCGAGACATGATTCGCAAGCTCATCGAGAGCGGAGTCTCCCTCTTCCGACTCAATTTCTCCCACGGCAGCTTCAAGGACCACGCCCAGCGCCTCGGCGCCGTCCGCGCCGTCGCCGATGAGATGACCCGCGCCATCGCCATCGTCGGCGACCTCCCCGGGCCCAAGATCCGCGTCACCCGCGTCCCCGACGGCGGCCTCATGGTCGACGCCGGACGCGACATCCTCTTCCGCCGCGACGTCCCCGAAGCCGTCCCCGGCGATCCGCCCGTCTTCGGCTGCACCTACGCGGGGCTCATCGACGAGGTCGAGCCCGGTCACCGCGTGCTCATCAACGACGGCGCCATCCGCGCGCTGGTCGTCGACCGCGAGGAGGGCGAGAGCGGGCCCCAGCTGCGATGCCGCGTCACCACCGGCGGCCTTGTCTCATCCTCCAAGGGCGTCAACCTCCCGGACTCGGACATCAAGGCGCCCGCGATCACCGAAAAGGACTGGGAGTGCGTCCGCTGGGCCGTCAAGCACGGGCTCGACTACCTCGCCCTCTCCTTCGTCCGCCGCCCCGACGAGGTGCTCGAGCTCAAGCGCGAGATCGCCCGCCTCTCGGGCCTCGATCCCGAGGAGGCCGCGGTGGCCGACTCCCCCCGCGCCGAGATGACCCCCGTCATCGCCAAGATCGAGAAGCCTCAGGCCGTCGAACGCATCGAGGAGATCGTCGAGGTCGCCGACGGCATCATGGTCGCGCGCGGCGACCTCGGCGTCGAGATGGAACTCCCCCTCGTCCCCATCATCCAGAAGCGCATCATGGCCGCCGCCCGCCGCCACGGAACCCCCTGCATCGTCGCGACCCAGATGCTCGAGACCATGATCAACAGCCCCGCGCCCACCCGCGCCGAGGTCTCCGACGTCGCCAACGCCATCTTCGACGGCGCCGACGCCGTCATGCTCTCGGGCGAGACCGCCGTCGGGCGCCACCCCGAGCTCGTCGTCGACCTCATGCGACGCGTCGCCCTCGCCACAGAGGCCGAGGTCGCCACCATGCCCCGGCGCTCCACGCCGCCCGTCCGGCTCCAGGAGTCCCAGCATCGCCTCTCCGCCCTCGCCCACGGCGTCTGGCACGTCGCCAACGACATCGGCGCCAGCTTCGTCGTCTGCTGGTCGCAGACCGGGCGATCCGCCCAGGTCCTCTCCCAGATCGGGCTCCGCATCCCCATTATCGCCTTCAGCTCCGACCGCCGGGCCACCCGCCGCATGGCCCTCCTCGGCGGCGTCATCCCGGGCTACGAGCCCGACCCCCCGACCCACCGCTCCGACTTCGCCGCCCTCATCGACCGCGTCCTGCTCGCCAGCGGCCTCGCTCGCCCCGGCGATCGCGTCGTCACCCTCTCGGGCAAGCCCTTTGGCATCTCCGGCGTCGAGAACACCATCACCGTCCAGATCCTCGGCTCCGCCTCGCCGTCCTGAGCCGCCTCCGCGACTAGGGCACGTCGAGCGTCCGGTTCAGCCGCTCGGCCCCATCCGTCTCGACCAGCGAGAGCCGGATCCGTCGCCCGCTCAGCGCCTCGCCCCCGCGCTCGAACCGGAACTGACGCACCGCCGACGCGCCGGGCGCCAGCGCGCTGATCGGCGCCTGCTTCCGCGGGAACCCCGGCGCCAGCGCGCTGACCGTCATCGTCACCGGCTCGCTCCCGACGTTCGTCACGATCGCCAGCGCCAGCACGTCCTTCCCGTCCCCGGACTCGATCAACCGGACCCCGCCCTCGAGCACCACGTTCTCGAGACCGATCTCAATGGTCGGCGCCAGGTCGAGCCGGTGAAACGCCCGCCCCACGTTCAGCTCGAACTCCGTCCGCACCGCGTGCTCACCCGATTCCTCCGCCACCCCGAGCGACACCTCAAAGGGCAGCCGGAGCTCTCCGCCCGGATCGATCGTCACCTGCTGCACCCGCGGGGCGAGCCGCCAGTGCTCCTTTCCAGAGAGCCGCACCCGCCCGCTGATCGACTCCGGCCACGGGTTCCGCACGACCAGCTCGAGCGTCCGCCGGGCGCCCTCGGAGGTGAGAAATCCCGGCTCGATCCGCACGCCCGACTGGAAGCGGAGCAGGTTCCCGTCGACGTTCTCGATGAAGATCGGATCGAAGCCGTAATCGATCCGGTGCTTGCCGCGCGTCGTCTCGAGCGCGATCGGGTTGCCGAAGAGGTCAAAGGCGCGCACGCGCCCGCCCCCGAGGTAGACCTCGAGCGTCGCCTTGCGCGGGTCAGCGTGCTCGTTCCAGACCGCCAGCGTGTCGTTGTGCGCGCCGTGCAGCACCAGCGCGTGAGCGCCCTCGCGAACCGGAAGCCGCCCCATCAGCTCCCGCCCGTGCAGACGCCAGGCGAGCGAGCGGATCACGCCGAGCTCCGGCGTCGGCATCGCCTGCGGTCGCCGATCAGTCGACCACGCCCACGGCTTCGGGAAGCAGAGGCGCTCCACGCCGGTCAGCCACGCGTGGATCGTGCGCAGCGCCAGCTGGCGGGCGCGCATCGCCAGCGGCGCCTCGGGCGAGTCGAGGATGAGCGTCACGTCCGGATCGCCCGAGTCCTCCCACGCGCGGACCAGATCGCCAACGCCCTCGGGCGGCGCCGCCGTGGGATAGGCGATCGTCAGGGCCCCGCTCCGGGCGACCGACGGATCGACGGCGCGCAGCGCCGCCCACGGGGTCGCGATCACCGGCTCGGGCGAGAGCCGCATGAACGCCTCGCGGAACGCCTCGCGCCGCTCGAGCAGGTCGGGGCGCTCGACGAGATCGCCCATCGCGTCGCCGATCTGCCACCGCTGAACTCGCTGGCCGAAGCGCGCGAGCGTCGGCTCGAGGAAGCTCCGCCACGCGTCGGCGTCCTCGTCGAGGCTCACCGCGAGCAGGTCGTCGGTCGCGATGTGCAGGCGCCGAGCCAGCGCGCCGGGCAGGCGCGAGAGCTGGATCCCCAGACGAAAACGCGACTCCAGCGCGGCCATCACCGCCCCCTCGAGCGGCGGGAGAAACACCGCCGGGGGAAGATCCGGGAGCGTCACCGTCGCTCCGCCCACGCCGGAGGCCTTGAGCAGCGCCGGGAGCGACTCGAGCCGCTCGATCGGCTCGTCCTCGACCAGAACCGTGAAGCGGGGCGCCTCCGCCGGGTCCGGCGTCTCGCCCCGCGCCCACACGAAGCTCGCCGTCGTCTCCCCGACCGTTGCGCGGCCTGAGAAGGCCCGGAGCGTCGCCTCGTACCACCCGAGCGCCGGGAGCTCCGGCCTCCAGTCGATCGGGGGCGACCCCGGGGGAAGATCGAACCGCCGCCGCGCGACCGTCCGCCCGTGGATGTCGCGAACGACGACCTCGCCCCGGAGAAGCTCGCCCGTCAGGTCGCGCACGCGCACACGCAGCTCGGGCGCCTCGGGGAGCGCGATCACGTTCATCGGATCGTTCGTCGTCAGCTCCACCCGCGGGACCTGGAGGATCGCGACCTCGTCGAACCATGCCGCGCCCGAAAGATCGTCGCTCCGAAGATCGGGGGCGATCGAGTCGTCAAAGCCGGGCTGCTCGCTCGGCTGGAGAAGCTGAAGGTCGATCTGGATCCACGCGGCCTCGGGCTCGTCGCCCCAGAGCTCGACGGCCACGGGGGTCCAGGCGCCGTCGGTTCGGATCAGGTCGGTCGTCTGCTCGCTCGCGAGGATCTCGCGGAGCTCGCCGTCGAGGAAGCGCGCGACGATCCGCGCCCGCGCGCGATCGAGCCCCTCCGTGCGAACCGCCGCCGTCACGACGTAGTCCGCCTGAGGCACCACGGGCGCCACGCCCGCCGCCAGACGCAGCGCGGCGCTGCCCCCGCGCGTCGGCAGCTTGGCCGAGTACGCGCCGCGGTATGGGGAGGCGTCGAAGCCCGAGCGGTTCCACGCGGGAAAGCCAGGGAGCTCAACGCGCCCGGGCTGGTGCACCACGCGGACCCAGTGCGTCGGCACCGGCTCGGTGGTGATCGCCCGCTCCTCGAAGTCAAAGAGCCGCACCACGCGGTGAGCGCCGATATCGATCTCCGCCAGCGCCGGCGCCGCGAGAGCCAGAAGGGTCAGGAGGAGCGAGAGCGGGCGCATACGGTCACTATCGGACTCTCGCCCGCCCGCGCTTCATCGCCTCTGCCGAACCGCGCGATGAGAGAGCAGCCCGAGCAGCAGCAGACCCGCCCCCGGCGCGGGGAGCGTCGGCGGGTTCTCCGGGTCGCGATCCGGCTCCGGGGGCGAGGGCGGCTGCGGATCGCCCCCCGGCGGCGGCGACGGCGCGGGCGGGTCCGAGAGCTCGAGCGGTCCCTCGTCCGGCTCCTCCAGCGGTGGGAAGAACTCTTCGAGCGGAGCGCGTCCCGGCGACCCGCCGCCGCCACCGCTCCCGCGGAAGCCCCCGCCGCCCCTTGGAGCCGAGGTGCGGCCGGTGATGGTCTCGTCGGCGCCGGAGACCGGGCCGCGTTCGACCGGATCCCCGTAGCGGGCGAGCTGGATCGCCGCGATCTCGACGCCGGGCCAGCTCTCGCCCGCGGCCGAGGGGGTGATGGTGAGGGTGATCGAGCCGCCCACGCGGTCGAGCGGCGACCAGTAGGTGCCGAAGTCGCTCGCGCTGGGCGTGGCGACGAGCGGGTCCACGCGGCGGTCGCCGATGGCGATGTCGAATCGCACCGGGCTCTCCCCACCCAGGCGGCGGGCGGTGACGCCCAGGCGCCAGGCCTCGGGCGTCTCGGGCAGCGCGACGTGGTAGGTCAGGGATCGCCCGGGCGAGGCGGCGCGGATCGTTCGCGGCGATGAGGAGGCGGACCATCCGCTCCCGGCCTCGGCCTCGCTCCCGTACATGACGACGGCGGTGATGGCGCCGAGCGGGTCGGTGGTGGGCTGCGGCGTGGGCGCCGGCTGAGCGAGCGCGGCGGCGCCGGCGAAGGCGGTGACGGCGACGGCGAATCTCGGGCGCATGGACGGCTCCCCCCGGGGTTTCTTCCGGGTGAAGCATCCGATTCCGGTGCGCTCGGGGCGGTCGATGCGGCCGCCGCGGGGGCCGCGACGACCGGTCTGTGCGCTCTGGGGTGGTTAGTCGGTCGGATCGCCGAAGGTCTGGCCGGTCTCGAGGTCCATGAGGCTCCAACCGGTGTCGCGGAGGAGTCTGGAGAGGACCTGCCAGGCGGCCTCCTGGTCGACGACGGTGACGGCGGCCTGCTGGAGGTCGTCGGCGTCGTCGATCCAGGGGAGCTCGACGTGGAAGCCGGGGCCGAAGGCGACGCCGCGGGCTTCCTCGGAGCCGTCTGAGGCGGTGTTGTATTGCGCGAGGCGGTCGGTCACCTCGGCCTTTGATCCGAGAGCGCCGCCGCTTGGGTCGATCAGGATGAGCTGCTTGGACGCCACGCGCGACTCCCGCTTGGGTGAGCGGGGGAGTATCGCCGGGGGGCGCGGGATGAGCAACCGGCGGGGGAGGGGGATCTATCGGGCTTCGGCGGCGTCGCGGCGTGATCGCTCGATGAGGCGTTCGAGGCGCTCGTCGGTCATCCAGGGGAGCGAGCGGCACTTGTCGATGAGCGCCTCGGGAACGGGTCTCCCGCGGCGCTCGTGGGGCGGGCGGGTCTTCCAGGCGCCGTGGAGCCAGAGGTACTGATCGGGCGCCTTGCGGATCATCTGCTCGATGGCGTGGCGGTAGCGGGCGGTGAGGTAGAAGAGCTGGTCGTCGCGGTCGGCCCAGTCCTCGGGGTAAATGACGTCGGTGACCTCGAGCCGGTAGCGGAGGTGGGCGGCGTCGGGGCCCCCGAGTCGGCGGGCCTGGCCGCAGACGACGGGCATCTCGCGCTGGATCGCCATGAGGCCGATCGCCTTGTAGCTGGAGGCGAAGCGGTCGAAGAAGGGGACGAAGACGCCCTTTCGACCGGCGTTCTGATCGGCGGTGAAGCCGATGCTGCCGCCGGCGCTGGTGATGTCGATCATGCGCTCGGCGGCGCCGAACTTGTCGATGAGCTCGAGCCCCCGGGCGCCGCGGGTCCGGCGGACCCATTCGTCGATGGGTCTTTGGTTGAGCGGTCGGTAGAGGGCGGAGACCTTGACGCCGATGGAGGCGACGGTGGCGCCGAGCATCTCCCAGTTGCCGCAGTGGGCGCCGATCATGACGCAGGGTCGGCCTGAGAGGAGCAGGTCGATGGCGCCTCGGGTCTCGCCGAGCTCGACGCGGGGCGGGAGCTGGCGTCCGGCGCCGACGATGCCCATGCGCGGGGCGCAGGCGAGCTCGGCGCCGAGGGCGAAGAGGTAGCGGAAGGAATCGATCGCGACCCGGTGGACGCGTTCGGGGGACCACTCGGGGTATGCCCACGCGATGTATTCGCTGGCTCGGGTGATGCGTTTCCTGGCGAAGCGCGTGCGGGCGTAGGCGGCGCCGGCGGGTCGGAGGGCGGCGACGGAGGCCTCGAGGCCGGCGACATTCATGAGGGCCGCGGCGGCGCGGACGCCGGCGTAGAGGGCGGGGTCCAGCGCGTAGCGGCTGACCGCCGAACGCGGCGGGATCGAACGCTGGTGCGCTGGGGCGTGGACGATCAGCGTTGTCCTCGGAGGCCGGTGAGGGTCATGAGGCGGTTCTGGTTGAGGACGGGGATGCTCGCCTGGGTGGCGCGCTCGAAGAGCCGGTCGTAGCGCTCGACCTCGGCCTGCTTGTCGATGAAGGCCTGAACGACGGGGAGCGGGGCGTCCTGGGCGGGCTGGATGGGGAGCTTGGGGCGCTCGCCGAGGACGAGGAAGTCGGTGCGGCCTGAGAGGTCGCTTTCGATCTCGCCGCCCCAGTCCTGGATGAGGGTCTCGACGTCGCGGCGCTCGCGCGGCGTGGCGTCGCCGTCGCCGTCCATGTCGAAGTTCCCGAAGACGACGAAGGAGTATTCCTTGTCGGGGTCGTAGAGGGCGTTGGCGAAGACGTCCCCGGCGACGACGGGGTTTCGGGGGTTCTCGCGGATGATGCGGGCGACGGAGGACGAGCCGTCGATGCGGATGATCTCGACGGCGGCCTTGCCCCGGGGGTACTCGCCCTCCTCGTTCTCACGGATGGCGCCGGCGTCGTCGTAGACCTCGAAGGTGAGGCCGAGGGTGACGCGGTCGCGGCGTCCGAGGGAGAGGGTGGCGGTGTCGGCGGCGGGGTTGACGCCGATGATCTGGCCGTCGACGAGGGCGTACTCGTCGCGCGGGCGGAGACGGGATTCATTTTGACCCTGGCACTCGGCGAGCTGGCCCTCGAGGACGAAGACGCGGCTCTCGAGCGAGGCGATGGTTTCCTGGAGGGCGGCTTCCTGCTCGGCGGCGGTCTGCTGGATGTCGCTGACGCGCTCGTTGTTCTGGGCGATGGTGGTGGTGACGTCTCCGCGGTAGTTCTCGACGTCGGAGCCGTAGGCGTCGAGCTCGGCGCTGAGTGCGGCGATGGCCTGGTTGTGCTCCTCGCGGAGGCGTTCGGTGATCTGTGTCTGGCCGGCGAGATCGCGTTGGGCGCTGGCGAGGGCCTGGTCGAGCTCTTCGATGCGGGACTCGAGGGTGTCGATCCGGTTGTTGCGGTCGCGGATGACGCGGGTGAGGGGGCTGACGTCGGCGCCCTCGAAGGGCTCGGCCTCGAGGCGGGCTTCGAGCTCGGGGACGGTGAGGCTCTCGTCGCCGGCGGCGATGTCCATGGTCTGGCGGAGGGAGCGGTCGAGGTAGACGACCAGGGAGGGGCGGCCCTCGGCTCCGGAGGCCTCGTTGAGCCGCGTGTTGACCCAGTCGGCGTTGCGCTCGTCGGGGCGGATGATGGTTCGGAGGTCGTCGCGGGCCTGGGCGAGGTCCTGCTCGGCGCGCTGCTTCTGGCCGTAGAAGATGACGGCGAAGATGAAGGAGGCGATGGCGACGACGCCGAGGATGGCGACGGTCACGCCGATACCGACGCTGGAGGTGGTGCGACTGGGCATAGGGAATCAGGCTCCGCGCGTTTGGAGTCGTCGCGATGGATGCGGTCGTCTGGCTCGGACGACGGGCCGGAGAGCGTCTCCGGCGTTGTTTGTTGTACGTTCGCCCGCGGTGGACGGTTCCGGGGAGTGTGGCGGAGCGGGGGTGGGGCGTCAACCGTCGGGGGCGGTGATTGCGGGGGGCGGCGCGGCGTTGGGGGCGGGGTCGTCGGTGAGGAGCCAGGCGCTGAGGAGCGCGGCGAAACCGAGGAAGGCGGCGAAGGAGATCATGTCGGTGAGCATGATGAGGAAGACGGTGGAGGCGGTGGCGGGGTCGAACCTGAGGCGTTCCATGAGGAGGGGGATGCCGGCGCCGAGGAAGCAACCGATGGCGACACAGAGGGCCATCGAGACGCCGGCGATGAGGCCGAGTCTCCAGTCGCTGTCGATGAGTCCGGCGGCGCCGAGGATCGCGATGCCGGCGGCGAGGATGCCTCCGACGAGGACGCCGATGAGGAATCCGAAGATGGTCTCGCGGAGGAGGAGCTTGCCGACGCGCTGGCGGCGGACCTCGCCGAGGATGAGGCCTCGGAGGGTGACGGCGAGGGACTGCTGGCCGCCGTTGCCGGACTGGTTGGCGATGACGGGCATGAGCACGGCGAGCAGCGGGAGGGCGGCGATGGCCTCCTCGAACTGGAGGACGACGAGGGCGGCGAGGAGCGCGGCGCCGAGGTTGATGACGAGCCAGGGCGAGCGGCTCTGAAACTTCTTGGCGACGCTGTCGTAGACCGCCTCGGAGGGCCCGGCGCCGACCTGCTTGAGGGCGTCCTCGGTCTGCTCCTGGCGGATGATGTCGATGACGTCGTCGATGGTGACGACGCCGAGGAGCCGGTCCTGTTCGTCGAGGACGGGGAGGGCGAGGTGGTCGTAGCGCTCGAACTCGCGGGCGACGTCCTCCTGGTCCATGGTGGCGCGGAGGACGATGAGGTCGCGGCTCATGACGTCCTGGATGGGGGTTTCGGGTTCGGCGAGGAGGAGGGATCGGAGGTTGACGACGCCGGTGAGGCGTCCTTCGTCGTCGACGCAGTAGACGTAGAAGAACTCGTCCTCGTCGCGCTCGACGCTGCGCCGGATGCGGGCGGTGGCCTCGGTGACGGTGGTGTCGTCGGGGATGCGGATGACGCGGGTGGTCATCAGGCCGCCGGCGGTTTCGGGGTCGTAGAGGGCGAGGGCGCCGAGGGCGGCGGCTCGGCGCGGGGGGAGCTCCTTGAGGATGGCGTCGGCGGTGCGCTTCTGGACCTCCTGGAGGAGGTCGACCGCGTCGTCGGGGTCCATCAGGGCGAGATAGGCGGCGGCTTCGTCGGGGGCGAGGTCCTCGATGATGGTGGCCGCGAGCGGCACCTGCATGTGGGCGAGGGCGTCGGCGGCGGCCTCGTCTTCCATGGAGTGGACGAGCTGGACGGAGTCGTCGGTCTCGAGGGTCTCGAGGAAGTCGGCGGCCTCGGGGGCCTCGGCGGCTTCGGCTTCGCGGGCGAGGTCGGCGGTCGGGGCGTTGGCGTCATAGAGCGAGGTGAGGCGCTGCTCGGCGTGGGTGTCGACGCCGGTGGGGTGCTCGCGCACGACGGTCTCGCCGTTTGATTCGATGACCTCGGCCTGCGGGTCCTCGGGTTGCGGTCGCTCGCTCGCCATGACGTTTATGCTACGGGCTTGGCCCAGAGCGGGTGTGCGATCCGAGGGCGTCGCGGTAGACGGCGAGGGTTTGTTCGCCCATCGCTTCGAGCGTGAGCTCGGCTCTCGCGCGGTCGAAGGCGGGCTCGAGCGCGGCGGTCGCGGCGGGGAGATCGGCGAGCGCGCCTCGGACGATTTGGGCGAGCGCCGCCGCGTCCTCGGGCTCGGCGAGGTGGGACTCGGGGAGGTAGTCGGCGGGGCCGGGGACGCGCGTGGCGACGATCGGGCGGCGGGCGAGGAGGGCCTCCGCCATCACGTAGGAGAACCCCTCGCGGCGTGAGGGCACGACGACGAGATCGGCGCGCTGGAGAAGCCGCGGCGCATCGGCGCGATAGCCGAGGAACGAGACGCGATCGTCGAGGCCGAGCTTCGTCGTTTGGGACTCGAGTCTCGCGCGCTCGACGCCGTCGCCGACGATCTCGAGGTCGGCGCGGATGTCGCGCCAGGCGTTGAGTAGCACGTCGAAGCCCTTGACGGGGACGAGGCGGCCCACGGCGATGGCTCGGGGACGGTCGCGCGTCGGCGGGGGCGCGATCTCGGTTGGCGCGGTGACGCCGTTTGGGATGACCGTCACCGGGGCCCTTGTGATCTGCGCGGCGGCGCCCGGCGAGACGGCGATGACGCGATCGGCGGCCTCGTAGTCGCGCAGCGAGCGCTTGACCGAGTGGAGCGTCGCGACGAGGGGGATCCTCGGGACGAGCCGGAGGGCGCGCAGGAGGGCGAGCATGCCCGCGGCCTTGCTCGCGTGGGCGTGGACGACGTCGGGGCGGAAGGCGCGGAGCGCCCCGGCGAGCGCGAGGAGGGCCCGCGGGTCGCGCCGGCCGAGATGGAGCTTCGCCTCGCGACGCTCGACCCCGGCGTCGAGCGCCTCGAGGAGCTCGGGGCGGGCGATCACCGACACCCGCAGCCCCTGGGCGAGCTGGGCGCGCGTGAGGTCCGCGACGTGCTTCTTGAGCCCGCCTTCGACAACGCCGGCGACGACGTGGGCGACGTGGATGGAGGGGTCGATCGGCAAGGCTGGCTCCGGCGCGAGAAAAACGTGACGCGTAGTATCGTCGCTTTGGAGGGCGCGCGGCGACTCATGGCGGCGGAAACGATCATCACCATCGCGGCGGCGGGGGGCGCGGCGCTCGGCGCCGGCTGGAGCTGGCGGCACGCCTGGTGGCGTCCGGCGGTGGACTGGCGTCGCCCGCGCGTGCTGATGTACCACATGATCCGCGAGCCCATCCCGGGCGCGCGGTTCAACAAGCTGCGCGTGCGTCCGGCGATGTTCGAGCGGCAGGTGAGGCTGCTGCGGGACCGCGGGTTCTCGTTTGTCTTCGCGAGCGAGCTCTTTGAGGGGGCGCTCCCGGCCAGGCCCGTGTGCCTGACGTTCGACGACGGCTACGCGGACAACCTGCTCGCGGCGGATCCGGTGCTCGAGCGGTACGGGGCCAAGGCGACGCTGTATCTCGTTGAGGAGCGCGAGGGGGGGTGGTCGAGCCGGAAGAAGGCGCACCATTCAGACGACGAGCTGGCGGCGGAGGCGAAGCTCTCCGACGAGCAGGTGCGGCAGATGGCGGCGAGCGGGCGGTGGGAGCTCGGCGGGCACACGAAGACGCACGCGAATCTGCCGGCGCTTTGCGACGAGGCGGCGCGGGAGGAGATTCTCTCGGCGCGGCGGTCGTTCCCTGAGCGGTTCGGCGCGGAGGCCCGGACGTTCGCGTACCCGTTCGGTCTCTTTGAAGAGCGGCACGCGGCGATGGTTCGCGAGGCGGGGTACCTGAGCGCGGCGACGACGGAGGCGGGGATCGTTGATCCGGGTGGCGACGCGATGCGGGCGCCCCGGGTGAAGGTGAGCGGGAAGGATTCGCTGCTTGATTTCTCGCTGCGCCTGCGCGGCGGCCGGCGGGGGGCGAGGCGATGAGCGGCGCGCTGCGGCTCTCGGATCGGGCGCCCTTCGCGACGGGTGGTCGGCGGCTGTGCTTCGTGCATCCGCGGGAACCGTCGAAGTGCGTGAAGGTGCTCCGGCGGGATGAGGGCCGGTTCGTCAAGACGGGTCGGACGCTGGTCCCGGCGGCGCTGCGGCGCGAGTACGACAACAACGAGGATGAGCGGCGGGCGCTCGCGGCGCTGTGGCGTCGTCTGGGCGAGCGGGAGTACCGGCATCTGCCGAGGTGCTACGGGTACGAGGCGACGGACCTTGGCCGCGGGCTCGTGCTCGATCTGGTGCGCGACGCGGACGGGCGGATCTCGCGGTCGGTTCGGGAGGCGCTGAGCGAGGGGGCGACGCTCGAAGAGCTGCGCCCGGCGTACGAGGAGATGGCGTCGCGCTTCATCGCGCGCGGCGTGGCGACGCGGGCGATTCTGGAGCACAACCTGGCGGCGCAGCGACGCGCGGACGGGCGCTTTTTTCTGGTTCTGATCGACGGGTTCGGGGACCCGGCGTGGATCCCGATGCGGTCGCTTGTTCCGGCGCTGCGCCGGGCGACGGCGAGGAAGCGCGCGGCGCGCGGGTGGGAACGCATCGAGGCGATCGCCGAGGAGATCAGGCGGGGCGCGGAGTGGGACACGAGCCGGTGGGGTCAGGGGTTCTTGCATCATCGTGGCGAGGCGGCCGGGGAATCGGGCGGCGGGTACGATGGGGCGATGTCGCCGGAGAAGAACGCGTGACGCGGTGGAGCGATCGGGTGAAGGGAGCGGTCCGTCCGGCGATCCTGCGGGCGACGCGGCCGCTTGATGAGCGGTACCGGTGCCCGATCTGCGGGTACTACGGTCCGTTCAAGAGCAAGCGGATGAAGGGTCTTCTGGCGGGGCGGCGGGACGCGAGGCCGGTGGTCCGGCGGCACTCCAAGTGCCCGCGCTGCGGGGGGGTGGAGCGGCACCGCCTGCAGTGGCTGGTGCTCGATGAGTTGCTGGCGGGGTTCGGGGCGGAGGGCAAGGCGATGCTGCACATCGCGCCGGAGCCGTGCCTTGCGCCGCGGCTTCGCGAGGCGTTCGGCGCGTACCACACGATGGATCTGTTTCGCGAGGACGTGGACTTCAACGAGGACGTGCAGTCGATGAGCTTCGCGGACGCGAGCTACGACCTGGTGTTCGTCTCGCGCGTGCTGTCGATCCCGCCGGACTTTGAGGCGTCGCTTCGGGAGATCCGTCGGGTGCTTCGGCCGGGCGGGGCGGCGATCATCTCGGAGTATCTCGATCGCGAGCGGACCGAGCCGGACGAGGATCCGGAGACGGAGGCGGCGCGGTTCTTCGGGGTGGACGTCGTCGAGGCGTACGGGCGCGTGTTCGACCGGGTGGAGACGCGTTCGTGCGATGAGTTTGACGGCGAGCACCAGCTGATCAATCTGCTGACGCGCGACGGGAAGCCGGTGGACGACGCGCCGCCGCTGGTGCGCGCGCCCGGGCTCGGCGTGAAGGAAGTGCTGTTCCTGTGCTACGCGGACGGGCCGGCGAGCTCCTCGTAGAGGTTCAGGATCGAATCGAGCATCCGCTTCTTCGTGAAGCGGTCGGTGGGCGGGACGAGGTGTTTCGGCCTTGAGAGGAGCGATTCGGCGCGGCGGGCGAGTTCGCCCACGTCGCGGAGGGGGACGGCGCCCTTGGGGTAGAGCTCGCGGAGGATCTCGCCGACGCCGCCGTGGTCGTAGCCGAGAACCGGCGTGCCGAGGCGGAGGGCCTCGAGGACGGTCCGCCCGAAGGATTCGGGCCGTGTGGAGAGGGAGACGACGAGATCGCTCGCGGCGGCGATGTCGCGGGCGTCGTCGCGGGCGCCGGTGAAGACGACGCGGTCCTCGAGGTTTTCGCGGGCGACGCGCTGGCGGAGCTCGGCGGCGTAGGCGCGGCGGCTCGGGTCTTCGCCGCCGACGATGGCGCCCGCGGCGTCGAGCCCGCCGTCGCGGAGGCGGGCGATGAGCGTGATGAAGTCGTGGTGGCCCTTGAGGCGGGTGAGGCGGCCGATCGTGGTGACGAGGGGGCGGCCGGCGAGCTGGGGGAACGAGCGGCGCCACTCGGCGAGCCATGGGGCGCTCGGTGTGTAGCCGTGGGGGTAGTCGGCGGGATCGACGCCGCGGTGGATGACGCGGATGCGTTCGGAGCGGGCGCTGGGGTAGTTCGTCACGACGTGCTCGCGGGCGGCTTCGGAGACGGCGATGACGGCCTCGCCCCGGTGCATGATGGAGCTGTAGAAGCCGACTGAGTGGAGGCCGTGGACGGTGGTGACAAAGCGTGGGCGGCGGGCGGGGTCCATCTTCCTCCAGGCGAGGAGGGCGAGCCATGCGGGGACGCGGGAGCGGGCGTGGAGGATGTCGATCCCGCGGTCGCGGAGGAGCCGGCGGAGCGGGCGGATCTGGCGGAGCGTCGCCGGGCTCTTGGCGGCGACGGGCATCTGGATGTGCTCGGCGCCGATCGCGCGGAGCTCGGTGGTCATGGCGCCGCCGGCGCTGATGACGATGGCGCGGTGGCCGCGCTCGACGAGCGCCTGGGCGACCTCGATCGTGCCGCGCTCGACGCCGCCTGAGTCGAGGCGGGGGAGGATCTGGGCGACGGTCAGCGTGCGGGCGGGCGGGGTGTTCATGGGGCGCGCTCCGGGAGGAGGCGCTCGAGGATGACGCGGGCGCAGCGGGCGGCCTCGTCGAGGGGCTCGTCGGGCGGGGCGAGCGGGGCGCCGGCGAGCCACGCGTCGTGCGAGACGGCGAGACCGCGGTCGAGAAGGTCGTCCACGCCGGCGGCGACGCGGCTCGCGCCGGCGCGCCGCATGGGGAGCAGCCCGACGGCGGCGCCCGCGGTGAGGGCCTCGCAGATCATGGAGACCGAGTCCTCGGTGATCCAGGCCGAGCCGGCGCGGGCGAGGCGATCGGGCACCCAGCCGCGAGGGGTCTCGGCGGCGGGCGCGACCGTGAGGTTCGAGAGCGACAGCGCCGCGAGCGCCCGCTCGAGCGAGGCGGGCGTCCGGCGGGAGGTCGTCAGCTCCCACTCGATCTCGGGCGAGCGCTCGGCGATCTGTTGGATCCGGGAGAGGAGGTCGCCTTCGTCCACGGCGTGGCGCCTGGAGGGGCCGCCGATGAGGATCACGCCGCGGGCGGGGTCGTGCTCGGCGGAGGGGCGGGCGTTGACGATGGCGCCGGTGGTGAGCTCGAGATTGGGGGCGGGCGGGGGGTGGTCGTGGCGTGGGATGAGGCAGAGGTCGAAGCGGGATCGCCTGAGCGAAGGGCGCATGGAGCAGACGAGCCCGGCGCGGTGGCGTCGGGCGAGCTTGAGGGCGGGGCGATGGGTGGCGCGACCCGCGCAGAGGATGAGGTCGGGCGAGCGGGCGGTGGGCGGGAGCGCCGGGGTGATGAGCAGGCGGCGGAGGGCGCCGGCGGGAGAGACGTCGATCTCGTGTACGACGACCGGGGTCAGCTCGGCGAGGCGCGCCGCGAGCGCGAGGAGCTGGTTCTCGTGTCCCGGCTTGCGATCGGTGACGAGCAGGATGTGGAGGGGCTCTGGCATGGGACGCCGGTAGAGTAGGGAAGATGACCTCTCGAGCGACAGCCGGCGAGACGTTCACGCTCTCGAGCGGTCGGGTGGTGCGGCTTGACCCGGCGCACCGCGCGAGCGTCCGCGCGGCGAGCGGCACGGGCTACGGTCGGGAGTCGATGGTCGAGGAGAGCGAGCGGGCGCTCGAGTCGTGGCTGGCGATGGTGGATGGGCGCGTCGATCTGGCGGCGCGGATGCTCGGGCTCTTTGGCGGATCGATCGAGGGCGCCGCGGCGCTGGTTGTCGGCGCGAGCGAGGGCGGCGAGTGCGCGCAGCTTGCGCGGCGCGGGGCGCGGTCGGTCGTCGGGACGGACTACGGCGACGTCTTCGAGGGCGAGGGGCGGATCGGCGCGCGTCGGGATCGGGTGCTCGGGGCGCTCGGCGATCGCGCGGGGCGGGTTGCGTTTCGGGTTGACGACGTGACGAGCAGCGCGATTGAGAGCGGCCGGTTCGATCTGATCCTGAGCTGGCAGACGCTCGAGCACGTGGCGGACCCGGCGGCGGCGATGGTCGAGATGAAGCGTCTGCTCCGGCCCGGCGGGCTGATGTTCCACGAGTACAACCCGTTCCTGGCGATCGACGGCGGGCACAGTCTGTGCACGCTGGACTTCCCGTGGGGGCACGCGCGGGCGAGCGCGGCGGACTTCGAGCGGTTCGTGCGCGAGCGGCGCCCGGGCGAGGCGGAGCGGGCGATCGCGTTCTTCACCGGCGCGCTGAACAGGATGACGATGGCGGACCTCGAGGATCACGTGGCGGCGGCGGGGCTCGAGACGCTGGCGCTGGCGCCGCGGACGCGGACCGAGGATCTGATGCTGCTCGAGAGGGCGACGCTCGAGGACGTGCGGGCGAACTACCCGCGGGCGAGCGTGGTGGATCTCTCGTCGCGGATCGTGCGCGTCGCGGCGCGCGGCTGAGCGCTCGCGATCAGATCGACGGTGCGGGCGAGCGGGTCGAGCTCGGCGCCGTCGAAGGCGCGGAGAGCGCGGGCCGACCGGCGGCGGATCGACTCGAGCGCGCCGTCGCTTGCGAGCGCCTCGGCGATGAGGCGCTCGAGCTTGCCGGCGTCGCGGGCGATCGGCCATTGGGCGAGGCCCCAGTCTTCGGGCGTGGCGAAGGCCCAGCTCTCGGCGCCGAGGAGCATCGCGGCGCCGGCGCGGGTCGCGTCGAGGATGACCGAGGAGGGGCCGGAGAAGGTGAGGAGCAGCCCGGCGGCGGCGGCGTCCGCGGCGAGCGGCCGGTCGGGCGGGGAGAGCTCGAGCGCGTCGCCGAAGATCTGGCGATAGAAGGCGATCGAGCGGTCGTAGCGCGGGTGGCGGCGCAGGCGGAGACGCCAGCGGCGGCGGCGGGCGGCCGCGGCGAGCGAGCGCATCGCCTCGATCTCGCGGTCGGGCCAGACGCGGGGGAGCGATCCGGCGTCGCGCGGGCGGGCGGGCTCGACGCTCAGGATGAGGATGTCGCAGATCGGCGCGGGCTCGGCGGGCGCTCGCTCGGGTTCGGGCAGGCCGGTGACGACGGCGCCGCCGATGCCGTGGGAGCGGAGGCGCCGGGCGTGGGGCTCGCCGATGGCGGCGATGCGCGTCGCGGGGGTGAGGCGGTAGAGGTCGTCTTCGGCGGCGACCATCGGGCCGTGGGGGAGCAGGACGCTCGGGGTTCCGGCGGCGGCGGCGACATCGAGGGCGACGCAGGGGTAGGCGGCGACGACGCGGGCGACGCGGCCGGTCTCGAGGAGGCGTTTCCATCGCGCGATCTGGCGGCGCATGGCGCGGGCGTAGGCGCCGGCGAGGAAGCGGAGGTGGGGCTCGAGCCCCGGGTTGGTCCAGAGGAGCGAGCTGAGCCGATCGCTCGAGGCGTCGATGAGCGGGCGCCAGTCGATGGGCGGCGTAGGCGGCGGCGCGAGGTCGCCGAGGAGCTCGTCCTCGGTTTGCCTGGTGACGAGGCGCGGCGTCGAGCCGTCGCCGTCGCGTCGCCAGGCATCGGCGATGGCGGCCATGAAGCGCTGTTCCACGGGCCCGGCGATGAAGAGCGTCGAGTCATCGATGGCGGCGGGGGGCTGCGGCGAGCGCGGGGGCGGGTTCCCGGGGAGAACGGTCGCGGTTTGGACCGGGACGCCGGCGGCGCCGAGGGCGATCGCGCGGAGCGTGTCGTCGGCGAGCCCGGACGGGCGGCCATCGAGGAGGTGTGTAGCGCGGAGCGGCTCGGGGCTCGGGGCGAGGGTTCCGGCGCAGGAGGCGACGAAAGCGGGCAGGAGCGCCTTGGCGATCCAGCGGGCATGGCGGTAGAGGACGGCGGCGAGCGGCGCGACGTCGCCTGCGCCTGCGGCCGCGAACGCCTGAAGCGCGTCGATGGCCTCGCGCCGGAGCGATTCGAGCTCGCCTGCGCGGTCGGCGATGAGCTCGCGCGGGGAGAGGGCGGCGTCGCCGGCGAGGAGGAGCGTCTCGGCGTCGAAGACAAGCGGCGTCAGGCGTTGCGATCGCGCCGCGTGGAGATGATCGCGATTGAAGACGGGGGTGATCACGCGGCGCGGTCGGGGAAGAGAAGCCGGTAGAGGCGGTCGTTGCGGGGCGTGCGGGCGTTGTAGGCGGCGACGATCACGCGTCGCTCGCCGCGTTGGCAGATCGTTCCGGTGTGGAGGCCGAGGGTGTCGAAGAGGAGCACGTCGCCCGCGCGGCCGCAGCCGAGGGCGCACTTCTGCGGGAGCCTCTCGATGAGCGGCTGGGGCGGGTAGGCGTAGTCGAGCCCGTCGATGGCGCCGCGCCTGAAGGACTCGTGGAGGAAGAGATCGACGAAGCTCGGGCGATCGCGATGGGTGCCGAGCTTGTAGCGGATGGGCCCGTGTTCGGGCTCGACGTCCGAGAGGAGGATCATCGCTTTGACCTGATCGAAGATCTTGTCGAAGTGCCAGGCGCCGGGGTTCGGCGAGGGGGAGAGGCGCTCGACCATGATGGATCGGCACCAGGCGTCGACGCCGGCGTAATAGCGCCGCACGACGCTCGTGAGGCGCTCGTCTTGGAAGAGCTTGGCGCAGGCCCGGGGCAGTTCGTTCCTGCTCCCGCAGTCGGCGAAGGCGCGAGCCCGGCCGTCGTCGCGGTCGGCGCCGACGACGCGCTTCCAGGCGCTCGCGGGCGTCTGGTTCTCATCGAGCACGTTCTCGAACTCCTGCGCCAGCGCGGCGACGTCGTCGGGCGAAAAGAAGCCCTCCCACCTGGCGAAGCCGTCGCGCCGGAGGTCCGCGAGCACGCGCTGCGATGGCGAGTCGGGTCGCGATTCGGCGGCGGCGGGCGCGGCGTCCGGTGCGTGGTTCCACCCGTCGTAGGCGCGCAGGAAGAGGGGGCGGTTGGCGCTGAGCACGGCCTTGCTCGCGTTGAAGGCGGCGCGGCGAAGCGGGCGGACGACGATGCGGGGGGCCATCGGCATGGTCAATTCTCCGGCTTGCGGGCGACGATCCACAGGTGCGAGGACATGAGGTTCTCGGCGAGGAACTCCTGGAAGGGCGCGGCGAAGCGCTCGGGCGCCTCGATGAGCACGCGGCTCAGGAAGGGCTCGTTGGTCAGGTCGAGTCGCCCCTCGCGGGCGGCGCGGCGGACGAGATCGACGTCGAGACGCCCGGGGGTAAGGGTCTCGACGACGTCGAGCCCGCAGCGCTCGACGAGGGCGCCGAGCGATTCGGGCGTGAAGTAGCTCAGGTGCTCGTGATCGAAGCAGGAGGCGTCGGCGCCGAGGAGGGCGGGCTCGATTCCGCTGACGCTCGGGCAGCTCAGGGCGAGGGCCCCGCCGGGCCGGAGGAGATTCGCGCAGCCCTCGACGAAGCGGCGCGGGGCGTGAACGTGCTCGATGACCTCGAAGGCGGTGACGAGGTCGAACTCGGGCGTGGGGGCGAGCGCTTCGAGGGGCCGCTGGATCGTTTCGAACCCGCGCTGGCGGCAGGTGCGGGCGAGATCGGGCGTGGGCTCGAGGGCGACGACGCGGGCGAAGCCGGCGCGGTCGCGCAGCTCGGCGGCGAATGTTCCGAAGGCGGCGCCGACGTCGATGGCGGCGTCGCGCGCGATCCCGGCGCTGTCGAGAATCGTCGAGAGCCGTTCGGCGCGCGGGGCGAAGATGCCGTCGCGGCGGGCGTCCTCGGTCGCGGGGAAGATCGTCTCGTTCCAGACGCGGTAGTTCTCGCTGCGCTCGTAGAACTCGGCGAGGAGCGACGCCGAGGGGCGCGGGTTGGTGTAGGCCGTTGCGCAGCGCGAGCATCTGGAGTAGCGGAAGCCGCGTTTTTCGCCGAAGGGGGCGGGCTCGTCGGCGCCGCAGGCGGGGCAGGCGCAGGGCTCCCAGCGGTCGCGGCGGTCCAGGAGGAATCGTCGATCGGCCTCGATCGCGTCGTCCTTGGCGCGCATGAGGTCTTCGGGTCGGATGTCGCTCTCGCGGAGGGTGGTCACGGGGTCGCCTCCGCGGGCTCGCGCTCAAAGGGCGTTCGGTCGAAGCCCGGGGGCAGCTTGACCTCGCCGTAGTCGCTGGGCTCGCCCCAGATGTTGTGCTTCCACCACCGGCCGTCCTGGATCCACCAGACGCGCGGGTCGCGGAAGGTGTCGGCGGTCTCGTCGAACTCGCGCTCGGAAATGCCGACATAGCTGAGCCAGCGAGCGAGGTCCCTGCGCGGCTTGACGTGGTCGTAGGCGCGGACGATCTCGATCGCCTCGTCGCGGGTCATCAGGCCGTCGCGGATGTCCTTGCTGGCGTGATCGGAGGCGCGGCCGTAGCCGAACTTGATGAACTTGAGGTAGTCGTGCGCGCCGTTTTCGTGCATGTCGTCGAGGTTGCTCATGGTTCGGTAGGTGCGCTCGAAGGGCTCGCTTGCGAACTCGAAGCCGTAGCGCTTGCGCATGAGCTCGGCGTGCTCGTTGGGCTTCCATTCGAAGAAGTTTCCGATGTAGACGCCGCGAACGCCGACGCGCGCGATCTCCTCATCGCTCGGGAAATTCAGCCAGCACAGCTCCTGCTCGTCGAGCTCGGCGGCCCTGGCGAGGTCGGCGGGGAGGTAGCCGCGGAGGTCGTGCTCGAGCACGGTGCGCTTGGTGTACTCGGCGAAGTCGGCGGGGTCGTACATGCCGGCGACGGTCCAGGTGATCTCACCCCAGATCATGAGCGGGATGTTGAACCGAACGGCGGCGATGAGTGGGAAGATCTTGATGCCGGCGTGGGCGTGCCAGTTCATGTCGCCCATGAGGCGGAAGGCGGCGAGGTTGAGCTTCTTGAGCGTGCGGACGCTCGGGCCGAAGACCATGTGATCGGCGCCCAGAGCGTCGCGCATGCGGTCGAGGTTGCGCTGGCCCTCGGGGAGGAAGTTGTAGCCGTGGTAGGTGACGAGCAGCGGGCGGAGGCCGTGCTCGACGGCGAGGTGCGTCTGCCAGTAGGAGTCCTTGCCGCCGGAGACGGGGATGATGCAGTCCCAGTTGCTCGCGCGGTCGGGCCTTGAGCGGATCTCGCGGGCGAGGCGCTCGAAGGCTTCGCGGCGTTGGTCCCAGAAGGCGGGGTTGGCGCGGCGGTCGAATTCCTCGCTCGCGGCGCAGGCGGCGCAGACGCCGTCGTCGTCGAGCATGGCGCTGGCGGCGACCATGGGGTAGACGCATCGTGCGCAGTACTTCACGCGACGGCCTCCGGTTGGCGGGCGAGCGGGCGGACGCGGGCGCCGCGGTCGATCAGGTGTTGCTTGGCGCGCAGGACCGAGTGCTCGGAGTGATGGAAGATGTTGGCGGCGGCGACGGCCGAGGCGCCCGCGGCGAGCCCGTCGGCGAGGTGATCCCACGACCCGACGCCCCCGAGCGCGATGACGGGGATCGAGACGGCGTCGGAGACGGCGGCGATCAGGTCGAGGTCGTAGCCGGCGGCGCGTCCGTCGCGGTCGACCGACTGCAGGAGGATCTCCCCGGCGCCGCGGCTCTCGGCCTCGCGCGCCCACTCGACGGCGTCGCGGCCTGTGGGCTCGCGGCCTCGGGCGGTCATGACGGTCCAGCCGCGGTCGTTTTTTTTCGCGTCGACGCCGAGGACGACGCACTGGGAGCCGAGCTCGCGGGCGCATCGGTCGATAGCGCGGGGCTCGGCGAGGGGCCAGGCGGTGATGGCGATCTTGTCGGCGCCGGTGGTGATGAGCTCGGCGGCGCGGGCGACCGATCGGATGAGCCCGCCGAAGGCGAGCGGCATGAAGCAGGCGGAGGCGGCGGTCTCGATGAGCTCGCGCTGGGCGCCGCCGGCGATGTGAGCGGTGTCGCGCCGCGCCTGGGCGTGGGCGTCCTCGGGGGAGATGTCGAGGCAGATCAGCTCGTCGGAGGCGTAATCGGAGAGTCGGGCGACGACGTGGCGCGGATCGCCCAGGGGCTGGCAGCGGCGGAAGCCCTTGCTCTGGACGCAGACGCCGTGGCGGACGAGAACGACGGGGATGAGGCGGTGGTAGAGCACGCCGGTTCAGTCTCCGAGTCGTCGGTAGAGGAACTCGCGGTAGTCGCCGTCGTGCCCGTGGAAGAGGTCGGCGTTGGCGGCGATGAGTGCGAAGCGGTCGGGGTCGATGGGGAAGCGTGAGGCGGGGGTGCGCTCGCTGCCCCGGCTGACGATCCCGGCGCGGTCGACGTTGTGGTGGAGGAAATAGCCGCGCGTGACGCGCTGGATCTCGCAGAGGTTGCGCTCGAGAGCGGGGGCGGGCATCTCCGAGAGGCTGAAGGTGTTGAGGAAGACGTCGGCCGAGGCGGTGGGCGCGCGGGTGATGGCGAAGTTGGGCAGGAGCGTGACGCCCGGGGTCTCGAGGGCGTCTTCCCAGCCGGGCTCGCCGAAGAGGGTGACGCGGGAGTCCGGCAGGGCGCCGAGAAGGTAGTAGGCGGCCAGCGCGAGGGTCTCTGGGAGATCGGCGTTGATGTAGGCGGCGTCGGGCCGGCGGTTCATGAGGAACCAGGCGAAGCCCCCGAAGCCGCCGCCGAGTTCGACGACGGTCGCGCCTTCGCTCGAGCGGAGGAGCTCGCTGGTTTGCCGGGCGAGCGCGTGGAACCGACAGGCCTTTGGGGCGACGACGGTCCCTTCGATCTCGAGGCCCCAGGCGTCCCCGACGTTGGGCATGGCGAGCTCCGCGGGGAGGCCGCCGACGAAGCGTCGCCAGGCGAGGAAGTTGCGCGAGACGCGCTCGATGAAGCGCGACGTGAAGGGCTCCTCGCGGCGCTCGAGCTGATCGAAGCGGGCGTACTCCTTGACGATCGGTCCGAGCTCGTTGCGCCAGAAGCCGCGGAGCGCGCCGGAGGCGGTCTCCAGATCGCCGGCGAGCATGGCGTCGTAGAGGCCGCGGCGCTGGTCGATGTAGGCCTTCCACTCGCCGCCGGGGAGGAAGACGGGGTCGGCGTGCCGGCGGGCCTCGATGCAGGCGCGGTGCATGGCGGCGACGCGCCGGACAGCGCGCTCGTGCTGGGCGTCGCTGACGTCGAGGGGGCGCGGGCGGAGTCCGCGCTCGAGGCTGGCGGCGAGGCCGGCTCGGGCGGGGTCGCAGAGTTCTCGGAAGGTGCGGGCGACCTCAGGCCGCGGCTCGGCAGTAGCGACGCAAGAGTTCAAGTCCGGCCTCCTGGCTCTTCTCGGGGTGGAACTGCACGCCGAGGACGTTCTCGCGGGCGACGGCGGCGGCGACGGGGCCGCCGTGGTCGCAGCGCGCGACGATGAGGTCGTTATCGGCCGGACGGAGGGCGTAGCTGTGAACGAAATAGAAGGCGTCGGGGATGATGGCCGGGTGGTCGCGGATCGGCTCGATGCGGTTCCACCCGACGTGGGGGACGCGGCAGGCGGGATCGCGGGGGCTGATCCGCTCGACGGCGCCGTCGATGAGCCCGAGGCCGGCGCGCTCGCCGTGCTCTGTGCCGCGGGTCGCGAGGACCTGCATCCCGACGCAGATGCCGAGCAGCGGCGTTCCGCGGGCGACGGCGGCGAGGATGGGCTCGATGAGGCCGCGCCGCTCGAGGGCGTCCATGAAGCGGCCGAAGGCCCCGACGCCGGGGAGGATGAGTCGCTCGGCGCGCTCGATCTCCTCGGGGTCGCGGGCGCGGCGGTGGTCGACGCCGAGACGATCGAGGGCGCCCGCGAGTGAGCGGAGGTTGCCGCGGTCGCAGTCGATGATGGAGACGTCGGCGCGCATGGGCTGGCTCACGCGGCCGCGGTGCGGCGGGCGGCGCAGAGGGCGAGGGTCTGGTTGACGACGCGCTGGGCGCCTTGGCCGTCGATGAGGGATTGGCAGCGAGCGCGCATGTCGCTGAGGCGGTCGCGGCTGGCTTCGAGCCGGGCGACGAGCTGGGCGGCGCGGGCGAGGGAATCGCCGGCGGAGAGGCTGGCGCCGCGGTCGATGAGCTCGCTCGCGAGGAAGGCGTGGTCGGGATCGGGGAAGAGGTTGATGGATGGGAGCCCGGCGCGGGCGGCCTCGTAGGTGACGGCGCCGCCGGCGAGGACCGCCAGGGCGCACTGGCTGAGGACGCGCCACATGGAGTCGCTGGTCTTGGCGAGGAGGACCTCGTGGCTCGAGGCGGACGCGGCGGCGGCGAGCTCGTTGTAGCAGTGCCCGTAGCCCTCGCCCAGGAGGCACCAGATCAGAAGCGGGCGGTCGAGGGTGGAGAGCTCGCGGAGGGCGGCGAGGGTGAGGTTGCCGGCGTCGCCCCCGCCCATCGAGAGCGCGATGGAGAGACGTTCAGCCGAGAGCGCGGCGTCGAAGGCGGCGTCTGCGATGGGCTGGCAGGCGGGGCGGATGACGGCGTACTCGAGCCCGGCGCGGAGGCGTCCGAGGCGCTGGATCTCCTCGAGCTGGGGGCTCAGGGCGCGGGTTCGGTGGAAGACGAGGTCGAGGTCGCGCTGGCGCTCGAAGATGGGGGAGAGGCCGATGGCGAAGCGGCCCGCGCGGACGCGGTCGAAGGCGTCGCGCTCCAGGCGGAGGGTGTCGAAGAAGACGATGTCCGGGTCGATGGCGGCGAGGGCGTTGGCGGCGGCGTCGTCGGTCGGGGTGATCTCGTACTCGAGGTCCCGGGCGTCCAGGAGCGGCCGGGCGCAGCGGTCGCCGATGACGATGAGGCGCGGGTCGAGGCGGTCGCGTCCAGCGAGGGCGACGGTCCGGCTGCGCATGACGTGCCCGAGGCCGTCGCGCGCCGAGCCCCGGCAGAGAAAGACGGCGCTCGGTCGGGCGTCGCTCATGAGACGGCTTCGGGGGTCCAGGGCTCGTATCGGGCGAGGGGGCGCGTGGTGGTGCGGCCGATGATCTCCGGGGCGCGGTTGGGCGCCATGGGCCCGGCGGGCCGGACGACGACGACGTCCTCGGGGCGGACGAGTTCGCCGGCGGGGATGTCGCGGGAGACGTAGAGCCCGCGGCGGGCGCGGGGGACCACGGCGGCCTCGGCGGGGCGGAGCTTGTGGGGATCGGGCGCCAGGGCGTCGGCGACGGAGCGGACCTCCTCGATGTAGGTCGCGAGGCCCTGCGGCTCCATGGCGTAGGCGTGGTCGAAGCCCTCGGCGGCGCGGTCGTAGGTGTAGTGCTTCTCGAACCAGGTGGCGCCGAGGGCGACGGCGGCGGCGGCGGCGGCGCTGGACTCGGTGTGGTCGGAGAGCCCAACGGGGAAGCCGAAGGCGCTGGCGAGGGTTCGGATCATCGAGAGGTTCATCTCGCTGGTCTTCGCGGGGTAGGCGGAGACGCAGTGGAGGAGAACGATGTTCTCGGCGCCGGCGCCCGTGACGTCGAGGACGGCCTCTTCGATCTCGCCCAGGGTGCTCATGCCGGTGGAGATGATGAGCCGTCGCCCGGTTTCGGCGCCGGCCTTGAGGAGCGCGGAGTTGTTGAGGTCGCAGGAGGCGAACTTGAGGTAGGGGGCGTCGAGCTCGTCGAGGAGTCTGACGCCGCGCTCGTCGAAGACCGAGGCGCTCATCGGGATGTCGTGCTCGCGGCAGACGCCCGCGAGCTCGCGCCACTGGTCGTCAGAGAGCATCATCCGGCGGCGCTTCTCGAAGACCTCGCTCTTTTCGTAGGCGCCCGATTGGGTGCGCTGCTCGGGGAGGTAGAGGCCCTCGGGGTAGATGAGCTGGAACTTGACGGAATCGGCGTCGGCGCGCCGGGCGATCTCGACGAGATCGCGGGCGAGCTCTAGCCGGCCGCCGTGATTCGTTCCGGCTTCAGCGATGAAATGGAGATGGTCGCGGCCGCGTTGCATCTGGCGGCTCCTTCGTCTTCGGCGTTGGAGTAGTCGGCGACGGCGTCGCGGAAGATGGACAGTCCGCCGGTCATGGCGTGTCGGAGGTCGGCCCAGACGGGCTCGGCCTCGGCGCAGAGGCGGTCGAAGTCGTTGAGCCGGGCGAGGCGGCTCTCGACGGCGGCGGGGACGTCGCCGTCCATGAGGGTGATGTCCCAGTCGCCCAGGCCGATGGTCTGGATCGCGCTGATGGCGCGCTCGTCGTAGGAGATGCTGACGGCGGGCGTGCCGAAGGCGGCGGCGGGGATGAGCGAGTGGAGGCGGTAGGTGACGACGAGGTCGGCGGCGCGGATGAGCGAGAGGTACTGGCTCACGTCGTCGGTGTAGACGTACCGGGTTCCGGGGAAGCTCGCGGCGAAGGGCAGGTCGCGGTGGTCGTGGCAGAGCAGTCGCACGCGGCCGCGGCCCGAGAGGAGGCGGATGAGGTCGCGGACCTGCTCGTGGACGCGGGACTGGGCCGAGAGGGGGATGTTCATGAGCGAGGGGTTGCGGACGCTCAGGAGGACGCCTCCGGCGTCGGGCGCGGCGGCGGCGGGGAGTCGGCCGGCGATCTCGCCGAGGGTGATGGTGGGGCATCCGCCGAGGCGGGCCCCGGCGCAGCCGAGGCGATGGGCGTGCTCGAGGGTGGCGCGGTCGCGGAGGAGTGAGACGTCGGCCTTCTCGTGGAGGGCGATGATCTTGCGGTCGGGCATGACGTCGGTGCGGTCGACGAGCTCGCCCGAGCGGTTGTAGATGCGTCCTCGGGAGAGGCTCATGAGCATGAGGGGCGGCTCGAGGGCGGGGAGGGCGTCGAGGTCGAGGTCGAGCTGGCCGTTCTCAAAGAGGTTGCCGCCCCCGACGATGACGCCGTCGCCGTAGAGGTTCATCTCGTGGATCATGGAGGCGGTGAGCCCGGCGCGTCCGTGGGTCTCGAAGCGGCTGGTGGCGGGGACGGAGATGACGTTGACGACCCGGCCGAAGACCTCGCTGAGCAGGTGGCGCAGGGCGAGGTGGATGGCGTGGTTGCCGATGTTGAACCCGTGGGGGTGCACGCAGAAGAGGGTCGTCATGCGGAGGCTCCGAAGCGTCGCGAGCGCAACACGTGCGCGTAGCTCTTCTTCGTCCACTCGGGTCCGGCGTCTTTGACAATCCGCGCGAGGCGTTCGAGGTCCCCGGGCTCGTCGACGGTGAGGCGGAGGTCGGCGAGGCCGAGGGGGCAGGCGGGGAGGCGCGCGACGTGGGTCTTTGGGAGGCGCTCGCGGAAGGGGAGCGTGGCGTGCTCGCGCTCGCGGGCGGTCAGGCCGGCGGAGACGAACTCGCGGAGGGCGTCAACGCGGAGGAGCTCGACGGAGACGCCGTAGGGGTGGGTGCGCGGGGCGAGGTTGGTCACGTAGTCGATGCCGGGGGCGGCCAGCCGCAGGCCCGCGCGGAGGAGCCCGGGGTCGGTCAGCGGGCTGTCGCCGTTGACGCGGGCGACCCAGGCGAGCCCGGGGGCGAGCGAGTCGGCGGCGCGGAGGAGGCGTCCGGCGACGTCGTCGGTTGGGCCGGAGTCGCGGAAGACGGAGGCGCCCACGCGCTTGGCCCAGTCGGCGAGCGGGTCGTCGACGGCGCGGTTGGTGGTCGCGAGGGCGACGGGTCCGATCCCGGCGAGGCGGGTTCGCTCCCAGACGATCTCGATGAGCGGGCGCCCGTCGAGCTCGGCGAGCGCCTTGCCCGGGAGCCGGGAGGAATCCATCCGCACGAGCACGATCGCCAGGGCCCGGGTCATGGGGGTGTTCATCGGTCGGCGGATCGAGCGGCTCCGACGTTTTGCAGGGGTTTTCACGATGAAGCCGATTGTGCCTGCATGCCAGACGCCCCCGCCGTCCCTCCCACACGCGTCACCGCGGTCAGCCCGTGGGACGTTCTCGAGAGTCTGCGTCGCTTCGGCGCGTCGTGGGTGAAGACGCCCGAGCGTGTCGATCTTGTCGCGCAGGCGCTGCGGACGCTCGGCCTGATCGACGCGGCGAGCGACGAGGCATCGCTCGATGAGCTTCGCGATCGGCTCGTTGGCAGCGAGCGGATCGTCGGCGAGGCGGAGCGGCGGGCGATTCTGGAGCGAAACCTCCATGCCGATTCGCGCGGGGCGCTCCCGCGCGAGGCGATCGATCGGGCGGAACGTTCGCTCTCGCGGGAGATCCTGCTGCGGACGAGCGGGGGCGATCTTGTCTACACGGCGGCGGGGCGATCGGCGCTGTACTCGTGGCGGTGGCTCGGGGCGGTTCGCGAGGAGGCGGAGCGGGCGGCGGAGAAGCTCGCGGCGGCGCGGGGCGCGCTGGCGCCGCCGGCGGCGCTGGTCGGCGTGTCGCCCCCGTGGGGGGCTCTGGCGCTGCTCGAGACGACGATCGAGCGGGAAGCGGGGCAGACGCCGTATCAGAGGCGCATCCACCTGATCGAGCCGGACGCGGCGGGGCTGGCGCGAGCGCTGACCGCGGTGGATCTCTCGGGGCTTCTGGGATCCGATCGTGTGAGCTGGCATCTGGGGCGCGACGCGGTGCGTTCGCTGGAGCTGGAGCTGGCGGCGCGGCCGGATCAGGTTTCCCCCGGGGGGGCGGCGGCGTCTGCTGGGAACGAGCCGCCGCCGGGGCTCATGCCGGAGATCGCCGAGGCGCTCGAGCGGATCGATCGCGCGAAGGCTGAGCGGCAGCGCGAGCTGGCTTTGCGCGTCAACCGCCGGCACGAGGGGGCGTCGATCGAGCGATGGGCGGCGCGGTTTGAGGAGATCGGCGGCGGGGCGCCCGCGCGGGTGCTCATCTCGACGAGCCTGCACTCGACCTTCATCCGTCACGCGGGGCTGGATCTGCAGCGGGCGTTTGAAGCGCTCGGGCACGAGGCTCGTCTGCTGATGGAGCCGGACGCGCACTCGCTCAATACGGCGTCGGCGCTGCTTGGCGCGGTCGATGATCTCGAGCCCGACCTGGTGATCGTGCCGAATCATCTGCGGGCGGGGCTCTCGACGCAGCTTCCCGAGAACCTGCCCTTCCTGACGTGGATTCAGGACGCGATGGGTCATCTGTTCTCGCGCGAGGCGATGGGGCGCGTGGGGTCGTTCGATCTCTTCGCGGGCTACGCGTACGCGCCGCTGTTTACGGACTTCGGCGTGGCGCCCGAGGCGGCGACGCTGGGCCCGGTGCCGGTGAGCGCGCGGAAGTTCCATAGCGGCGCGGTCGATGGCGCGCGGCGCGAGCGCGTGGCGTGCGACGTGGCGATCTTCAGCAATCACGGGGTGCCCCCGGAGCGGCTGCGGGAGCAGCTTCTGGCGTCGCTTGAGGGGCAGCCCGCGCTGCGTCGGGTGGCGGAGGAGCTGTGCGACGCGGCGCCGGCGGTGGTGGATCGCGCGCCCTGGGAGAGCCTGGCGGAGCTGACGCGGGAGATCACGGGCGACGTTCTGGCGCGCGGTCTCGGTCGGGATCCGGCGCCCGAAGAGCTGCGGCAGATGGAGCACGGCGTGCTGCTCCCGATGGCCGGGCGCGTGCTGCGGCATCGCGTGGCGCGGCAGGCGGCGGCGATCTGCCAGCGGCGCGGGTGGCGCCTGCGTATCTTCGGCGCGCACTGGGAGCTGAGCGATCTCGGCGAGCACGCCGCGCCGGCGCTGGCGCACGGGGAGGAGCTTCGCGCGGGGTACGCGAGCGCCGCGGCGACCCTGCACGTGGATCTTCGGACGCTCACGCATCAGCGGGTGCTCGAGTGCGGGCTCTCGGGCGGGCTGCCGATCTCGTTCTTCTTCCGCGACGCGTTGTCTCGCGTGACGCACTCGGCGGCGCTTGGGGCGCTCGATCGCGGCGCTGAAGCGGTCCGGACGCTCGAGGACGGGCGGCGCGTCTTCCGGTGCGAGGGGAGCGAGGACGCCGAGCGGCTCGCGGCGATCCGGCGGGCGCTGGGCGACACGGACGCGGACGAGCTTGTGCAGCCCGAGGGCTGCCCACCGGCGATCCGGTTCGATGAGGCGGATCTCGCGCTGTATGACGCGACGCGGCTGCTGCCGGACGTTGCGGGCATGACGTTCACCGACGAGGCGACGCTCGAGGCGGCGCTCGAGCGGGCGGTGACGGACGACGCGTGGCGCGCCGAGCGTTCGGGCGAGCTCGCTCGGCGGATCGGGGAGCGGTACACCTACGAGGCGTTCGCGCGGCGTCTGCTCGAGCACGCGCGGTCGCGCTTTGCGGCGCTGGCTGAGGGCTGAGCGTGCGCGTCTCGATCGGCATTCCGAGCTTCGGGAGGCCTGAGAAGCTGTTGCGTTGCCTGGAGGGCCTGGCGGCGCAAACCATGGCGCCGGCGGAGGTGCTCGTCGGGCTCGACGGCGGGAGCGCGGACGAGGCGCGGGCGGTGCGGGACGCGAGCGGGCTGGGCGGCGCCTTGCGCGTCTTGACGTTCGAGCGGAGCGGGTACATCCCTGTGCGCGCGGCGCTGCTTCGCGCGGCCGGCGGCGAGGTGTTTCTCTCGATGAATGACGACGTGCGTCCGGCGTCGGAGCTTGTCGAGCGGCACATCGAGGCGCACGAGCGGGCGGGCGGGTGCGCGGTGGCGGCGGGCGCGGCGCCGTGGACGGCGCGGGAGAAGCCGACGGCGATGGATGAGCTCGTGCGGCGCGGTGAGCTGGCGTTCTTCGACGTCGAGCAGCGGGAGCCGCTTGATCCGGCGCGGGGCTGGCGGCGGTGCTACGGGCTGAACATGTCGATGCCAACCGAGGCGGCGCTTCGCGTCGGCGGGTTTCACGATCTTCCGTTTGAGTACGGGTATGACGACATCGAGATGGCGTGGCGTCTGCAGCGCGAGTGCGGCGCGGCGATTGTCGCGGCGCCGGGGGCGGCGGCGACGCACGATCATCGGTACGACGCGCGGTCGCTGATGCGGCGGGAGTATCGGCTCGGGCGGTCGGCGGTCGCCTACGCGCGGCGCTCGCTTGGGTTTGTGCAGGAGCTGCTCGGGTTCAGCCCGCTCGATCCGGGCCGGCTCGGTCATTTCGAGGGCCAGATCGAGAGCGAGGCCCGCGACGCGCGGCGTTCGGCGGCGGCGATGCTCGAGCTTGATCGGGCGCCGGGCGACGGGCTCTCTGATGCGGCGATCGAGGCGATGGCGTGCGGGTGGCTCCCGGCGAAGCGGTGGCTGTGGCGGCGGGGCGTGGTGGACGCGGCGGGCGGGCGACCCCCGGCCGAGGGTGCGGCGCTCGCGGAGCTTGGGGCGGCTGGAGCGTGCGGGGCGATTCCAGCGGATCGGTCGGCGGCGCCGATACACGCTTTATGAGCGGCCCCGAGAACAAGCGTCTTTCGATCGAGGAACTGCTGCGCGTCCGCGAGGCCGCGCGGCGGGAGGGCCGGAGCGTCGTGCAATGCCACGGGTGCTTTGACCTGATCCACCCGGGGCACGTGCGGCATCTCAAGCAGGCGGCGAAGGAAGGGGACGTGCTGCTGGTTTCGATCACGGCGGACCCGATGGTCAAGAAGGGCGACGGGCGCCCGCTCTTTAACGAGACGCTCCGGGCGGAGAATCTCGCGGCGCTGGGGTTTGTCGATTGGGTGGCGGTGAACCCCGACGCGACGGCTGAGGCGCTGCTCGAGCGGGTGCGTCCTGATGTGTACGTCAAGGGCCGCGAGTATGAATCGAATGACGATCCGCGGTTCGCGGCGGAGCGCGCGGCGGTGGAGCGGCACGGCGGGCGGGTGGTGTTCACGTCGGGGGACATTGTGTTCTCGTCGACGGCGCTGATCGGGGCGATGACGGGGGAGGCGTCGGATCGGGTGGAGGCGGACCCGCGGTTCGAGGCGCTGCGGCGGCTCCGGGAGGTGCACGATCTGTCGCGCGGCGCGCTCGAGCCGGTGATCCGGCGGATGGCGCGCCGGCGGGCGCTGTTCGTGGGCGAGACGATCATCGACACCTATGTGGCGTGCGATCGCCCGGAGGTCGCGGCGGAGGCGGCGTGCCTTTCGCTCCGTCCTCTCGAGCGGGCGAGCTTCGACGGCGGGGCGGCGGTGCTGGCGCGGCACGCGGCGGCGCTCGGCGCGAGCCCGACGCTCGTGACCGCGCTCCCGAACACGGTGCAGGCGGAGGCCTTTCGCGAGCGGATGGAGAGCGAGGGCGTGCGCGTGCGGAGCGTGGCGTGCGAGGCGCCGATGCTCGAGAAGCAGCGGTTTCTCGTGGGCGACGCGAAGGTGATGAAGCTTGATTGTGTGGCGCCGGTGACGCTTGATTCGGCGCGGCGGCGCGAGCTGCTTTCGATCTGCGCGGAGGAATCGGCGGGCGGGGTGGACGCGGCGGTGGTGACGGATTTCGGGCACGGGATGCTGACGCGGCGCACGTGCGAGGAGCTGACGGTGCTGCTTCGGCCGGCGGCGGGCGTGCTGGCGGGCGATGTGTCGGGGCGGCGGACGTCGCTGACGGCGATGCGGGAGGCGGACGTTCTGGCGCCGACGGAGATCGAGCTGCGCGACGCGACGGGCGACCACGACTCGTCGCTCAACGCGGTGGTGTGGAAGCTCATGGAAATGACGGGCGCGCGGCGCGTGGCGACGACGCTCGCCGATGGGGGCGTGGTGATCTTCCAGCGGACGGGCGAGGCCGGGAGCGCGGAGTGGAGCTCGCGCGTGTCGGGCGAGCACATCCCGTCGCTCGAGACCTATCCGATCGACGCGCTCGGCTGCGGCGACGCGATGCTGGCGGCGATGACGCTCGCGATGGCGGCGGGGGCGGGGGCGATCGAGGCGGGGTTCATCGGCGCGGCGGCGTCGGCGGTGGCGAGCCGGATGGCGGGCAACGAGGCGGTGGGCGCGCCGGCGCTGCTCGAGCGGCTCGGGATGATCGACGACGGGCGCCTGGCGGTGCGGACGCGCCCCGTGCGCGTCGCGCCGGCGCCGGGCATCGCGTGACGTGCTCGCGACGCTGCTCATTTTGACGCGGAACCGGGCGGCGGATCTGCGCGAGACGCTCGATGCGATCGCGAGGCTGCCGCTCGAGGGGTGCGAGCTGGTCGTGGTGGACAACGCGTCGGATCCGCCGGCGAGCGTCCCGCGGCGGGTGGGAGCGATGGAGGCGCGGCTCGTCCGGCTTGAGGCGAACGCGGGCGCGGCGGGGCGGAACGCGGGGGCGGAGGCGGCGCGGGGCGAGTGGCTCGTGATGCTCGACGACGACTCCGCGCCGCTCGACGGCGGGTTTCTCGAGATGCTGGCGGCGGCGCCGGAAGACGCGCTGGCGATCGGCGGGGAGATCCTGCTCCCGGACGGCTCGCACGAGGTGGGCGGGCTGCCCGAGGTCATCGTCGGGTGCGGCGCGGCGGTTCGGCGTGAGGCTTTTCTGGACGTGGGGGGGTACGACGCGGGGTTCGTGTTCTATGCCGAGGAGTACGACCTGTGCGCGAGGCTGATCGCGCGGGGCGGTCGGATCGTTCACGACGGGCGGCTTCGGGTGCTGCATCGCAAGACGGCGGCGGGGCGCGACGCGGGGCGGATCGTGCGCCGGCTGGTGCGCAACGAGGGGGTGGTCGCTTACCGGTACGCGCCGGAGGGGGAGCTTGAGGCGGCGTCGGCGCGGTGGCTGGAGCGGCGCCGGCGGATCGCGGAGCGCGAGGGGGTGAAGGGGGCGTTTGAGGCGGGCAGGCGCGACCTTGCGTCGACGCTTGCCGGAGAGGAACGGACGCCGCTTTCGGCGTCGCGGTGGGATCGGTTCATCGGTCTTTCGGCGGCGCGTGAGGCGATCGCGCACGCCCGGCGAGTCGAGCCCTTTGAGACGGCGGCGGTGGTGATGCCCGACGGTCCGCCCGGGAAGGGGTCCGCGGAGATCGAGCGGGCGCTCGCGGAGGCGGGCGTCCGGCGGGCTTCGGCTTCGGCGGCGGAGGCGTGGGTCGTGGGGACGCTTTCGCCCGGGGCCGCGGCGGACGCGGTCTGGCGGTTGGGTGAGAGAGCGAGCGCTGAGGCGGGGGGGAAGCGGGTGGTGGCGTGCGCGGGGGCGTTTTCATCGCGCGATCTTGTCGGCCCCCGGGCGGGCTTCCTGAGCTGCGGATAGCTCGGTCTGCACGGGAGAAAATGGGCAAGAATGCCGACACCGGCTTCCAGAGGCGGATAAACTTGTTTCCACCGACGATGCTGGCTGGATCAAACGATTCTCACGGGGCCCGCCGACGCCGCCGGGCTCAACCCCGTATCCGGAGCTCGTGATGCGACACGGAATCCCGCGGCGGAGCGCGCTTCTAGGGCGCGCTCTCGGAGGCCAGCAGGCACTCGGCGACCTGAACAATTCTTTTTCGCGTTCGCTGCGCCTCGTCGCGCAGCCGCTGGAACGCTTCCGCCTCGGTTTTGCCCTCTCGCGCCATCAGGATTCCCTTGGCGCGCTCGATGACCTTGCGATCCTGCAGGGCCTGGCGGAGGCCGCTGACTTCGCGCTCGAGCTCGACGATCTGGCGGTGTCGCTCCCGGGCAAGAACGAGGGCGGCCCGGAGGGTTTCGGGCTGGACCGGCGTGACGATGTAGGCCATCACCGTGTCCTCGGCGGCTCGTTCGACGAGCTTCAGGGAGGCGTGATCGGTGACGATGACGGCCGGCAGGGGCTGCGCGACGCTCAGGCGGACGAGAAGCTCGAGGGCGTTTCCGTCGGGGAACTCGATCCCTGAGACGATCATGCCGTTGTCCCTCTTTTGATATTGCGAGCGGTCTGCGTCTGGGCGTCGAGTCTCGGCGCGGACCGAAACCTTAGCGAACCCTGCTTCGTGCAGGAAGAAGAGCATCGAGGCAATGGAACCCGGTCTGAGGAGCGGGCCGAGCGCGCCAGCTGAACTCTCGCAGATCGTGTATCTCAGCACGCGGAACGAGGATCTGGGTCGCAGCCAGA
>CAZXGT010000010.1:0-3487 GCA_964639935.1 uncultured Phycisphaeraceae bacterium
CCGGCTCGCTCTGGCGATTCGCTTCGTCGCTCACGCGGACACCTTAGCCAGAGGCGCCCGGGCGTGCCCGCCGGCTAGCTGTCGGCCCCGCCGCTCTCGGGCGGGTTCCCGCCGCGCCCGCGTCGCCGTCGCCCGCGCCGTCGGCGACGCCTTTTTCTCGGCTCGGCGTTCGTCGCGCTCCCGGCCTCGCTCTCGCCGGCGCCGCCGTCTTGCTTGCGGGCGTCGGGCGCGTCGCCGCGCTTGCGCTTTTTCTTCTTGGGTTCGGCCCGCCCGCGCTGAGGCCTGGCGGGCTCGGGGCGGGCGAGGAGGCGCTCGGCCTCGGCCGGGTCGATGAGCTCCTCGACGGGCCACGCCCCGCGCTCGCCGGAGCGCTCGAGCTCGACGAGGACGATCTGGGTGAGCGTCTGCGTCTGGAGCACCACGCCCGGGCCGTCGGGGGTGCCGACGCGGCTCCGTCGTCTGGGCAGGCGCTGGCGGAGCTCCTTGTAGGTCTGATCCTCGTAGCGGAGGCAGCACATGAGCCGCCCGCAGCGTCCGGAGATCTTGAGCGGATCGAGCGTCGCCTTCTGCTCCTTGGCGCTCTTGATCGAGACGGGCTTGAGCACCTTGAGGAACTGCTTGCAGCAGCAATGCTGGCCGCAGCGCTCGTAGTCGGCGGTGAGCCGGGCCTCGTCGCGGGCGCCGATCTGGCGGAGCTCGACGCGCGTCTTGTGCCGCTCTGCGAGCAGGCGGACGAGCTCGCGGAAGTCCACCCGGTCGTCGGCGGTGAAGTAGAAGGTGAGGCGCTCGCCGCCCAGGATCGGGTCGGCGTCGACGATCTTCATCGCGAGCCCGAGCTCCCTGGCGAGCTGGCGCGTGGAGCGGACGAGATCGGGGATGGAGGCCTCGAGCTCCTGCTGCGTTCTCATATCCTCGGGCGTGGCGAGCCGGAGGACCTTGCCGTCGGGATGGAAGGGGTAGTCCTTGCCTCCCGAGGCCTCGATGTAGTCGAGCATCTGCTGGCGGGTGACGCTCTTGCCGCAGCCGGCGTTGGGGCAGGTGCTCGTGAGCATCTCGGCGAGCTCGACCCCGCGGTGGGTGCGGACGACCATCTTCGATCCGCACCCGGGCTTGAGGTCGCCGTCCCAGGGGTACTCGCCGATGAGGCGCATCCGCCCGAAGCGCACGACCATCGAATCGGGCCTTGCCGCCTCGGCCTCGGCTCGCTTCTGGTTCTGATATTCCTCGAGGTCCGCCTCGAACTGCGGGAGGGGAAAGATCGACATCTCGCGTCCAGACCCGGCGCGCGCACCGCGCGAGCGCCGCGTTCGTCATGACGCCGGACAAGGGGGAGCCGTCCCGCCGGGGCCCGGCGCCCGGCGGGAGTGAGGACGCGAGATTCGGTCGGCGAAGTGTACCGCGCCCCGGGCGACGATCGAGGGGTTACCGGCGGCTGGGCGGTCCGGCCGCGCGGACGCGGTCCATCAGCTCATCGACGCTGGCGACCTCTTGGAGCTCGAGCCCGCGCCAGCGGTTGCCCTCGTAGACGATGACGTTCCCGCCGCGCTGGTCGAGCACGGCGACGTAGTCCTCATCGCCCACGCCCGAGGCGAAGGTGATGAGGGTCATCTCGGCGGTTTTGGAGACCATCCCGGCCTCGGCGATCGCGGGCGCGGGGGGCTCGCTCGGGGCCAGGCGCCCGAGGGCGACGACGGCGATGGCCGCCGCGGCCGCGTACATCGCGCCCTCGAGCCAGCCTCTTGCCTCGCTTTGGGTGTGGTTCTTCATCGCCCGCCTCCCGCTCCGCGGGCGGCGTCGGCGCGGAGGTCGCGGTAGCCGACGGGGGCCAGCGTCTTGTTGGAGCGGTCCCAGCGGAGCGCCGCGAGCTCCTGGTTGACGCCGTCGAGCACGTAGAGGATCTGCTCGGTGGCGCCCTGCACGCGTCCGGCGACGAGCGTGTACTCCGCTCGGGCGCGGGCGTCGCGCTGGGCGCTCGCTCCCGGGGGCGCGGCGACGATCGCGAGGCCGGCGGCCGCGCCGATGGCGATCCACGCCGCTCGGGCGGGGGCTCGTCGGGTGGTCTTCATGTCAATCTCCCTGTGGGGCGCCTCGGTGCGAGGGCGGGCGGATCATTGCTGCTCGCGTCGCTTTGAGGGCATGATGCTGATCAGAATTGTCGCCGCGAGCAGGATGAACGCCAAGCCGTAATAGAGCGCCGCCGGCGGCTTGGGGATGTCCCCGATGGGCGGGGGCGGCGCCCCCTGCGCCGAGGCGAGGCTCGCGACGGCGAGTGCCGCGGCGGCCGTGAGAAACGCTCGCGAGTGCTTGATCATAGCGCGCTGACGATACGACCCCCCTCCTCACCTGTAAAGCATGAAGTTCGGCGCTCGCGGCGCTTCGGGGGCCTTTTAGGCGCCAAAGAGCGGGCGGCTCAGGCGCTCGAAGGCGTCCTGGGCGACATGCACCGTGCGCCAGCGGGCGCTGCGCTGACGCATCGCGGCGCGGTAGTCGCTGAGCGTCGCCGCCCGCACCCCGTACCAGCGACCGTGATGCTCGAAGACGTCGTCGAAGAGCCCTCTCGGCGGGCGGCTCTCGCACCAGTAGACGAACGCGAACGCCGCCTCGTAGCCGTCGCCAAAGAGCGTCTCCCAGATCAGGAGCGACTCGACGTCGTCCTCGGTCACCCAGTTCTCGAGGCGGGGGGAGGCGTTTGTCTCGAGGTTCGCCGAGACCTTCCGCCCCTTGACATCGAGCAGTCGGTGCGCTCGATCGCTGTAGATCATCAGATCGAAACTCTTGAGCGTCCGCCGTCCCTCGGTCCTGACGCCGAGGCGCGAGAGGCGCTCGGCCTCGGGCGGCGAGAGCGCCGGCCCCGGGAGCCGCTCGCCCTCGCCCATCATCACCCGTCGGGCGTCGGCCAGGAGCGCGAAGGGCGCCCGGCGGTCGTGCAGATAGGCCTCAAAGGCGCGCTCGTAGTGGCTCCGTCGCCGGGGCATCGCCCGAGAATACCGCTGATCCGAACGAAGACCAACTGGATGTCGGTGGCGGCGAGGGGCGGGCGTCAGGGGTTTGTGATCTCCACGAACCCGGTGCTCGCCGAGACGCGGATGAGCCTCGCCTCGCCGCCCTGGGAGACGCTCAGCACCGCGTCGTCGAGCTCGGCGAGGCGGCCGAAGGCGTCGAACTCCACCCAGCCGTCGGTGGCGCCGGAGAGGATCTGGAGATCGACGCCGGCGAAGGTCCGGGCGTCGCCCTGCCCGAGGATGACGATGGCCGGGTTCCCGCTCGGGTCCTCGACGGGCGTTTCAGCGGTTGCGACGCGAGCGATCCAGTAGCCGTCCTCGGCGGCGTCGACGCGCAGGACCGCCGGGCGGTCCGGGTCCGCGAGGCTCAGTGCCTGCGTGTACTCGAGGTCCGAGGCGATCATCTGCGCCGCCCCGACGACGCGGGCGCGGTCGTCGGGCGCGAGGGACACTATCGTCACGCCGGCGAGTACGGCGATGACGGC
>CAZXGT010000010.1:3587-39340 GCA_964639935.1 uncultured Phycisphaeraceae bacterium
GGTCGTCGGGCGCGAGGGACACTATCGTCACGCCGGCGAGTACGGCGATGACGGCGACGCTCGTCATCAGGTTGACGAGCGTGAAGCCGCGAGTCGAGGGCCGGAAGCGCATCATCCGCCGCCGAGCACCGCGCTCAGGACGTCGTTGATCACGGAGGGCTTCCCGCCGCCGCCGCCGCCCTCGGCGCCGCCGCCGGAGGCCTTGTCGACCGTCGAGCCCATCTCGCTGGCGATCGCGCCGTCCTGGATGGCGACGAAGATGGCGTCCACGGGCGCCTGGCCGGCGGGGGTCTCCTGCACGCGGACCAGGACGGGCCAGTCGCGCAGGGTCGTGACGCGCTCGCCGAAGCGCGGCGTCGGGCCGGCTTTGCCCCCGTCCGGCGCCGGGGGCGTGAGCGGGGGCAGCTCCGCCAGGATGCGGCTCAGGGCCGAGGCGAAGCCCTCCGCGTCGGACGTGCCCGCCAGGGCGTCGGCCAGCCCGGGGATCGGGTCGCCGTCCTCGTCATAGAGCGGGCTCGATGCCTCGGTGATCCCCAGCTTGTTATCGAAGATCGGGTCCAGCATCAGCTCGCCGTGGTCTTCAAGTCTCAGCTCGCCCGCGGTCATGCGGCCGGCCACGACGGAGGCTTGGTGGATCCGCGCGCGGGACATCGGGCTGTGGAAGGAGCCGACGACGATCGAGCGGTCCTCGATCTCGATCGAGTCTTCCGAGATATCGGGCGTCTCGTTGAGCTGGATGAAGCGGATGCGTCGCGGGTCGGCGTAGGCGGTCAGGTCGTCCGGGGTGCGGCTCGAGACGCTCTTGAGCGCCGGATCGGCCCCGACGATCGCATCCCTCAGGTGGATGTCGCTGTCGTGGTAGACCGTGAGCGTGGCGCCGTCGGCCAACTCGATCGCGCCGTCGTCGATCATCAGGCGACCGAGCGCCGTGATCTCGACGTCGCTGACGATGCGCAGCGTCGATCCGTGCTTGACGTACAGCCCGGTGTCCGAGTCGCCGGTGGTTCCAAAGACAAAGCCGCCGTGTTCTCCGTCGAGGGTCATCACGGCGCCATCCTCAACGTCCACCCGGCGCCGGTAGTCCGCCGAGGGGATCGTGGCGTTCGCTTCGATCTCGACATCGACCGGGATGGGGATCAGCCCGCTGAGCATCGAGGCCGGGCGTTCCGCGGTCGTTGACCAGACCTCAACGGGCAGGCTGGTGTGCTTGGAGCCGCCGCTCGAGACGGCCGATTCCAGGGACAGGCTCGGGTTCGGCGGCAGGAAGACCGTGCCGCTCGAGGGCAGCGAGCCGCTCCCGGCCGAGAAGCCCGACGCGCTGTCGAAGCCGATGCCGATCTTGCCGCTGTCGCCGGCGCGCACGCTCGGGCTCAGCGGCCACAGGCCGATGCGCGACGAGCTGTCGATATCGACGCTGCGGGTGGCGTAGACGCCGAACTCGCGGAGCTCGGGGTCCAGGGCGTCCTCGTAGGTGCCGTCCGGGCGCACCGACAGGACGCGCTGCGTCACCGTCTCGACGCCCTCGACCGTCGCCATCACCGTCATCACGACGTGGCGGTCGTCATCGTCGACGGTCCCGCCATCGAGATCGGTGACGGCCACGTTGACCTCGGCGCCCAGGTGGGGCATCGAGTCGATCAGGAGGCCGCTGTTGGCGATCGCGCGCCAGTCGGTTTCGGTCTGCATCATCGCGATCGCCACGTCCATCGCGCTCTTGCAGGACCACTCGCTGGCGACGCGGCGCTCGGCCATCAGGCCGATGTCCGGCGAGTTCTCGCGGCTGATCAGGAAGGACGTCGTCAGGACGGTCGCGGTGGCGAGCGTCACCATGACCAGGAGCAGCGCGATGCCGCGGCGCTTCGGGCGAGCGATCGGTGTGATCGGAACGGGTCGGCTGGTGGTCATGGTCAAAGCTCCGGAGCCTCGTGGTTGGCGAGCGGCAGGGCGATCAGGCTCTCGGTCGCCGCGCCGCTGTTGAAGGACTGGGTGAACCGGAATCGGAAGCGGTCCTCGCTCTGGGGGACCGCGTCGTCGAACTCGATCGCGGCGCCGGTGACGCCGTCGACGATCACGACGGAGGTCGTCATGCCCGCCTTGCGCTGGGTGCGCATCGCGTTGAAGAAGTCGGTCGCGGCGGGGAGCGCGACGTTGTAGAGATCGACCTGGGCGGGCGTCCAGCTCTCGGGGACCGCGACGCGCTCGCAGCGCACGCGCCCGTCGTCTTCGACCCAGAACACGCGCAGCTCGGTGAGGTTCACGGTGTTCGAGCCGTTGGCGTCCTCGAGCCACAGGGCGAACTCGCCCGAGTCGTTGGTCTGCAGCACGCACAGCGCGGTGTCGATGTAGGCGTGCATGCGGATCTGCGCGGCGTGGGCGCGCAGGGCGCCGGTGCGCGTGTCGCGCTCGTGAGCGCTGACCTGCGAGACCATCGCGAGCACAGAGGCCAGGCCGCCGCCGATGATGATCGTGATCGCCATCGCGAGCGTCAGCTCGATGAGCGTCAGCCCGCGGCGCGCGGTCCAGGTGGGCGGGCGGCTGATCATGATTCGGCGGGCTCCGGCAGGAACATCTCGGCTCGCGCCACCACGCGGCGCTCGTCGAAGGCCATCACCTCGATGCGCAGCCCGCGGACTCGCACGCCGGTTTCGGGAATCTCGAGCATCTCCTCGGTCGCCGCCAGGGCGCGTCCGAGGGGCCAGTAGGCTTGCGGGTATGGGGCGCCGTCGAGCGTCACGACCTCGCCGAAGACGAGGATCTCGCCGCTGCGCGCCTCGATATCGTCATAGGGGAGGGTCATCAGTTCGCTCAGGTAGTCGCCGCAGAGCATCGCGCCCAGGACGGCCTTTTGTCCCTCGTGGCTGGACTTCTGCGCGGCGCCGATCGCGGATCCGATCGCGAGCACCGTGATCGAGAGCACGGCGGAGGCGATCAGCGCCTCGATGAGCGTGAACGCCCGGCGCGTCGCGCGTCGCGTTCGCATCAGGGACCTCATGAGAACCTCCTCGCCCGCGGACGCCCCGCGAGCGCGGTGCTCGCGTCGTGCGGGGTCGTCTCGGGCGTTTTAGTTGTCGGTTCTCTTCCGGCGCGACTCACGGCCTCGAGGCGCGATAGGCGCGCGGGCGTCGGCTATCGGGCGTCGCCAGCCGCGAGGTCCCGCGCAGGTTCAGGTCCGAGAAGCGGACGCGTCCGCCGGGCGCATCTCTCGCACGATCAGCTCCGGCTGCTTCTGGCGGACGATCCGGCCCGGTGGGACGCTCTCGGTGACGCACACGCCGCCTGAGATCACGCAGTCGTCGCCGATCACGGTGTCGCCCCCGAGGACGACGGCCCCGGCGTAGACGGTGACGCGGTCGCCGAGGGTCGGGTGGCGTTTGTGCCCGCGGATGAGCTCGCCGCGCTCGTCGACGGGAAAGCTCTTGGCGCCGAGGGTGACGCCCTGGTAGAGCTTGACGCCGTCGCCGACGACGGTCGTCTGTCCGATGACGACGCCCGCTCCGTGGTCGATGAAGAAGCTCTTGCCGATCTTCGCGCCGGGGTGGATGTCCACGCCCGTCCGCGCGTGCGCCTGCTCGCAGATCATCCTGGGCGCCATGGGGACGCCGTGGGCGTCGAGCACGCGCGCGACGCGATAGGCGAACACCGCCTCGACGCCGGGGTAGCTGGCGATGATTTCCTCGACGCACTCGGCGGCCGGGTCGCCGTCGTAGGCGGCCTGCACGTCGAGCGCCATCGCCGCCCGGAGCTCCGGAAGCGCCTCGAGCAGCGCCGCGGTCGCCTCGCGGGCCCTTGCCTTGCAATCCTCATCGTCGAAGCATCGGTACGCGGCGGCGAGCGCCTCGAGCGCGAGTCGCTCGGCGTGCTCGAGTTCGACGCCGAGGCGACGCTCGAGCTCGGCCTCATCGGCCGGGGGCGCCTCAAAGACGCCCGGGAAGACGATCCGGCGGAGCGATTCGATCAACGCCGCGAGCGTGCTGGCTTCGGGGAGCGCGGGCGCGCCGACGCGCTGGATCGTCGCGCCGGCGCCGGGCGATGCGGCGAGACGCTTGACGAGCGACGCGGTCGGCTCGCTCGCCCCGTCGCTGTGTCCGTGGGGCTGTCCGTTGGCGGAAGTCATGGGAGAATCCTACGGCGTCGCGACGGGCGCATAAAAAAAGAAGGCTCGCGACCTGCAATCGACTCGGGCGGTGAGGGGGGTGTTCGAACCCTCCAGACCAGGTGGGCGCCTCGCCGCCGCAACCGGGCCTTCCACTCGTCGGAGGCTTGACCGTCGCGCAGCGTTCGCGGGCTCCCGTTTCGCGTACAAAGGTTCGAACATGACGCTCGACCCGAGCCGCTCGAAAGAGCGAAACCTTCTTTGCGAGGAAGATACACCCGCCCGGAGCCGAAGGCGAACGCTTCTCGTTGTTTTTCAGAAGCGCGCCCGCGAGGCCAAAGCGAGCCCGGTTGACGCCCCGGCGCCGAACGGACAAAATCACGGTTGAACCTCCCAGCACCGAGACCACTCTGCCGCGGGAGCCGCCCGCCGCGACGCATCAAGGAGAGCACCATGCCGGCCCCCTTCCGTTCCAACCGCACCCTTCGCCGCGCCGCGGCCAGCGCGCTGGCGCTCGCCGGTCTGACGCTGGTCGGTTGCGCCAACAACTACCGCGGCAACCCGACGCCCGAGCTCGCGACGCTCTCGCACACCGACGCCGAGGTCGCGAACCGGACCACGGTCACGTTCGACACCAACCTGCGCGCCCTCTGGGAGGATCTGGCTCGCGCGACGCTCGTCGATCGCCCGTCGATGCTGATGCGTCCGCGCACGCCGTACTGAGTCGAGGCGGGCTGTCTGAGCGTCGCGTCCTGTTCACGGCGCTGACGCGTCGCGCGTCTACACTCCTCACCCGCGCCGTGGGCCTGCGCTCTGTGTCGCGCCCGTCGCGCGGGCCGGGAGCGCGCGCGTGCAACGTCCGTCCATTCTGATCGGCAAGCCGGGCCGCGTCGTTCGCGGGGAGGGGCTTCCGCCGCTGACGCGCCCGAACTACCGGCGCGAGCTCGTCAGCGCGGCGTTCATCCCGGTGGCGATCGCCTGCGTGGACAAGGGAGTCGTCGGGGTCGTGGCGAGCAAGGCGTTTGACGCCGGCGCGCTCGTGGTGTCGCTGGTCGAGGCGGCGCCGCACGCCGCGGCGCTTTCGAGCGTGCTGTGGACGCGCCTGATGCACGGGCGCGACCGCGTGCGGTTCATCGTCGCGATGCAGCTCGGGCTGATCCTGTGCGTGGCGCTCTCGGCGCTGGCGCCGGTGAGCGCGGCGGGCCTGGCGATGCTGGTCGTGCTCGTCGTCGCTGCCCGGTGCTTTTACGTCGGCATGCTCGCCGGGCGGACGGATCTGTGGCGGAACAACTATCCGCGGCACGCGAGGGCGCGCGCCGGGGGCGTCTTCACGCTCGTGATGACCGCGGGCCTGGTTCTTATCACGCTCGGGCTCGGCGCCACGCTCGACGCGGCGGAGCGTGCGGGCCGGGAGGTGGCGGCGTATCGGGTGTTTTACCTGTTGGCGGCGATGGTCGCGAGCGTGTCGCTCGTGAGCATGGCGCGGGTGCGATGGCGCGGGCGGGTCGCGGCGCTGCGGGAGGAGCGCCGCACCGACGTCGATCGCCCCGGGCTCAGGTCCATGTGGGCTGTCCTGCGCGACGACCCCCACTATCGCCGGTACCAGATCGCCCAGATGGTGATGGGCGCCTCCAACCTGGCGGCGCAGGTACCGACCGTGCTCGCCGTCACGAAGCTCTTTGATCTGCCCTACACGACGTCGCTTGCGATCACCGCTGTCGTGCCCAACGCGATGATGATCCTCGCGATCCCGCTCTGGTCGCGTCTGCTCGCGAAACTCCACATCGTGGACTTCCGCGCGATCCACGCGTGGTCCTTTGCGATCGGCAACGGTCTCGTCGGGGTGGGCGTGCTTCTCCAGAGCGTCCCCCTGCTGCTCGCGGCGCGGGCCGTGGTCGGGGCGGGCATGGGCGGCGGGACGCTCGCCTGGAGCCTCGGCCATCACGACTTCGCCCCGCGGGAGCAGGCCAACAGCTACATGGGCGTGCACATTGTGCTCACCGGCATCCGCGGTTCGCTCGCCCCGGTGATCGGCGCGATGCTCTTTAGCAGTGGGCTCGGGGGCTGGACGTTCATCCTCTGCGCCGCGGGCGGAGCGGCGGGCGCGCTGATGTTCATTCAGATGCGCGCCACGACGGCTCGCTCGGCCGCGGACGCGGAATCAACACCCGATGGAAGATGAGGCGGGTATTACTTCAGCGTGTACTGCCCGCGCCCGACCTTCTTGAAGGTGTCGGGATGCTTGAGCAGCGTCTGGTTCACAATATTGCGAAAGTTTGCGGACGAGCTGCGATAGCCGAGCTTCTGAGCCGCGTCGGCCGCCTCGGACACGCCCATGGTCTTGCCCTTGAGGGCCCTCTCGAGCGCCTCGACGAGACTCATCTCGTTCTTCGGACGCTTCCGCCCGCCGCCGCGGCGTCCGTTGCCGCCCGAGGGCAGCTCCCCGGCCTCATAGCCGTAGGAAGCGAGTTCGGCGTCGATATCCGCGATCTGCGAGAGCAGACGCTCGCGCTTGTTTACAAGGCGCTGCGCGCTGCGTTCGCGCCGGCGGAGTTCCGCCTCGAGCTGCTCGGTTGAGAGTTTGTCCAGTGAGGATTTCGCCATCATGTTGGTCCCTTGCGGCGAACGCGCCGCGTGTGATGTTCGGTCCAGTGAATCAGAGTTGATAAATATAAGCACCGCGAGCCTCGCGGGCAAATACAAGAATGATGGGGAATCTAACGCACACCAAACACGATCCAAAAAAGCTCTGTCGATCAGGTGGAGCGATGGAAATTGAGCTTCTCAAGCAGGCTCTCAAAGTGGTCAAGATCGAAGTACGTGATAGAGATGACGCCCGAGGCGCCGTCACGATTCGGTCTGATCTTCAGCTTGGCGCCGAGGTGATCGCCCAGCTTCCGTTCGAGCGAGAGCAGATGCGCCGAGGACGCTCGTTCGGACTCTCTCGGCGATTTTCTTTGAACAATGCCGGGATTCGAAACGTTCGCGGCCTCGAGCCGGCGCACGCTCCATCCTTCCTCGGCGGCTTGTTTCGCGAGCCGGATCCGGCCGGCGCCCGGCTCCAGAGCGAGCAGCGCCTTGCCGTGCCCCGCGGTCAGCCGCTTCTCAGAGAGCAGGTCGAGGATCTCGGGCTCGAGTTCGGTGAGACGGATGAGATTCGCGACCGTTGCGCGGTCGAGGCCGATCTGCTCGGCGACCTGAGATTGCGTCAGGCCGAAGTCATCACGAAGGCGCCGGAGGGCCTGGGCCCGCTCGACCGGGTTGAGATCCTCGCGCTGGAGGTTCTCGACCAGCGCGAGTTCGGCGCTCTCACGATCCGTGGCTTCGGTGATGACCGCGGGGATCCGCTCCAGGCCGGCGCGACCGGCGGCCCGCCAGCGTCGCTCGCCCGCCACCAGCTCCCACCTGACGCCCTCGGGAGCGCCGGCGCCCGGGGAGACGGGGCGCACCACGATGGGCTGGAGAACCCCCGCGCTGCGGATCGATCGGGCGAGCTCGTCGAGTGAGTCGTCGGAGAATCGCTTGCGCGGTTGGAAACTGTTCGGTATAATCGATGCGAGTTCGATCCGATCGAGCCTCGGCGGCGGGGAATCGGTAGGATCCGTCGAGGGCTGCTGTTTCGTGGGCTCGGTCGATTGCGGTGGCTCAACGGCTACCGGTTCGGCCATCAGGCTCGAGAGCCCCCTGCCAAGACGACGGGTCTGCCTGGAACGCGCCATGCCAGCCTCCATGCCAAGAAGTCGACAAGATATTTTATCGACGGGTGCGTTTGGATCAGTGTACCGCATCAGCGGGTGGGAGTGTCGATCATGAGCCTTTTGCCTCCCGATCGCGTTGAGGTGCTCGCTCGGGGGCTGCTTCTGCGCGGCGGGGACGTCTTGGTCTGCCGGGACGTTCGTCACGGGCATTGCTACCTCCCCGGCGGACACGTCGAGCCCGGCGAGTCGGCGAGCGACGCCGCGGCTCGTGAGTTCGAGGAAGAATCCGAGTGGGGGGTGTCGGTCGGCCCCCCACTGCTCGTCTGGGAATCCCGGTTTGTGCAGCGCGGCAGGCTGAAGCACGAGTGGACGGTGGTGTTCCACGTGGAACGCGCCGGCGGCGGCTCACTCGATCACCCACCGGCGAGCCGTGAGTCGCATCTGTCCTTTGAATGGATCCCGGCGGTCCGGCTCGGCGAGCATCGCTTCCTGCCGCAAGCCGTCGGCCCGGCGATCGCGAATCGACCCGCGGGGGACCGTTCCATCCATTGGCTCTGCATCGATGAGACGGGCTGAAATCAGGCTTCGGAACAGCCGATGACACTCATCGGTGTTCCATGCCGCACGAATCCCCCACTTCGATCAATCACGACGACCTGCTTCGTCACCTTGACGATCTGCAGGTCGGGCTCGATCAGGTCGAGTCTCGGGACGTGGCGTTGACGCGTCTGGCGACGCTCGGCTCGCTCGCGTGCATGATGGCGCACGAGATGAACAACCTGCTCACGCCGGCGCTCAACTACGCCCGCATGGCGCAGGACGCTCCGGCGGACTCCAGACTGACCCGGCGCGCTCACGAGTCCACGGTTTCCAGCATCCAGGCGTGCCAGGCGATGGCGCAGTCGCTCCTGGGCTTCGCGACGACCGATGAGCAGCGGGGGGGATCGGCCGGCGTGAAGGACGCCGTGGATCGGGCCGTCCGGTGTCTTCCGCGACCGCTTGCCAAGGACGGCGTTCGGCTCGAGGTGGACGTGGATCCGTCGCTTCTGGTCGCGACGCCCCCTACCGCGCTCGACCAGGTGCTCTTGAACCTGATCCTCAACGCGCGGCACGCGATGCCGCAGGGCGGTCGGCTTCGAATCACCGCGGAGTGTTCCACGTGGAACACCAGCGAGCGGCGGGTCGAGATCCGGGTCGCTGATACGGGCGTGGGCATCCCGCCTGATCGCCTCGAGCGGATCTTTCAGCCGTTCGTCAGCTTTCAGAAGCAGGGGGATCGCTCTGGTTCCGGGCTCGGGCTGGCGATCTGCCGGCAGCTGATCGAGGCATCAGCGGGATCGATCGAGGCCGAGAGCGAGGTCGGGCGCGGGAGCGTCTTTACCCTTCGCCTGCCGCTGGCCTCGGCCTCAGCCGCAGCGGCTTAGCTCTCGTTCGGATCAAGCACCACAACCTGCGACGGGTCGACGGTGACGATCACTTGTTTGCCGTGAGGGTGCGCCTCGGGGTTGGCTTCGAAGATCTTCAGATGCACGCCGCCATCGAGCTCGAGATGGCGCTGCACGGACGATCCGAAGTACAGTGAGTCCAGAACGGTCGCGCCCTTGGCGTTGGGTGAGTCTGTGGAGTGATTCAACTCAGCCGCCTCGGGCCGGATCGAGCAGATCACGGTGCTCTCAGGCTTAAATTGTTTGGTTGATGGACGGGTTGAAACGAGCGTGCCGGCCTGTGTTTTGACGATGACCCGTCCGTTGTCGACGGATTCGACGGCGCCGGGGATGAAATTGCTTTCACCGAGGAAACCGGCGACGAACTGGGAGTTGGGATGCGTGTAGAGGTCGCGGGGCGTGCCAAGCTGGATGACCTTGCCGAGCCGGAGCACGGCCATCCGATCGGCCATACTCAGCGCCTCTTCCTGGTCGTGGGTGACGTAGACGCTGGTGATCCCGGTTTCGCGGCAGAGGCGGCGGATCTCTCGGCGCATCTCGATGCGGAGGGCGGCGTCGAGGTTCGAGAGCGGCTCGTCGAGCAGGAGCACGTCGGGTTTGACCACGAGCGCCCGCGCGAGCGCGACGCGCTGCTGCTGACCGCCCGAGAGCTGACCCGGCCGGCGCTGGGCGAACTGTTCCATCTGCACCGCGGCGAGCGCTTCGCGGACGCGCGCGTCGCGTTCGGCGGCGGCGATCTTGCGGACCTTCAGGCCGAAGGCGACGTTTTCGGCGACCGACATGTGCGGCCAGAGGGCGTAGCTCTGGAAGACCATGCCGATTTTTCGCTTGTTCGCCGGGAGATTCGTGACGTCGCGCTCGCCGAAGCGGATTCGCCCGGCGGTCGGCCTCTCGAGGCCGGCGATCATGCGCAGGAGCGTGGTTTTGCCGCAGCCGGAGGGACCGAGGAGGAAGAAGAGCTCGCCGGGCTCGATGTCGAGGCTCAGCCCGGCGACGGCCTCGGCGTCGCCGAAGCGCTTGACCATATTCTCGATGTGGATCTCGACGCTCATGGGAGCGGGAGCGTACAGCGCCGCGGGAGCGGTGGGGGAGCGAGGCGGATGAGGAAGCCGCTAAACCGTGGCGCTTGAGGCCGAGCCGGCGACGTCCGCCAGGTCCGAGAGCAGCGCGTCGACGTCCTCGATCCTCGTATCGAATCCCGCCATGAGGCGGTAGACCTTCCATCGCGCGGGGCCGAAGGGGTAGTAGCCGTGCCCGCGGGCCTGGAGCGCCTCGTGCTGGGCGTCTAAGAGGCGGAGGAAGACGGCGCTCGCGTCGGCGGGGAAGGCGAGCTCGTAGCCGAGATCCCGGGCGCCGCTTGCGAGGCGCTGGCCCATCTCGTTGGCGTGCGCCGCGTGCGTGATCCAGCTCCCGTCCTCGAGCGTCGCGGCGAAGGGGGCGGTGACGAAGCGGTGCTTGCTGAGCAGATGCCCGAAGCTCTTGCGCAGATAGGGGAGTCGCTCGGCGGCGCGGCTGGCGACGGCGCCGTCGCGCTGCGGGAAGAAGACGACCGCCTCCCCGAGGGCGAGGCCGTTCTTGGTCCCGCCGAAGGAGAGCGCGTCGATCCCGGCGTCGATCGTGAGGGAGCGCGCGACGTCGGCGGCGCTGCGGCCCGTCGCGCGCATCTGCGCCGCGACGGCGTTGGCGAAGCGGGCGCCGTCCATGTGCGTCCGATAACCGAGCTTCCGGGCGACGCCGACGAGCTCGCGGATCTCGCCTGCTGTATACACCTCGCCGAGCTCGGTCAGGTTCGAGAAGCTCAGGACGCCGGGCTGCGGCTGGTGGACGTCGCCTCGCATGCCGGCCGCGGCGCGCTCGACGTCCTGGGCCGTGAGCTTGCTCGACCAGGGTTTGGCGGGCTCGATGGTGGCGAGCCGGCACCCGGTCATGCGTTCGGGCGCGGTGGATTCATCATCGTTCAGGTGCGACTGCTCGAAGCAGAGCGTGCGCTCCCAGGGCTCGCTCAGGGAGGCGATCGCGAGGGTGTTGGCGGCGGTGCCGGTGGCGACGAAGAAGGCGTGGACCTCGGCGCCGAAGAGCTCGCGCATCGCGCGGGTCGCGCGGGTCGTCCACTCGTCGTCGCCGTAGCCGACGGCCGAGCCGGTGGCCGCCTCGCGCATCGCCTCGAGCGCCTCGGGGCAGACGCCCGCGTTGTTGTCCGATCGGAAGGTGCCCATGGGGTGAGCCTATCTCGCTGACGGGCCTCAGGTGGTAGTCTTCGGCTCATGCGAAGCGGGATCCTGCTCATGTTGATGGTCGCGGCCGGGCTTTCGGGTTGCGGCGCACACCCGGCGCCCGAGTTCTCGGTGGAGGAGCTCTCGATGCGGCGTTCGGCCGACGGCGGCGCGGTGATCAGCCTGCTCGTTCGTGCGGAGAACGCGGGGGATGAGCCTCTTCCGCTTGGTCCGGCGACCTACGCGCTGTCGATCAACGGCGAGCGGGCCTACGCGGGCGAGTGGCTGGCGCGGGCCACCGCGCCGGCGAGGGGCTCGATCACGTTCAGCCTCCCGGCGCCCATCGACGCCTCGCGTCTCCCGCCGCCGGGGGGCCGCGTTCCCTACGCGCTCTCGGGCACGATCGAATACGTCCCGCCGGGCGCCCTGGGCGAGGCGCTCTTTGACGCGCGCATCCGTCGTGGGAGCGCGCGGTTCCGCGAGGCGGGTGAGCTCGTGCTCGAGGGGCCGGGCGAGGTCGGATCGGCGGAGAACTAGGCCCGCCCGGCTGCGCCGTCGCCCTCGATCAGGATCTCGCCGCTCTCGGTCTGCACCGCCACGCCCAGGGCGAGCAACGCGTTGAGGGCCGCCTGCTGCTCGGCCTGCTTCTTTGAGGCGCCCCAGCTCGACTCGTGGTGCTGGGCGCCGATCTGCACGCTCACCTCGAACGCCTTGGCGTGATCCGGTCCCTTCTCATCGAGCAGGGCGTAGGAGGGGGTGACGCCGAGGGTCTCCTGGGCGTACTGCTGGAGCACGGACTTGAAGTTCTGCTGGTGCCCGCTGGCGGCGGCCTGATCGATGATCGGGTCGAGCAGGGGGGCGATGAATGCCTCGGCCGCTGCGAGGCCGCCGTCGATAGAGAGCGCGCCGATGACGGACTCGAAGACCGCGGCCGAGAGCGACGCCGGCATCTCCGCGTTGGAGGGCATGCCCGATCCGAGCTTGAGCAGGTCGTCGAGGCCGAGCCGCTGGGCGAGCGCGGCGCAGGTGCGGCGCGAGACGGCCACCGACTTGATCTTGGTCATGTCGCCCTCGAGCAGATTGGGATACCGCTCGTAGAGGCGCTGGCAGACCACGAGCCCGAGCACGGCGTCGCCGAGAAACTCGAGCCGTTCGTTTGATCGCACTCGCTCGGCGGCGCTCGAGGCGTGGGTGAGGGCTTCGCGGAGGAGATCCAGGTCCGAGAACCGGTGGCCGAGCAGATCCTGCGCGCGCTCGAGAGTGGGGGTGTCCATGCGGTCGGTCGCTCCGCGAGCGCGCGGGGCGGGGACCCGTCGCGCCCGATATCGGGTGGACCGACGCGGGGGCTCGGGGATCGGCGGCGTCCCGTGAGAGGCGGGCCGATCGCCGAACCGCAGCGTCGGGGTACAACGATTTTCCATCCTATCGTCACCCGCCGGGGGCGAGATCACCCTTCGCGCTGATTCGGCGCATGCCACTTCACCTGATCGCGTCCGGGATCGGGGGTGACAGGTGTGGACTGTTGGGCTATTCTGTTCGGCTTGACCCCGCGGGGGGTCGCGAGCGCGGGGCGGTGGGGCCTCGGCAGGATTCTCGGCCGGCGCTTCCGGCCAGCCTTATCAGGAGGCTCGATATGCATTACCCGAAGCGCGTCAGCCGCATCAAGAGAAAGCGATCCATCGGCTTCCGCGCCCGGATGCGCACCCGCAATGGTCGCAAGCTGATGAACCGCAAGCGCGCCCGCGGCCGCTCGCTGAACGTCGCCGACAAGTAAGCCGGGCCCCGGTCAACACGAACTCCGACGCGCGACCTTCGCTCCGGCGAGGGTCGTGTTTTTCGTTGGCGGGCCCACGCGACGCGTCCGGTGCGTGTCGGCGGCTTTGGGTATGCTCCGTCTCCAATCGCAGCAAGCCGCGGGAGACGAAGCATGAAGGTGCACGAGTATCAGGGTCGTCAGGTGCTGGCCGAGGCCGGCGCGCCGGTGCCTCCGGGCGAGGTGATCGAGTCGGCGTCCGCCGCCGCCGCCGCCTACGAGCGGGCGGTGACCGAAGCCGGGCTCGGCGACGGCGGGCTCGCCGTGGTCAAGGCGCAGGTCCACGCGGGCGGGCGCGGGAAGGCCGGCTTCGTGAAGCTCGTGCGCTCCGCGGCGGAGGCGACCGAGGCCGCGGAGTTCATGCTCTCCAACCGCATGGTGAGCCCGCAGACCGGGCCGGAGGGTCTCGAGGTCTCCAAGCTGCTGATCGCCGCGGGCGTGGACATCGAGAAGGAGTACTACCTCGCGATCACCACCGATCGCGCGACGCGGCGGAACATGCTCATCGCGTCGGCCGAGGGCGGCGTCGAGATCGAGCAGGTCGCCGAGAGCAACCCGGAAGCGATCCTCAAGGAGCCGATCCACCCGCTGATGGGGCTTCAGCCGCACCAGGCGCGGCGTCTGGCCTTCAAGCTCGGCTTCACGGGCAAGCAGGTCGGGCAGGCCGCGAAGATGATGCTCACCCTTGCCAAGGTCTACGAGAGCCGCGACTGTACGCTCGCCGAGATCAACCCGCTCGTGGTGACGCCGCCGACGAACGGCCACCCCGACGGCCAGGTCCTCGCGATCGATGCGAAGTTCAACTTCGACGACAACGCGCTCTTCCGCCAGAAGCAGATCGCGGACATGTTCGACCCCTCGGAGGAGAACCCCGCGGAGCTCAAAGCGAAGAAGCACGACCTGTCCTACATCGCGCTGGACGGGAACATCGGGTGCCTGGTGAACGGCGCCGGGCTCGCGATGGCGACGATGGACATCGTCAAGCACGAGGGCGGGGAGCCGGCGAACTTCCTGGACGTCGGCGGTTCGGCCTCCAAGGAGGCGGTCACCGAGGCCTTCAAGATCATCCTCTCGGATGACGCGGTGAAGGGCGTGCTCGTCAACATCTTCGGCGGGATCATGCGCTGCGACGTGATCGCAAGCGCGATCATCGCCGCCGCAAAGGAAGTTGGCTTCAAGGTCCCGCTCGTTGTGCGTCTGGAAGGAACGAACGTGGAAGCCGGCCGCGCGCTTCTCGAAGAAGCCAAGAGCGACATCCCGACCATGCAGGCCGCGACCGATCTGGCCGACGCCGCGCAGAAGGTGGTGGCGGCGGTGGGCTGATCCGGAGGAGAGCAGATGAGTGAAGCCGATGCGCCGGTTCTGTTAACCGCCGAGTTTGATCCGAAGGTCAAAACCTATTGGCTGACCTCGACCCTGCTCATCTGCACGGCGACGGTGGTGCTTATCCCGATCATCCCGATCGTTCTGGTCGTCGGGCTCTTGGTGATGGGCCGGTACCTCGACGCGATGGAGTGCGAGATGACCACGCGCTCCCTGCGCGTCAAGAAGGGCCTGCTCAACACGATCGAGAAGACGATCCCGCTTGACAAGGTCACCGACCTCGCCCTTTACCAGGGCCCGCTCATGCGGATGATGGGCATCCAGGGGCTGCGCGTGGAGACCGCGGGGCAGACCTCGGGGCCGAGCGGCTCGCTCGTCTCGCTCACGGGGATCAAGGACGCGCGTGGGTTCCGCGATCAGGTGCTGGACCGGCGCGACAAGGTGACGGACTTCGGCGGCGCGCGGGCCGCCGAGCCCGTCGAGTCGCCCGCGGCGGGGAATGATTCGGCGCCCGTGCTCGTTGAAATCCGCGACGCGCTCCTCCGCATCGAGGAGCGGCTGGATCAACGCAGCTAGAGGATCGCCATGAGTCACTACCCCGCCGGCTACCGCCGGCTTTCGTTCTCATCGTTCCGGGAGCTGGCGGCGGAGCTCGACCGCCTCGAGCGGGCCCACCAGGAGGGACGCCTCCGCGCGCTCGGCGGATGGACGCCCGGCCAGAACCTTCAGCACCTCGCCCGCTTCCTGCGGTTCGCGATCGACGGCTTTCCCTTCACGGGCGGGCTCTGGGCGATCGCCGGGCGGCTCATCAAGCCGTTTCTCGGCAGGATCAAGGCGCGGCCCGGCTTCAAGCTGCCGTCGCGTTTCAGCGCGCTCGAGCCCGACGAGAGCGTGCCCTTCGAGCAGGGCCTGCGCGAGATGCGCGAGCAGATGGCCCGGCTCACGGGCGGAGAGCGGATGGAGGCGAAGTCGCCGATCCTCGGGGCGCTCTCCCATGAGCAGTGGACGAAGATTCAGCTTGACCATGCGGCGATGCACCTGGGGTTCCTGAAACCCGAGGATGGGGCCGGCGCAGAAACAACGCCCGCGGGGGAGCGGGCGCCGGTCGCGAGCTGAGCTGTCGGGGAGCGGTCAGTCTTCCTGCTTCTGCAGGCGGGTGTAGCCGTACTTGCGCTTGAGGGGCTTGACGACCAGGCCGCCTCGGATGGCCTTGGTGGAGGCCTTCACGCGCTGGGGCTTGCCGTCGACGAGGGCGTTGACGGTCTGAAGGTTGGGCTTGAAGGTGCGGCGGGTGATGCCCGTGGGCTTGAGGCCGAAGCCGCCCTTGGTGATCTTCTGGCCGCGGTAGGTCCGCTTCTTGCCGAAGGCGGTTCGCTTGCCGGTGAAAAAGCATTCGCGGGGCATGACAGTGGCTCCGTGGCTCGAGATCGCGCGAGATTCCCGCAGGTCCCCACCGGCGAGAATTCAAGAGTGTAGCCAAATCCGCGCGTGCGGCAAGCCGGCGGCGAGCCGCCCGCTATCGTCCAGAAACGATCCCTTGAAACGCGACCGGAGCCGCTCATGTCGTCCACCGCCCCCGCCAACCGTCTCGCCGGCGAATCCAGCCCGTATCTCCTCCAGCACGCCGGGAACCCCGTCGACTGGTTCCCGTGGGGCGAGGAGGCCTTCGCCGCCGCCCGCGAGCGCAGCGTCCCCATCTTTCTCTCTGTCGGCTACGCCACGTGCTACTGGTGCCACGTGATGGAGCGCGAGTGCTTTGAGACCCCGGAGATCGCCCGACCGATGAACGAGGGCTTCGTTTGCGTCAAGGTCGATCGCGAGGAGCGCCCGGACGTTGATGAGATCTACATGACGGCGGTCCAGCTCCTGACGGGTCGGGGCGGGTGGCCCATGAGCGTGTTCCTGACGCCGCCCGGCGCGCGGGGCGACGCCGACCCGGGGCTCGAGCCCTACTGGGGGGGAACGTATTTCCCGCCGCGGCCCCGTCCGGGGATGCCGAGCTTCCCGCAGGCGCTCGCCGCGATGAGCAACGCCTGGACGAATCAGAGAAAGGACGTTCTGGCGCAGGCCTCGTCGCTGACGGAGGCCATCCGCGGCTACCTCACCGCGGAGCGATCGCCGGTTCGCCTGTCCGATGAGGCGGCGCGGCGGGCCTTTGCGGCGCTCCGCTCGAGCTTCGATCAGACCAACGGCGGGTTCTCCTCGGCCCCCAAGTTCCCGCAGGCGGTGAACCTCGAGTTCCTGCTCGACGCGCGCGAGCGATGGTCGGGCGAGGATCGCGAGCACGCTGATCGGATGCTCCGGCTGACGCTGGACCGGATGGCGATGGGGGGGATGAACGATCAGGTCGGGGGCGGCTTCCATCGCTACTCGGTCGACGCGACGTGGACCGTCCCGCACTTTGAGAAGATGCTCTACGACCAGGGGCAGCTCGCGAGCGTCTACGCCCGGGCTGCTCGCCTCTACGGCGACGGCTTCTACGCCCGCGCCGCCCGCCGCACGAGCGCGTACGCCGTCCGGGAGATGCAGCACGAGCAGGGGGGCTTCTTCAGCGCGCAGGACGCGGAGGTCGACGCGCGCGAAGGGCTCAACTATCTGTGGACGCGCGAAGAACTGGAGCGCGAGCTTGCGGCCCCGGACGCCGAGCTGGCGATCGCCGCCTACGCCGTCGATGGGGGGCCGAACTTCCAGGATCCGCACCACGAGAGCGAGCCGCCGCGCAACGTCCTGAAGCTCGCGGCGCACCCGGACGCGCTGGCCGAGCGGCTCGGCATGACGACCGAGGCGCTCTGGGACCGCCTCGACGCCATCAACGCGGCGCTTGCCGACGTCCGCGCGAAGCGCAAGCAGCCGGGGACCGACGACAAGATCATCGCCTCGTGGAACGGGCTGATGATCGCGGGGCTGGCCGAGACATCCGCGGCGCTCGCCGAGCCGGCGTTCGCCAGAGCCGGCGCGCGCGCCGCCGAGTTCATCCTGAGCGAGATGCGCGGGCCGGGCGGCCGTCTCCGCCGAACGTGGCGCAGCGGCCGCTCGGAGACGCCGGCCGTCCTCGAGGACTACGCGTTCATGATCCACGGGCTGCTCGCGCTGCGGCACGCGACGGGTGAGGAGCGCTGGCTTGACGAGGCCCGGACGCTCGCGGACGCGGCCGAGGAGATCTTCGCGAGCTCCGAGGGCGGGTGGTTCGATGCGCCGGCGGATCGGGCCGATCTGATCGTCCGCCTCGCCAGCCGAAGCGACGGCGCGACGCCCTGCGCGACCTCCGTCATGCTCCACAACCTGCGCGAGCTCGGTCGAGAGGAAGCGTTCGGGCGGGCTCTCGCGGCGACCTCCCGGACGATCGCGCAGAACCCGCTGGTCGCCATCAACGCGACGCGCGCGCTTCTGCACGTTGAGCCGGGGTTTCTCGACCCCTTCGGCGCGGGCGCCTCGGCGCCGGAGCTCGCGGACGCGCCCGACGCGCTCCCGGTGGAGATCTTCGCGAGCGACTCGGAGCTCGAGGTCGGGGCCGAGGGCGCCGAGATCAGCCTTGAGTTCCGCATCGGCGACGGCTACCACCTCAGCGCCCACCATCCCGGCGCCGAGGGGCTCGTCGGTCTCGAGGTCGAGCTCGACGGCGCCATGGGCTATGACCTGCAGGTCGATTACCCGCCGGGCAAGGCGTACGAGGGCCCGGCGGCGCCGGAGGGGGCCACGCTGTTTGTCCACGAGGGCAGCGTCCGCGTGGACTGCCGCGTCGAGCTCTCGGGCGAGCCGATCACGGGCGCCCCGCGGCTCGTGGCCACCTACCAGGTCTGCGACGATCGCGCCTGCCTGGAGCCGATGCGCTCAACGCTCGGCGTCGAAATCAGGCCGAGCGATGAAGCGCTCAAGGATGGGTCCGGCGGCTAGGCGCTCTGCTCGACGCGAGTGGGCAGGGTCGCGGCGATCTGCTCGATGAGATCGTCGGTCGTGACGCCCTCGGCCTGGCCCTCGAAGTTGACGATCATGCGGTGCCGGAGGGCGTGATGGGCGACGGCCTTGACGTCGTCGGTGCTCACGGCGTTGCGTTTCTCGAGAAGCGCCCGGCACTTGGCCGCGAGCACGAGCGCCTGGGCGCCGCGGGGCGAGGCGCCGATGCGGACGAAGCGATTGACGTTGGGGGTGGCGAACTCGCCGCCGGGGTGGGTCGCAAGCGTGAGGCGTACGGCGTAGTCGCGGACGTGATCGGCGATGGCCACCATCCGGACGAGGCGCTGGTGCGCGATGATCGTCTCGGCGTCGATCGCCGGCTCGATGTCCTCGGGGCGGGCGCCCGTGGTGCGCGAGAGGATCTCGCCGAGCTCGGCCCGCGACGCGTAGCCGACGTTGAGCTTGAACATGAAGCGATCGAGCTGCGCCTCGGGCAGCGGGTAGGTGCCCTCCTGCTCGATCGGGTTCTGCGTGGCCATGACGAGGAAGGGGGCCGGGAGCGCGTGCGTCACGCCGTCGGCCGTCACGCTCCGCTCCTGCATCGCCTCAAGCAGCGCCGACTGCGTCTTGGGCGTCGCGCGGTTGATCTCGTCGGCGAGGAGAATCTGGTTGAACACCGGCCCCTGCTGGAAGCGGAACTCCTTGCCGCGCTCGGTGTCGACGACGACGGTCGTCCCGGTGACGTCGGCGGGCATGAGGTCCGGCGTGAACTGCACGCGCCCGAAGTCGAGGTTCAGCGCCTGGGCGAGCGTGCGGACGAGGAGCGTCTTGCCGAGGCCGGGCACGCCTTCGAGGAGCGCGTGCCCGTCGCAGAAGAGGCAGGTGAGCACGCCGGCCACGATGTCTTTCTGCCCGACGACGACGCGGGCGATCTGGTCGCGAACGGCGGCGTAGTCCCGGCGGAAGGCGTCGGCTCTCTCGGCGGCGGCTTCTGGGGTCAGGGTCTCGGGCATGGGGTGAGTGTAGCCGGGGGGCCGGCTAGCTGATCGAGAGCGAGGGAGCGCTGCTCTCGCGGCGCTGGCTGGCGATCGTCACCTGCTTCTCGAGCTGGTCGACGAGCTTCTCGAGCTCGGCCCTGAGCGTCGGGTTGCCCGTGAAGTTCGCGGTCGCGTCGCCCGAGTCCGAGTTCTCGCGCAGCTCCATGTGGATCGGCAGCGGCCCGAGATAGGGCAGGCCCATGCGCTGGGCCATGATCTCCGCGCCCCCGCGGCCGAAGATGTCGTACTCCTTGCCGTCGTCCCCGATGAAGTAGGACATGTTCTCGACGACGCCGATGATGTCGATCCCGAGCGACTGGAACATGCGCACCGCGCGCACCGCATCGTCCTGGGCCACCTGCTGCGGCGTGCACACGATGACGGCGCCGTCGAGCTGCATCGACTGGGCCATCGTCAGCGGCACGTCACCTGTGCCCGGCGGGAGATCGATGATCAGATAGTCCAGCTCGCCCCAGCGCGTCTGGTCGGCGAGCTGCTTGAACGCGCCGTGAGCCATCGGCCCGCGCCAGATGAGCGGCTTCTCGGGATCGACGAGCTTGCCGATGGTCATCGTGCGGATCCCGTGGGCCGTAAACGGCAGGATCTCGCTGCCCATCGTTTTGGGCTCCTGATCCTTCAGCCCGAGGAGCGTGGGGCAGGAGGGCCCGTAGATGTCGCCGTCGAGGAGCCCGACGGAATGACCACCGCGGGCGAGGCCGACCGCGAGGTTCGCGGACACTGTGCTCTTGCCGACGCCGCCCTTGCCGGCGCCCACCGCGATGATGTGCGAGACATTCTCCTTCTTCGGCGCCTGGCCCTGGGGCGTCTCGGACTTCGGGTCGGGCTTGTCGCCCCCCGAGAGGCTCATGGAGAAATCGACGTCCAGCGCCGAGAGCGTCTCGCCCCGGTCCGCCGCCATGCGCTCGATCGCCCGCTTCGCCTCGGCCCGGACCCGCTCGCGAGCCTCCGCGCCCTTCGTTGGCAAGGCGATGGTCACGCCCACCGTCCCGTCGCAGACCGCGCACTTCTTGATCGCCCCGAGCGAGACCAGATCCCGCTGGATCTCCGGGTCTTTCACGGTCTTGAGCGCCGCCAGAACGTCATCTTTGCTGATCGCCATCGCTTCCATCGCTCCTCTCGAAGAACCTAGGCGATGGTAGGCGGGCGATCGACGGCGCTCACGGGCGCAGCGAGGCGATAGCGACCGGTTCGGTCGTGAAGCCCTCGATCGACACCAGCCGGCCGCTCTTGGGGTCCGCGGTCACCACGCCGTAAAGCCGCAGGGACACCGCGCTGAGCTCGGTGGAAACGAGGATCTCGGCCCGGTCGGCGTGGAGATACTGCTGCCCGTTCTCGAGGCGCACGTTGCGCAGCTCGAGCGTCTCGGGATCGACCGACTCGGCCGTCACCACGCTCATGCCGTGGGCCACGCCGTCGAGGAGCATGCGGGCGTAGCGCTCGCGGACCTCGCGCGGGGTGAGCCCCGCGTTGGGGTCGCTCCCGCAACCGATCAGGGCGAGCGCGAGCAGGATGACGAGGGCGTGGCGCATCGGAGCTCCCGCGGGTTGTCCCCGCCGGGAGCGTTATCGACGCTTCTCGGACGCTTCTTCAGTCGCTGCGGGTGAGATTGACGGTCACGCCGACCTGCTGGCGCTTGTCGCAGAGCGGGATGCTGACCCACTCATCGCCCTCATCGCCCGAGAGCAGGTCTCGGAGCGTGCTGCCCTCGAAGACCTCGATGGTGCGCTCGATAGCGCGGTCCATGCGCCGATGAAGCGGGCACAGGTTCGGGCCGTGGCTCTCGAGGTTGAGCGGGCAGGATTTGATCCGCTTGAGCGGCTCGACGGCGTTGATGACGTCGAGCAGTTTCACTTCTTCGGGCGGGCGCGTGAGGCGGTAGCCGCCGCCGACGCCCCGGCGTCCCTCGATCAGGCCCGCCCCCGAGAGCTGCTGAAGCACCTTGGCGAGATAATCCGGCGGCACCTGCGTCCGCTCCGCGAGCGCCGCGGAGGGGGTCCGCTGACCGGGCTCGAGCGCGAGGCACGCCGTCGCGCGCAGCGCGTATTCAACGGTCTGTGAGAACACTCGGGGAGCCTCCTGTCGAACGGCCGGCTTTCCGCGATACTGCCGGCTCGCCCTCACTGAATAATCATGATAGCTGTGTCCGAATAGCCGGGTCGCACGCCAGAGAGAGAATCCGCGATATGCCACAGATCAAGAAGATCGGCGTCCTCACCGGAGGGGGCGACTGCCCAGGCCTCAACGCCGCCATCAGAGCCGTCGCCAAGACCGCCATCTACGAGCACGGGATCGAGGTGATCGGCATCGAGGACGCTTTTCTCGGGGTCGTCGAGCACCGCATGCGACCGCTGACGGCGCGCGACGTCTCCGGCGTGCTCACCCACGGGGGCACCTTCCTCGGCTCCTCGGCCTCCTGCGATCCGGGCCGGATGGCCGTCGGCAAGAACTCCAGGGGCGAGACCGTCTACGAGGACCGGCGCGAGGAGTGCGCCTCGCTCCTGGCCAAGCGCGGCATCGACGCCCTGGTCGTCATCGGGGGCGACGGGACGATGAGCGTCGCCTCGGGCTTCGTGAAGCTCGGGGTCAACTGCATCGGCGTCCCGAAGACCATCGACAACGATCTCGTCGGCACCGACGTCACCATCGGCTTCAGCACCGCCGTCGAGGTCGCCACGGAGGCCCTCGACCGTCTCCACACCACCGCGATGAGCCATCACCGCGTCATCGTCTGCGAGGTCATGGGGCGAAACGCCGGATGGATCGCCCTGCACTCGGGCGTCGCGTCCGGCTCGGACGTGATCGTGATCCCCGAGATCGAGTACGACCTCGAGAAGATCTGCGACTACGTTCGCGATCGCTCCCAGCACGGCAAGCGCTTCAGCCTCATCTGCGTCTCCGAGGGCGCCCGGCCGCGGGGCGGCGAGCGCACCGTTCGCGAGATGGATCACGATTCGCCCGATCCCATCAAGCTCGGCGGCGTGGGCGAGGTGCTCGCCGACGACATCGAGGAACGCACCGGCATCACGACCCGCGCCGTCGTGCTGGGGCACGTCCTCCGCGGCGGCACGCCCAACGGCGCCGACCGCGTGCTCGCGACGAAGCTCGGCTCCCACGCCGTTCACCTTCTCATGGAGGGCGAGCAGGGGCGGCTTGTCGTCATGGACAAGGGCGAGGTCCGCGACGTGGACATCCTCCACTCCGCCAACAAGCAGCGGCTCGTGGAGCCGGAGACGAGCAAGCTCATCCGCGCCGCGCGCAGCGTCGGCACCAGCTTCGGCGATTGACTCGGTTCGGGATCGCCGGCGCTGTCAGACCGCGGGCGCGGCGGCGGATTCGGGGGCGTTCTTCGCCTCGGCGTTGATCGTCGGCGCCGATTGCAGCGAGGAGACGCCCCAGTCGCCCGCGCGGAGCGCCTCGATGGCGCTGACCATCGCCTTGGCCCCGGTGATCGTGGTGATCATGGGCACGCCGAGGCGCACGGCCGAGGCGCGGATCTTGCCTTCGTCGGTGGCGTACCCGGTGTGGGTGGGGGTGTTGATGACGAGGTCGAGATCGCCCGAGGTGAGCAGGTCGAGGACGTTGGGGCGCGCGCCCTCGGCGATCTTCTTGAGCCGGGTCGCGGTGATCGACTGTCGCTCGAGGGCGTCGGCGGTGCCGCCGGTGGAGTAGAGCTGGAAGCCCATGGCGCCGAGGCGGCGGGCGACGTCGACGGCCTCCTTCTTGTCTTCGTCGCGGATGCTCAGGAAGACCGAGCCGCTGGTCGGGATCTCGGTTCCCGCGCCCATCATGGCCTTGGCGAGGGCGAGCGGGAGGGAGCGGTCGCGCCCCATGACCTCGCCGGTTGAGCGCATCTCCGGCCCGAGGACGAAGTCGGTGCGCGAGAACTTCTTGAAGGGGAAGACGGGGGCCTTCACGGCGTAGGCGCCGGGGTTGTCGACCTCGCCGACGCCCTGGCTCTCGAGGGTCCGACCCATCATCGCGAGGGCGGCGACGCGCGGCCAGGGCGTGTTGTTGGCCTTGCCGACGAAGGGCGCCGTGCGCGAGGCGCGGGGGTTGACCTCGATGATGTAGATCTCGCCGGCGCGGATGGCGAGCTGGACGTTCATGAGCCCGCAGACGCGGAGCTCCTTGGCGAGGGAGCGGGCGATCTCCTTGATGCGCGTGACGAAGCGATCGGGCACGCTCCAGGGCGGGATGACGCAGGAGGAATCGCCCGAGTGAACACCGGCCTGCTCGATGTGCTCCATGACGCCGCAGACGACGGCCTGGCCGTTCCCGTGGGCGTCAAAGTCGGCGACGACGTCGATGTCGAGCTCGATGGCGCCGTCGAGGAACTTGTCGACGAGCACCGGGGCGTTGGTGAGGTCCGAGGCGCCGACGGCGGCGTTCATGTAGCGCCGCATGGAGCGCTCGTTGGAGCAGATCTCCATCCCGCGGCCGCCGAGGACGTAGCTCGGGCGGACGAGGACGGGGTAGCCCAGCCTCTCGGCGATCTCGACGGCCTCGGGCACGCTCGTGGCGATGCCGCTCTCGGGCTGCTTGAGATCAAGCTTCTCGAGGAGCTCGCGGAAGTGCTCGCGGTCCTCCGCGCGGTCGATGGATTCGATGGGCGTGCCGATGATGGGCGCGCCGGCCTGCTCGAGCCCGTCGGCGAGGTTGAGCGGCGTCTGCCCGCCGAACTGAACGATGAGCCCCTTGACCAGGTCGCTCCTGGCGCCGTTCGAGTCGAGTGATTCAACGACATTCAGGACGTCCTCGAGCGTGAGGGGCTCGAAGAAGAGCAGGTCGCTCGTGTCGTAGTCGGTGGAGACCGTTTCCGGGTTGGAGTTGATCATCACCGACTCAAGCCCGGCGTCGCGTGCGGCGAACGCGGCGTGAACGCAGCAGTAGTCGAACTCGATGCCCTGCCCGATGCGGTTCGGCCCGCCGCCCAAGATGACGACCTTCTCCGTGTCCGACACGCGGACCTCGTCGTCGAAGCGGTCGGTCCCGCCCTCGCGGTGAGCGTGCTCGTAGGTGGAGTAGAAATAGGGCGTGACGGCCTCGAACTCCGCGGCGCAGGTGTCGACGAGCTTGTAGACCGGCTCGATGCCGAGCTTCTTGCGGTGCTCGCGGACCTCGAGGATGCGCCTGTCGGTGATCTCGCCGAAGTAGAGGTTGGCGAGCTGGGCGTCGGAGTAGCCGAGGCGTTTGGCCTCGGCGAGCGTCTCGCGCGGGACGTCCTCGAGCGCCCGGTAGCCGCAGAGAACGTCCTCGAACTCGACGAGCTGCTTGAGCTCGTCAAGGAAGAAGGGGTCGATCCTCGTCAGGTCGTGGACGCGCTCGATCGACCACCCCTGCTTGAAGGCGTAGCGGATGTAGTAGGGACGCCCCTGGGAGGGCACGGCGAGCTTGCGCGTGAGCTTCTCCTCGGAAACGGGCCACGGCTCATCGTCGATGACCTGCCCGGCCTCGAGCTTGCGCTTGTGGGCGAGCCACTTGTCGTTGCGGTCGAGCCCGTAGCCGAAGCGCTTGACCTCCATGGAGCGGATCGCCTTCTGGAAGCTCTCCTTGAAGGTGCGCCCGATGGCCATGGCCTCGCCGACGGACTTCATCTGCGTGGTGAGGGTCTCGTCGGCCTCGGGGAACTTCTCGAAGGTCCATCGCGGCATCTTGGTGACGATGTAGTCGATCGCCGGCTCAAAGCAGGCGCTGGTGGTGCCGGTGATGTCGTTGCGGAGCTCGTCGAGGGTGTACCCGACGGCCAGAAGCGCGGCGATCTTGGCGATGGGGAAGCCCGTGGCCTTTGACGCGAGCGCCGAGGAGCGCGAGACGCGCGGGTTCATCTCGACGACGAGCACCTTGCCGGTGTCGGGGTCGATGGAGAACTGGACGTTGGAGCCGCCCGTGTCGACGCCGACCTCGCGGATGATGGCGATGGAGGCGTCTCGGAGCTCCTGGTACTGGCGGTCGGTGAGGGTGAGCGCCGGCGCGACGGTGATGGAGTCGCCCGTGTGCACGCCCATCGGATCGATGTTCTCGATGGAGCAGACGATGACGCAGTTGTCCGCCTTGTCGCGGACGACCTCGAGCTCGAACTCCTTCCATCCCAGGACCGACGCGTCGATCTGCACCTGCCCGATCATCGACTCGCGGAGGCCGCGGGAGACGAGCTCGGTGTACTCCTCGCGGTTGTAGGCGACCCCGCCGCCCGAGCCCCCGAGCGTGAAGGCGGGGCGGATGATCGCCGGCAGGCCGATCTCGTCGGCGAACTCGTGCGCCTCCTCGACGGAGTGAACGACCCGTGAGGCGGGCATCTCGAGCCCGACGTTCTCGCACACCTGCTTGAAGGCCTGGCGGTCCTCGGCGCGGCGGATGGCCTCGCGAGAGGCGCCGATCATCTCGACGCCGAGCTCCTCGAGGTCGCCCGAGTCCCACAGGCCGCAGGCGGCGTTGAGGGCGGTCTGGCCCCCGAGGGTGGGCAGGAGCGCGTCGATCTTCCGCCCGGCGTCGATCTCCGCCTGGATGACCTTCCTGATGGCCTTTGGCGTGATGGGCTCGACGTAGGTCTGGTCGGCCAGCTCGGGATCCGTCATGATCGTGGCGGGGTTGGAGTTGACGAGGACGACGCGGAAGCCTTCCTCGCGCAGGGCCTTGCAGGCCTGGGTTCCCGAGTAATCGAACTCGCAGCCCTGTCCGATGACGATCGGGCCGGAGCCGATCACGAGGATCGAGGAGATATCGTCGCGTTTGGGCATTGGGTGTTCCCCGTCTGACCCTGTGAGAGCCAGTTTCTGGGAGCCGGTTTGGCTGAAGCCGTCTGGCGGCTCGCGTCCCGGCGAAAACGTCGCGGTATGCAGCGCTCGTCAACACTACGCCGGGCGGCGGCGCGGGGCAACGCGAGGGCCCCCGCGAGAAACGAGAGTCGACGCTAACATCCGCACGTGTTCTCTCTTTGGCTCCTTGTCGCGCTGCTCTGGCTGATCCTGATTGTGATCGGGCTGCGCGTGCGGGCGCTCGCAACGCGCGGGGACGTCCTGAGCGGGCTGGCGCTGCTCGGCATCCGCGGCTACGCGCGGCTCGTTCACGGTCTCCGCGTCGGCGGCCGAGAGAATATTCCCTCACGAGACGAAGAAGGCCCCCTGATCGTGGTGTCCAACCACACCGCGGGCGTGGACCCCCTGCTGATTCAGGCGGCGTGCGGCTTTGAGATCCGCTGGGTGATGGCCGAGGACATGCGCCTGCCGGCGCTCGAGCCGTTCTGGGAGTGGGGGGGTGTGATCTTCGTGGATCGGGAGAACCGCTCGACGGCGCCCGTCCGGCGGGCGATCGCTCATCTGCGTTCCGGCGGCGTGCTCGGGCTCTTTCCCGAAGCGCACATCGAGCGACCGCCGCGGGTGCTCCTGCCCTTTCACGCCGGGATCGGGGCGTTCGTCAAGCAGACGGGGGCGAGGGTGCTCCCGGTGATCATCGAGGGCACGCCGACGGGCACGCGGACGGCGTGGTCGAGCCTCTACCGCCCGAGCCGGTCGCGCCTCCGCATGATGCCGGTGATCGAGTACCCCCGGAGGGAGATGACGCCCGCCCAGATCGCCGAGGATCTGCACGACCGGTACGTCGAGTGGACGGGCTGGCCCACGGGCCCGGCGCCGAAGGAGCCGGAGCCGGGATATGCTCAGCGCGAGCGCCGCGAGAAGCCCGGCGCCTCGGAGACGGACGCCGCCGCATGATCGCCCGCATCACCGGGATCCTGGAAGACCTGACGCCGACGGCGGCGATCGTCGCCCCGCAGGGCGGCGGGCTGGCCTACGAGGTGGCCGTCCCGGCGTACCTGCTGCGCGACCTGTCGCCGAGGATCGGCCGGGAGATCACGCTCACCACAACCGAGGCGCTCGAGCCGATCGGCGGCGGAACGAGCTTCCGCCCGCGGCTCATCGGGTTCGACTCCCCCGCCGAGCGCCGCTTCTACGAGCTCTTCACGACCGTCAAGGGCGTCGGCGGCAAGCGGGCGCTGCGCGCGATGACGATCCCCGCCGAGTCCATCGCGCGGGCGATCGAGCAGGACGACGCGGCGGCTCTTCGGGCGCTCCCGGAGATCGGCAAGCGCCTGGCGGAGACCGTGATCGCCGAGCTCTCGGGAAAGGTCGGCGAGTTTCTGGGCGACGCCCCGGCGCCGGGCTCGATCGCCGAGCCCAAGCCGGCCAGCCGGCTCGATGAATCCGCCGAGCAGGCGGTCGAGGCGCTCGTTCGTCTCGGGCAGACGCGCCTTGAGGCGGAGAAGGCGGTGGAGCGGGCTCTCGAGCGGCTGCCCGAGAAGCCCACGGCCGACCAGATTCTCGCCGCCGCGTTCGCGGGGTCCGCGTGAGCCTCTGGCGCACGATCCGCGGGTACTGGGCGCTCGCCCGCTTCGGCGTGCGCGATCGCTACCGTCCCGGCTCGCGCTACTGGAAGTGGCGCCGCGACACGGCCTTCGGCGGACCGAGGAGGCTTCCCGGTCGCGAGAAACGCGAGGCAATGCGGGAGTTCGCGCTGTGGTCGGACCAGATGCGCCGCTTCACCCGCAAGCGATAGGCCTTACGGCGTGCTCGCCGAGAGCAGCTCAAGGAACCGCTCCTCGGCGGTCTCGTAACGGCGGAACGCCTCGCTGATCTCCCGGGCGTAGCGCTCGGTCGCGCCGGCCTCGGCGGTTCCCGACTGGTTGACCGATTCGAGCGTCTCGCTCGCGGCGCGCAGATCGCTGACCGCGTCGGCGTAGGAGCGCGCCGCGTCATAGAGGAGCTCGAACTCGAGCTCGCGCTCGCTTGGGCGGTAGAGGAGGCGCCACGGCGCGCGGCGGACCTCCCCGGTGGTCAAACGCAGCTGATCCGAAGCGAGCCGGGCGTTGGCGATCGCCTTGCGGACGTCCGGGAGCTCCGAGGCGACCGCCTCGTCCAGGCGCTCGACGGCCTGCTGCGCCTCGGCGACAGCGCTGCGGCCACGCTCGAGCATGTCGTCCATCAGCGCAAGCGTCTCCTCGTTGAAGTGGGCCACGGCCTCCCGGGCGGAGGCGGAGGCGGCTTCGATGTTCGCGATGGCCTGGTCAACCGCGGGGCGGTTGTCGTCGACGCTCTCCTGAAGGGAGGCGATCAGACGCCGCCCGCCCTGGACGCCCTCGCGCATCTCGTCGGCCGCGCCCTGCGCCGTGGCAAGGATTTGTTCGGTCCGATCGAACCAGTCGCTCGAGCGCCCGCGGGCCTCGCCGACCACCTCGCGCACCTCGGCGACGGCCTCCTCGAGCTCCACCGAGAGCGAGTCGGCGCGGGCGAGGATGTTCTGCAGTTGCTCACGCTGAGTGGACCCGTAGCCCGCCTGAGCCATGAACTGCGGCACCTGCGGCTCGCCCGGGATGACGGCGCCCTCAGGGAGCGTCTCGCCGGAACGCTGATCGCCGATGGACTCGAAGTTGAGCACCGCGCCCGAGCCGAGCAGCGGTCGCTCCAGGAACGCGGTGGCGCCCTCGTAGAGCTCGATGTCGTCGCTGACGGCGATATCGACGAGCACGCCCGTGACGACGCCCGTTTCCGTGCGCGAGAAGCTCACGCCCGTGACCCGGCCCACGTCGCGACCGCCGATGCGGACGGGCGAGTCCTGGGCGAGCCCGGCGGCGCCCTCGCTCAGCTCGAACTCGACGACGTAGTTCGTCGTCGCCCGGAGTTTCTCGGGGACCCCCGCGAGCAGGAGGACGGCGGTCGTCGCGAGGGCGAGCGTCAGGATGACGAACGCGCCCGCCTTCACCGCGTTCTTTCCTTCGTTTGCCGGCATGCTCAGGCTCCGTGTGTCCCGGCGCTACTCGCCCCCGCCGAGGAGATCGACAGCATACCCCGAGCCGTTGCTCCAACGCCCGGCGCCCGCCGAATCCCCGCGGAGGAACTGGCGGATCATCTGCTCCTCGTCGCTCATCCTCCCGGCCTCCTCGTCGCTGGCGCTCTTGAGGCGCTCGAACCACGCGCGATCGCGGATCGTGAGCATCTTGCCGAAGCGCAGCATCGCCATGCGATCGGCGATGGCGAAGGCCGAGTCCATCTCGTGGGTGACCACGACGCTGGTCATGCCGAGCTTCTTCGTCAGGTCGATCATGAGTTTGTCGATCTCGGAGCTGGTGATGGGGTCGAGCCCGGCGGAGGGCTCGTCGTAGAACATGATCTGGGGATCGAGCGCCAGCGCCCGCGCAAGCCCCGCGCGCTTCTTCATGCCCCCCGAGATCTCGCTCGGGTACTGGTCCGCCGCGTCGCGCAGGTTCACGAGCTCGAGCTTGATCTTCACCTGGATGTCGATCACCTCGGGCGCAAGCTTCGTGTGCTCGCGCAGGGGGAGCGCCACGTTCTCGGCGACGGTCATCGAGTTGAAGAGCGCGCCGGACTGAAAGAGCACGCCGAAGCGCCGGCGCACGTCGTTCATCTCGTCCTCGCCCAGGCCGCAGATGTTCTTTCCGAAGAGGCGGACCTCGCCCGAGTCCGGGCGCATCGAGCGGATCATGTGCCGAAGCAGGGTGGACTTGCCCGAGCCCGACCCGCCCATGATGACCATGATCTCGCCCGGGTAGACGTCGAGGTTCACGCCGTCGAGCACGGTGCGACCCTCGAAGGTCTTGACGAGCTCACGAACCGAGATGACCGGGTCCGGCTCGCTCATGGTCGGTCCCCTTACCCGAAGACGATGCCTTGCGCGAGGGGCAGGTCGGCTCCGTAGTTGATCGTGTTGGTCTGGCGGCGCATGTAGGCCTTCCAGGCGTCCGAGCCGGATTCGCGCCCGCCGCCGGTGTCCTTCTCGCCCCCGAAGGCGCCGCCGATCTCCGCGCCGCTCGTCCCGAGGTTGACGTTCGCGATGCCGCAGTCCGAGCCCGCGGGCGAGAGGAAGCGCTCGGCCGACCGCACGCCGCCCGTAAAGATCGCCGAGGAGAGGCCCTGGTCGACGTCGTTGTGCATGTCGATCGCCTCCTCGAGCGTCTCGTAGTCGAACACGTAAAGAATCGGTCCGAAGGTCTCTTCCCGCGCGATCGGGAACTCCCCCTTCGGCGCGCGAACGATCGCGGGCGTCACGAAATTCCCCGGCCGGTCGAGTTTTTCGCCGCCGATGAGGACCTCGCCGCCCTGCTTCTTCGCCTGGTCGAGCGCCGCGAGGAACGCCTCGGCCGACTGCTCGCTGACGAGCGGGCCCACGAGCGTGTTCTCATCGAGCGGGTCGCCGATGGTCGCGCTCTGGTACGCCTTGATGAGGCGGTCGGTGAGGTCGTCGACGATGGAGGCGTGGGCGATCAGACGGCGGGTGCTGGTGCAGCGCTGGCCGCAGGTGCCGATGGCGCCGAAGACGATCCCGCGCGCCGCGAGCTCCATGTCGGCGTCCTCGGTGACGATGCAGGCGTTGTTGCCGCCGAGCTCGAGCAGGCACTTGCCCAGACGCCCCGCGACGACCTCGCCCACGCGCCGGCCCATCCGGCACGACCCGGTCGCGCTGATGAGCGGGAGCCGGCGATCGGCGATCAGGCGCTCGCCGATCTCTTCGTCCGTGCCCATGACGATCTGGAAGACGCCGGGGAAGCCGTTGGCCTCCATCACGTCGTTCGCCAGCTTGTGCGTGGCCATCGTGGTCAGGGGCGTGACGAGCGAGGGCTTCCAGATGACCGGGTCGCCGCAGACCGCCGCGACCATCGCGTTCCACGCCCAGACCGCCACGGGGAAGTTGAACGCGGTGATGCACCCGATCGGGCCCAGCGGGTGCCACTGCTCCATCATGCGGTGCTCGGGCCGCTCGCTGGCGATCGTCAGGCCGTGCAGCTGGCGGCTGAGACCGACGGCGAAGTCGGCGATGTCGATCGCCTCAACGACCTCGCCCACTCCCTCGGCGTGGATCTTGCCCATCTCGAGCGACTCGAGCGCGCCCAGGTCGTCCTTCTTCTCGCGGAAGGCCAGACCGATCTGACGGACGATCTCGCCCCGCGCCGGGGCCGGCGTGACGCGCCATTTCTTGAAGGCCTCCTGCGCGCGCTCAACGACGCGCTCGTAGTCGCTCGCGTCGTCGAGGCCGACCGAGGCGATGGTCTCGCCCGTCGCGGGGTTGATGGTGTCGATGGAGCCCCCGGGGCCGTCGCCCGAGAGGCGCGGGTCGTCCGAGATGCCGAGTTTCGTCAGGAGTTCGTGAGCCATGGGCGACAGGGTAGCGGGACTTCTCCCGCCTGCGGCAATACGCGCCGGCTCCGTTCGTTCGCTCTCGGGAGCGGGCCGCGTCCGGCTCGCCACAGCACCACGATCCGAAAGGAAAACGCCATGAGACTGCTCTCTGCGCTGTCCTGCGCGCTCGCCGCGCTCACCCTCTCCTCCGCCGCCCTCGGGCAACCCTCGGCCCCCACGCCGGGCGAGGTGCTCGGCGCCGCGGGCGATCGCCTGCTCGAGATCACCACGAACGCCGCGAGCGGCCAGCGCCAGATCGCCCGCGGAACAGTGCTGGCGCTGCGGGCGGCGGCGGATGACGGCGCGACCGACGAGCAGCTCGCCCGGATCGGGAGGCGCGGGATCGAGCGCCTGCGCGAGGTCGCGGGAACCGCCCGCGCGGCGCTGAACCGCACCACGAGCCGCGCCGCGAGCGTGCTCGAGGCGATCGAGGCGCCGCCGGTCTTCTTCCACGCGCTGAGCGATCTGCGCCGAGCCGCCGGGGAGCGACTTCAGCGGACCACGGGGAACGCGTCGCAGACGATCCGCGACGCGCTGGCCGACCTGCTTGAGCCGGAGGCGTCCCGCGCCGCCTGAGCGGAATCAGGGCGGCGACTCCCAAGCGCCGGGCGCGCTGGCGCTCCCGGCGCTTTCCCGCGCGCCTCAGCCGAGCGGCTTCGGGCGGCTGAACGCGAGAATCTGCAGGCTGTTGGCGACCACGATGATCGTGGAGCCCTCGTGCCCGACGACGCCGACGCCCATCGGGATCCACCCGATCACCGAGCCGATCGCGAGCAGCGCGATCACGGAGATCGCAAAGAGCAGATTGGCGAGCATGACGCCGCGGACGCGGCGGGCGAGCGTGATCGACCAGGGGATGAGCGAGAGGTCGTCGTTGAGCACGATGACGTCGGCTGTCTCGAGCGCGGCGTCGGCGCCGATGCCGCCCATCGCGATGCCCACGTCCGCCGTCGCGAGCGCCGGCGCGTCGTTGACGCCGTCGCCGATGACCGCGAGGCCCCCGCGGTCGGGGCGCAGCGTCTCGAGGAGTTCCACCTTCTGCTCGGGCAGCAGCCCGGCGTGCACGCGGTCCACGCCGACGTCGCTCGCGAGCCGCTCGGCGATGACGCGGCTGTCGCCCGTCAGGATCGCGATGGTCGAAACGCCCGCCTCGCGGAGGCGTTCGATGAAGACGCGCGCCCCCGGCCTCGGCTGGTCGGCAAGGCGGAAGACAATCGCGTCCTCCCCCGCCGTGAAGACCGCGCTGATGCCGCCCTCGGCGCGCACGCGCTCGATCGCTCCCTCGACGTCGCGCCGGCGGCTCTCGCTCAGCCGCTCGGCGATGTACTCGACGGTGCCGATCGCGACCCGCTCGCCGCCCGAGCTCCCCTCGATTCCCGAGCCGACGACCATCTGCGCGTTCTCGACCGGCGCCGGCGTCGCGCCCGCGCCCTCGGCGTAGCGAGCGATCGCCACCGCGATCGGGTGCGTCGATCGCTCCTCGAGCGCCAGCGCCGCCGGCAGGAGGGCTTCGGCGGGCCGATTCGAGAACGCCTGCACGCCGACGACCTCGATGCGACCGCTGGTGAGGGTGCCGGTCTTGTCGAGCGCCGCGGCGCGCACGGTGGCGAGACGCTCGAGCGCGTCCCCGCCCTTGACGAGCAGGCCCGCGCGGGCGGCGCGGTTGAGCCCGCAGAGCGTGGCGGTGGGCGTCGCGATCACCAGCGCGCAGGGGCTCGCGACGATCAGCAGCGTGATCGCCCGGTACGCCGCGTCGGCGAAGCTCATCTCGGCCCCGAAGAAGTCGCGCCCGCTGATCGCGAACCAGGCGAAGACGAGGATCGCGACGGCGAAGACGGTGACGGTGTAGGGCGTGGAGAAGCGATCGATGACGCGCTGCATCGGCTGGCGCCGCTCCTGCGCGTCGATCACCAGATCGAGGATGCGCTGGAGGCTCGACTCGCCCACCGGCCGGGTCACCTCCACCTCGAGCGCCCCGTTCTGATTGAGCGTCCCGGCGTAGACCTCGTCGCCCGGATCAACGGTTCGGGGGAGGGACTCGCCCGAGAGGGTGCTCTGGTCGATGGTGGAGTGCCCGGCGCGCACCACGCCGTCGGCCGGCGCCGTCTCCCCGGGACGGACGAGCACCACGTCGCCGGCCGCAAGGTCGCGCGGGTGCGCCGGCTTCCAGATATCCCCCTCGCGGCGGAGCGCCTCCTCGGGCATCAGCTTGCTCAGGCGCGCGACCGCGTCCTTGGCCTTCGTCAGCGCCCGGTGCTCGAGCGCCCCCGCGAGCGAGAACATGAACAGCAGCAGCGCCCCCTCGCCCGGGTGCCCGATCCCCGCGGCGAGGCCCGCCCCGACGACCATCAGCACGTCGATGTCCGGCTCGAGCTCGCGGACCGATTCCCACGCCGCCTTCAGCCCGTGGATCGCGCCGAGCGCCAGACTGATCCAGACGAGCGCGCCCCCCGCCGCGTGAAATCCCGAGGCGAGCCGCCCAAACTCGTCGCCCACGAGCGTCTGGAGCGAGAACCCGGTCAGGAGCGCCACGCCAGCGGCGAGGGCGATCGGCATCTGCCATTCATCGGAGGCCAGTCTGGCGAGCGCGCCGCGCATGAAACCGTTCATCGGTCAAGCGTAAGCCGCGGCTCAGGGCGTTTGGGTTGAGAGCGGGTCGCAGTTGCGCGGGGCGGCTTAGAGCTCCACGAGCTGCATGTCCGGGTCGCGAAGCTCGGGGCGGGCCGGGAAGCGGACGTCCGTTTCGAGGAGCCGCAAGGCCTCGCTCTGTTCCGCGAGTCGCGTGCGGAGCGTCGCGGCGTTGAAGACGGTGCGGTCCTCGTCCATCGCCTCGGCGAGGAGGTCGAGGCCGATCTGGCCCTCGCTTCTGGCTTCGCCGACGGGCCGGATGGCCTGCTCGAAGGCCTGAAGACGGTGATCGACGTTCTCGAAGACGCCGGCCTTCTCGGCCCACGAGGCGCCGGGGAGGACGACCTCCGCGTGGCGGGCGAGCGAGCTCATGAGCACGTCGATGAGGACGACGCAGAGATCCTCGCGGGCGAGGCACTTGTCAAGATCGGGGGTGGCCCATTCGCTCGGGTAGCCCCCGGCGATGATCGCGGCGCCGCAGCCCTCGAGTTGATCGACAAAGCCGTTGAAGTTGTGGACTTCCCCCGGCGCGAGGGCCTCGAGCACGCGCCGCGCGCCGCGGGCGTTGGGAGCCTTCTCGGCGCGGATGACGAATCGCTTGGGGTCATTCTCGGCGACGCCCGGCGGGTAGACCTGGTCCTCGCCGGAGGTCGGGACGGGCCCGACGCCGAAGACGGCCTGCGGATCGAGCGCGAGGGCGGCCATCGCGAGCGCGCCGGCGTCCTCGCAGGAGAGCATGGGCGAGACCATCAGCGCGAGTCGCTTCCCGCCGTCGAGGTTCTTGCGGATCTCCTGGACGGCCTGGGCGATCGCGCGCGGCCACTCGGTGGTGACGAGGTCCTCCCCGCGCCGGCGGATGGGCTGGGCGATGCGGTTCTCGTCGTGGACGAACTTCCACCCGTAGCGGACCTCGTCGGTGATCCACCACTTGTTGACGTCCATGTTCTCGCGCGGGCGGAGGCGGTAGATGCGGTCGTCGGCGACGTCGACGTAGAGGTTGTCGCCGGAGCTGGTGATCGGGTCGATCGAGGGGACGGGGGTGAGGTCCCAGACGCGCTTCTCGAAGAGGAAGTCCTTGTCGAGCAGCGCGCCGACGGGGCAGAGGTCGATGACGTTGGAGGCGAGCGGGTTGTCGAGCGCCTTGCCCGGGAAGGTGTCGATCTGCTCCTCGTTGCCCCGGCCTTCGACGATGAGCTCGCCCGTGCCGGTCACCTCGCGGGTGAAGCGCACGCAGCGGGTGCACATGATGCAGCGGTCGGCATAGAGCAGGACGTTCGGGCCGACGTCCTTCTTGGGCTGCTTGACCTTGGTCTCCTCGAAGCGGGAGACGCCCCGGCCGTACTCGTAGGAGTAGTCCTGCAGGTCGCACTCGCCCGCCTGGTCGCACACGGCGCAGTCGAGCG
>CAZXGT010000011.1:0-36946 GCA_964639935.1 uncultured Phycisphaeraceae bacterium
GCGGGCGACGCCGAGGGCGCCCCCGAGGCGGCGGCGCTGCGCCGGTCTCTGCGCACCGCGTCGCGGCGCGTGGCGGCGCTGCGGAACCTGGTGATCCTTCTCGCGGTCGTGAACGTCGTGGTGGTTGCGGTGCTGCTCGCGATGGCCTTCGGCGGCGAGGGGACCGCTACCGCGCCGGCGGATGCCTCTGAAGCTCCCGCAGCCGCGAGCGGATCGTCTCGATGATCGCCTCGCCCTTCGCCTCGCTCCCGAAGAGGCCGTAGCTCACCTCGAGGCGCAGGTCGCCGGGCTCGAAGGGCTGGTGCGGCGCGTCGGTCTCGGCGCGGATGAGCACGCGGTCGTCGGTGATCGTGAGCATCTCGTAGACGATGACGCCCGGTTCGGGCTCCCACCGGCGGAGGGTGGCCATCTCGTGCTCGCTCTGGGCGGCGGCGATGGCGGCCTGGAGGAAGTCCCAGGGGCCGGCGAGGGCGACGCGCTCGGCGCCGGCGAGATCCGGCGGGGGCGACTGATCCGCGCACGCGCAGAGGCCGATGATGAGGGCCAGCGGGGCGAGGCGAGCGAGGATCGTTTCGCGGCGCGCTCCGCGCGTATGATTGATCTTTGCTCCGCGGCGTCCGGGTCGAGTGGGTCCGGCGGCCGCGGGCGATGGAGCGTCGGCGGGCACTATGGATCTGGTCATCAATCTGCCCCCCGAGGCGAAGCGCGTGGAAGCGTTCGGGCCGTCCGAGCGTAACCTCAAGATGGTTCGCGAGGCGCTTGGGGTGAGCGTGACGGCCCGCGACGACGTGGTGCGGGTGAGCGGTCAGCCCGGCCCGGCCCGGGCGGCGCGCCGCGTGATCGAGGCGCTCATCTCGTCGTCCTCAAGAGGGCGTTCGATGAGCCGTCGGGCGGTGCTCGATGCGATCGCCGAGGGCGTCGATGAGGAGGACGGGCACGCCGGCCTGATCGAGGGTGGCGGCGTGGGCGATCGGCTCGGGGTCTATGTCGCGGGGCGGCGCATCGAGCCGAGGAGCGAGAATCAGAAGGCCTACGTCGAGGCGATCGGGTTGAACGATCTGGTCTTCGGCGTTGGCCCGGCGGGAACGGGCAAGACCTATCTCGCCGTCGCTTCCGCGGTGAGCCTGCTCAAGAGCGGGGCGGTGCGGAAGGTGATCCTCGCGCGGCCGGCGGTGGAAGCGGGCGAGAAGCTCGGTTTTCTGCCGGGCGATCTCGAGGCGAAGGTCAATCCCTACCTGCGTCCTCTGCTCGACGCGCTGCAGGACATGATTGATTTCCAGACGCTCAAGCGTTTCATGGCGAGCGACGTGATCGAGGTCTCCCCGCTGGCGTTCATGCGCGGGCGGACGCTCAACGACGCGGTCGTCATTCTCGATGAGGCGCAGAACGCGACGAAGACGCAGATGAAGATGATCCTGACGCGTCTTGGGCAGCGGTCGAAGATGATCATCACGGGCGACACGACGCAGATCGACCTGCCGGACCCGCGGGAGAGCGGGCTCATCGACGCGATCCGGCGCCTGCGGCGGGTCCGGGGCGTGGCGACGATCGCGCTGACGGGCGAGGACATCGTGCGGCACGATCTGGTGCAGCGGATCGTCGAGGCCTACGGCGAGGACGATCGGCGTCGGGGCTCCGGGCTCTCGGAGGAGCTGGAGCGGGAGCTCGGCGTGACGGCGTACGATGAGACGTCCGGCGGAGGCGAGTGATGGGCCGTCATGCCTGAGAAAACGACGTCAACGCGAGGCGGGGCGAGACGCCGCGGGATCCGCAAGAGCATCGGCCGTCAGACCGCGCCGTGGCGGGAACTGGTGCGCCGCCCGCGCTTCGGGTGGGCGCTCCTGATCCTGACGCTCTACGCGATCGTCGCGAGCGCTCTGGTGACGGCGACGCGGGAGACCCCGCGGCTCGCTGAGGGCCGCGTGATGGACGAGACGCGCGTGGCCCGCGTCGACTTTGAGATCCAGGACCTGCTCGCGACCGAGCAGGAGCGGGAGATCCGCCGGCGCTCGACGCCGCGGATCTACACCGCCAACCGCGCGGCGCTCGAGGCGGTGCAGCGCTCGCTCGAGGGGTTGCCCACGGCGCTGGCGGACGCCGAGACCATCGCGCAGGTCGCGCAGGGGATCCGGGACGAGTTCCGGCTCGATGAGAGGCGCCTGGCGGCGATCCGTCGGGAGGCCGAAGGCGGCGAGGCGAGCCCCCGCTGGCGCGAGAGCGTGCGCGACCTCGTGAGCGAGCTGCGGCTCACCCCGATCCTCTCGCGCGAGACGTATCAGCTCGAGATGCAGGAGGCGAACTCGCAGGTCGAGCTTCGCTTCTGGGACGCGGAGCAGCCGGTGCGGCTCGGCAAGTCGCTCGTGGTGAACGTGGCGGGCGCGCAGCTCGAGCCCGTGATGGAGCGCATCGCCCGGCGGGCGGGCTTCTCGGGCGAGGCGCGCGAGATGGTCGTTGACTGGCTCGTGCGATCGATCCGGCCGACCTTCTCGTTCGATGCGACCGCCACGGCGGAGCGCAAGGAGGAGCGGGCCGCCGCGGTTGCGGTGCAGACGACGCGGCAGGCCGAGGGGGACGTGCTGTTTCGCCGGGGCGACCGGCTGACGCGCGAGCAGCGCGAGGCGGCGCTGAAGGAGGCGGCGGGCTACGAGGCGCAGGTCAGCGAGTTCGATCGGTGGGCGCCGAGGCTCGCCCTCTTTGGCATGGTCGTGATCGTCGCGTTCGCGGCGGCGGTGTACGTCTCGGCTTACTGCCCCCGGCTGGCGCGGAACACGACGCGCGCGGCGGTGCTCTCGAGCCTCTCGGCGGCGATGATCGGTCTCGTGGCGCTCGGCGTCGCGGGCTCGCCCGGGATGACGACGCTCTGGGCCGTCGCGGCCGTCGCGTTCTTCGCGATGATCATGGCGACCGCCTACGACCAGCGGGTGGCGCTCGCGCTGTCGCTTCTCAACGCCCTTCTGATCGCGATGGCGCTCGAGCTTTCGGTCGGCGAGTTCGCCGTGCTGCTCGCGGTCGTGGGCGCCGCGATCTGGCGCCTGCGCGAGATCCGCCACCGCAACGCGCTGGTGGTCGCGGGGCTGGTCACCGGCTTTGCGGGAGCGGCGGCCAGCGCGCTCGTCGGGTTCATGACCCGGCCCGACGCCCCGGGCGTCTTCAACGAGGTGTTGCTGACCGCGGCGCAGGCCGGCGTGGGCGCGGTGGGCGCGACCGTCGTCTTGATGACGCTGCTCCCGACGATCGAGAAGATCTTCAACATCACCACGGGCATGACGCTCATCGAGCTTCGCGACCCACGGCACCCGCTGCTCCGCGAGCTCCAGCAGCGCGCCCCGGGCACCTACAGCCACTCGATGACCGTCGCGACGCTCGCTGAGAGCGCGGCCGACGCCATCGGAGCCGACGGGCTCGAGATCTACGTCGGCGCGCTCTATCACGACATCGGCAAGATGAACAAGCCCGACTACTTCGTGGAGAACCAGCCCCCGGGCTTCAACCGCCACGAGAAGCTCAGCCCGACCATGTCGCTGCTCGTGATCCTCGGGCACGTCAAGGACGGCGTGGAGCTCGCGAAGGAGTACGGGCTCCCACGGTCGCTCCTGCACTACATCGAGAGCCACCACGGCACGACGCTCGTGGCGTTCTTCTACAAGCAGGCGCAGGATCTCGCGGACATCCAGGAGGAGGACCGCCCAGCGGAGACGGAGTACCGCTACCCGGGCCCCAAGCCGCGAACGAGGGAGGCCGCGATCCTGCTGCTCTGCGACGCGGTCGAGAGCGCGACGCGCGCGATGGCGGACCCGACGCCGAGCCGGATCGAGTCGCTCGTCCACGACATGGCGATGCAGCGGTTGCAGGACGGCCAGTTCGACGAGAGCGGGCTGACCTTCCGCGAGCTGAGCCGGATCGAGCGCCGCGTCGCCAAGACGCTCTCGTCGATCTACCACGGGCGCATCGCCTATCCCTCGGGAGACAAGAACGAGAAGAAGTCGGGCGACAAGAGGCAATCGGCGGCGTCCGAGAGCCGCGGCGAGCGGCGGGCCGCCGCGGGCAAGCCCGCGAGCTGACGCTATCGAAGCGGCGGGAGCGCGCGCCGGCGTCGCTCCTCGTTGAGATAGCCCCACGCCGGCGGGTGGTTGCGCACGAGCTTGAGGAGCTGGCTCATCGTGACGCCGAGGCGGAGGGCCGCCTTGCGCGGCTTCCAGCCAGAGTCGGCGATCACGTCCAGCGCCTCGGCGAGCAGCGCGGGGTACTCGGCGTGCTTCGGGTTGCAGATGATCTTGCTTCCCCGGCGGCGCCGGCGCCAGAGCGGGGAGGCGATCTCGTCGAGGCCCTTCGGGGGCGGGACCGGCGCCCGGTGCTGGACGGCCAACGCGTGGCGGAGGCGCCGAAGCGCGACGCGCTGATTCTCTCTCTGGCTGCGCCGCTCGGCGGCCTGCGCGGTGACGCCGGTGGGGTCGTGCTTGAGGATGGCCGCGGTTTCGACCTTGTTTTTACGCTGCCCGCCCGGGCCGCCGCCCTTGGTGCGCGTGACGGTCACTCGCTTCAGGAGCTCGTCCTCGGGGAGCGCGGCGGGATGCGTCATGCGGGGGAGAGGGCGGAGCTCGGCGCGGCGCGGAGCGAGAGGTCGTCGGTCTGCCCGGCGGCGAGGCGGTGGTGGGCGAGGCCGGCGATCATCGCGGCGTTGTCGAGGCAGTAGCGGATGTGGGGGAGGCGGATGTCCAGATCCTCATCGGCGGCGAGGTTCGTGAGCTCGGCGCGGAGCCGCTTGTTCGCGCTGACGCCGCCGCCGACCAAGAGCGAGCGGTAGGGGACCTCGGCCGCCCGCGCGGCGCGCTGAACCTTGATCGTGATCGCTCGGCAGGCGGCGCGCTGGAAACTCGCCGCGATCTGGGCGCGCTCGTCGTCGGTGAGATCCGCGAGCTCCCGCGGGAAGCGCGGGCCGCCGGGCGTCTGCTCGGGAACGCCGCGGATGACGTAGAGGACCGCGGTCTTGAGCCCGGAGAAGGAGAAGTCGAGCGACGTCGGTTCGAGGCGCGAGACAGGGAAGTCGTGGGCGAGGGGCTCGCTCGCGGGGAGGGTGTGGGCGAGGGCGTCGACGCGCGGGCCGCCCGGGTAGGGGAGGCCGAGCATCGCGCCGACCTTGTCGTAGGCTTCACCGACGGCGTCGTCGATGGTCGAGCCGATGCAGGCGATCTCGATCGGGGAGAGGCAGCGGTAGAGATGGGTGTGCCCGCCCGAGACGACGAGGCCGAGCGCGGGGAAGGCGGGGAGCTCGGCGTCGAGGGCGCCGGCGTAGAGGTGCGCCTGAACGTGGTCGATGCCGATCAGGGGGAGATTGAGGGACCAGGCGAGCGCCTTGGCGGCGGCGACCCCGACAAGGAGCGAGCCGATGAGCCCGGGGCGGTGCCCCACCGCGACGGCCGAGAGATCGCCGGCCGCGCAGCCGGCCTCGCGGAGCGCGCGCTCGACGGTCGGCACGAGGCGCTCGAGGTGAGCTCGGGAGGCGATCTCGGGAACGACGCCGCCGTACTCCTTGTGAAGCGCGTCCTGGGAGGCGATGACGTTGGATCGGACCGCTCGCCCGCTCTCGACCACGGCGGCGGCGGTCTCGTCGCAGCTGGATTCGATGCCGAGGATGAGCATGACGCCGAGTGTACTCAGTTGGACGTGGCGTCCCGCTTCCGGACGGGCGCGTCGACGAGGTAGCGCTCGAGGGTGTCGCCGGTGATCTCAAGGGTCTGGACGATGTTGCCCTCGGCGTCTTTGATCTCGATGAGTCCGCCGGCGAGCTCGACGTCGTCGGGCAGGAGCGAGAGCTCGTCGGCCTCCTCGGCGCTGGCGACGGTCCCGAGGGCCTCGATGCGGACGTTGGCGCGCTCGAGTTCGCGCAGCAGGAAGTCGCGGGATCGGACGGCGTAGAGGAGCTCCTGCCGCGCCGGGCCGTCGGCGTCCTCGATGTCGGAGACGGGCGTCCACTCGCCGGTGCGAAGCCGGTTGCGCATCGCTTCGATGGCGGCGGCAAGCTGGAGATCCTCGTAGCGCTCGCGGACCCAGTCCTCGGGGAGCTGGTCGGCGTCGGGCCGGGGGGCGTCGCGGTCCTCGCGGATGACGGTGTCCTGCGCTCGGGTGCGTAGCGCATTTGCGGTCTGCTGGTTCGTCATTGTGACGAAGAAGCCGGCGGTGGGATCGATGCCCCAATCCGCCGCCCCGTCCTCGCGCTGGATGAGCTCGCCCGAGGGTCCGTAGTAGCGCTGCTCGGTGATCTTGAGCTGCCCGGCGCCCGAGGGGAGCTGGAGCACGTTCTGGACGAGCCCCTTGCCGAAGGAGCGTTCGCCGAGGATGACCGCGCGGTCGTTGTCGGCCAGCGCGCCGGCGAGGACCTCGCTAGCGGAGGCGGAGCGACGGTTGACGAGAACGAGCAACGGTGTGTCCGGAGCGAGGGTCTGGGGCGAGGCGAAGTAGGTTTCCTCCTCGTGGGCGCGTCCTCTGGTGGACACGATGGCGCCCTCCTCGAGGAACATGTCGGCGATGCGCACGGCGGCTCCGAGGAGCCCGCCCGAGTTGTCGCGGAGGTCGATGACGAGCCCGCGCGCGCCGGAGGCCTTGAGATCCTGCAGGGCGTCGGCGAACTCGGACGCCGCCGTGGCGCCGAAGGAGACGAGGCGGACGTAGCCGATGCGGGGCTCGTCGTCGATGAAGAAGTCCCACTCGGCCCCGTCGCGGACGAACCCGGCGACCGAGCGCGTGACGATCGGCTTTCGGACGATGGGAACGGTGAGCTGTTCGCCCTCGCGCTCGATCGTGAGCGTGACGGTCGTGCCTTCCTCGCCGACGATCCGCTCGATGGTTTCCTCGAGGGTCTCGCCCATGGTCGTCCGCCCGTCGACCTCGAGGATGCGATCGCCCGGCAGGAGCCCGGCGGCCAGAGCGGGCGAGTCGTCGAGCGGCGAGACGATGGTGGCCCAGCCGTCGGTCTGGTTGACGGAGGCGCCGATGCCGACGTATTCGCCGCGCAGCGCCTTGTCGAACTCGGCGATGGATTCCTCGGGGATGAACACGGTGTAGCGATCGTCGAGCGTCTCGAGCATGCCGGAGATGGCCCCGATCTGCAGAGCCCGGAGGTCCGGCTCGGTGACGAAGCGATTCGCGATCAGTCGCTGGACGTCGATGATGGGATCGAACCAGGCGTAGGGGTCGGAGGCGTCGATGGCGGCCTCGGCGGAGATGTCGCTCCGCGGGGGCGCGCCGGGCTCGTCCAGCTGGGCGTGGGCGAGCGCGGGCGCGAGTGAAGCGGCGAGGACGGCGATGAGGCGGCGGGGTGAAGTGGGATTCACGTGGTGCTCCGGTGGCGTATTCGATCGAACCTGATTCGTTTGATGAGATCGTAGGGCCCGTGGGGGGCCGCCCGGCGGGCGGCGGCGCCTATACTTGACGTTGAGTCGGCTCGTGGTGAGACGCCCGAACGCGCTGGCGGTTTTTCAAGCATGCCCACGAATATCGATCCCCGTACAAGTCTGAAGGTGGCGCGCGAGAAGGCGGTGCTCGCGGCGGTTCATCTGCCCGAGAGCCGGTTCGACTCCGAGGATCCGCTGGGCGAGCTCCGCGCGCTGGCCGAGACGGCCGGGGCGACGGTCGTCGGCGAGCTCACGCAGAACAAGGATCGCCCCGAGGCGGGCACGTATATGGGCTCAGGCAAGCTCGAGGAGCTCAAGGGGCTCTGCGAGCTCCAGGGCGCGAGCATGGTGATCTTCGATCATGAGCTCAGCCCCTCCCAGATCGGGAACATCGAGCGGGCGCTCGAGCGGAAGGTGATCGACCGCTCGGAGCTGATCCTCGACATCTTCGCGAACCGGGCGACGACGAAGCAGGCGAGGCTCCAGGTCGAGCTCGCCCAGCTTGAGTACACCTACCCGCGCCTGCGCGCCATGTGGTCCCACCTCGAGCGCATCGTCGGATCGGGAGGCATCGGCGGCATCGGGACGCGCGGGCCGGGCGAGCAGCAGATCGAGATCGACCGCCGCCTCGTGCAGAAGCGCCGGAGCCAGCTCCAGGGCGAGCTCGAGGAGATCCAGACCCGCAAGCGTCGCGAGGTGACAGGCCGCAAGCGAGATCATTTCACCGTCGGGCTCGTCGGGTACACCAACGCGGGCAAGAGCACCCTCTTCAACCGGCTCACGGCGGGCGGGGCGTACGCGGACGATCGGCTCTTTGCGACGCTGACAACGCGGACGCGGGCCTGGGATCTCGGCGGGGGCGAGAGCGTGATGCTCTCGGACACCGTCGGTTTCGTGCGGGATCTCCCGCCGCACCTGGTGGCGTCCTTCAAGGCGACGCTCGATGAGACGGTCCACGCGGATCTGCTTCTGGTTGTGCTCGATGTCTCGGACCCCGCGGCTCGGCTTCATTACGAGACGGTGACCGAGACGCTCGACGAGCTCTTCGCGCGCGAGGCGAAGGCAGCGAAACGAGCGAAGCTGGAGTGGCGGGCGCCGGAGCGGGTGCTGCTCCTCAACAAGGTGGACCGGCTCCGGGACAACGCGGAGACGCTGCTCTGGCTCGCCGAGGTTCCGGGGGCGGTCGCCATCAGCGCGCAGGGGCTGACCGACGAGCAGCGCGAGGCTCTTGAGGCGCGGGTGAGGCGGGCGATGCAGGGGGAAATCCGTGAGCGCCTGCTGACGCTCCCGCTCTCGGAATCACGAGCGGTGTCGACGATCGAGCGGCGGGCGGAGGTGCTGGAGCGGGCGTACGAGAACGGCTCGGTGACGCTGCGGGCGCGGATCGGGGATCGCCAGCTCGCGGAGCTTCGCGCAAGCGGGGCCCGGCTGGAGGTTCGCGAGCCGGCGTAGACCTCCCGCGGGTAGACAGCGGATGCGCGACCCGGCTATCCTCTTCGGTCTCGCGCGGGACGCCGTCTCGGGCGGGGAGAGGCCACCTTAGCTCAGTTGGTAGAGCGAAGCTTTCGTAAAGCTTAGGTCGCCGGTTCAAGTCCGGCAGGTGGCTCTTCGGTCGATTCATTTCTCGCGAGATGCACGCTCGCCTTTGATCCTTGACTCTGATCCGTCAATTGGCTGACGATGACGGGGATCTCCCGCGTCCGCAAGGTCATGGCATGGAACACGAATCACACGACCCGGCGGCCGCGTCGGCGATCCGTTTTTTACTCTACACCGCGGCTCTGCTCGTCGCGCTGTCGCTGCTGCCGATGGCCGTGCGCGACGGCAATGCGGAGCTGTTTCGCGAGGGCGGCCCGGTGGAGTGGCTGCAGTTTTCGATTCTCGCGGCGCTGGTCGCGGTGCTGATGGCGGGTGGCTTGTTTCGCCCGCTGCGGCGGCGCTGGTGCTGGACGCTGGCGCTCGTGGCGGCGATCGGATGCGTCCGCGAGCTGGACGCGACGCTCGACGCGCTGTTGCCGAGGGTGGGCTGGCAGGGGCCGGCGTTCGTGCTGCTCGCTGCGGCCGCGGCGCACGTGCTCCGCGGGTGGGCGGAGTTCTGGTGGCAGTTCAGGGAGGCGATCTTCACGAGCGGCGCGGCGATCCTGTGGGCGGGGTTCGTCTCGGCGGCGATTTTCTCACAGCTGGTCGGGCACGGTGATTTCCTTCGCGAGCTCATGGGCAATGACTACGACCCGAGGTACAAGCGGACGATCGAGGAGCTGGGCGAGCTCTTTGGCTATTCGCTCCTGCTGATCGGCGGCGTCGAGACGGTGGCCGGTTGGTCCGGCACGGTGGGGCCGGACCGCGCGAGCGACGCGCATGAGAAAAGCCTCGCCGCTTGAGGGCGAGGCTTTGTCGAAAAACGAAGAGAAGCCGGATCAGCGGCGCCGGCGCGTCGAGGCGAGGCCGGCGAGGCCGAAGAGGGCCGCGGCGCCCGGGGCGGGCACGGCGAAGGAGAAGTTGTCGGCGCTCCAGAGTTCCTGGAAGGACACGTCGTCGGGGGTGCCGACGATGGAGATGCTCTCAAAGAGATCGGTAGAGACGAAGCCGACGAAGCCGGCGTCGAAGCCGGAGATCGAGTCGAGCAGGATGAGGTTGTCGCCGACCTCGAGGCCGATGCCGTCGCCCGAGAAGGGGCTGAACCAGTCGGCGCCGAAGGCGAAGATGCTCTGTCCGCTGAAGCCGAGGTCGACGCGCTCGTGCGGCGTTACGCCGGTTTCGCCGGAGAGGAACGTCGTTCCGTCGAGGTTCCCGAAGTTCCCGCCGGGCTCGATCTCGAGCAGTCCGTCGCCGCCGTTGAGCGAGCCGTCGCGGCGGATCTGGATGAGGCCGGTGTCGAGTGTGTCGCCGTCGGCGATCACCTGCGGCGAGAGGGAGTTGAAGTCCTCGGTAAAGACCGCGGCCCCGCCAAGAGCGGCTTCCCAGCTCGCGCGGTCGGTGAAGACCATGAGGCCCGCGTTCGCGCTGGCGCCAGCGCAGGCGACAATTGCCCCAACAGTGAGGTATCTACGAAACATGATGACGTGCTCCTTCAAATGCTCTCTTGTCCGACCAGACTCGATTTCGATACGCAAGGGCGAGTCGGCCGGGACTCGGACGCGACGCGCGCCGAGTGCCTGAACGTTTCTTCCATAACGAAGTATTTTACGAGAACAACACCACGTGAAGAAAGTGAAAAATTCCGATTTCTTTTCCCCGGCTGCGACGGGGGCGGTCCCTGCGCATCTCCTTGCTAGGCACGGCGTTCGCGCCGCGCCGAGATCGTCTCGGGCGGCGTGAAGGTGGGTTGAAGGTTTTTTCAGGCGGTCGCCGGCTTCAGGAGCAGGGGCCCCAGGCGGCGACGAGCGACGCGAGATCCGAGGCGCCGACGCCTCCGCCGTCGAGGTCCGCCGAGACGCCCGTCTGTCCCCACGCAGCGATGAGCGAGGCGAGGTCGTCGGCGCCCACGGCGTTGTCACCCGTGAGGTCCTGCGGGCAGGAGGCGGGGGCGTAAACCAGCGTCACGCTGCCCGCGGCGTACTGAACGTCGAAGTCATCGGCGCCCGTGAGCGCGGTGAAGGTTCCCGAGATGGCGGGAGCGGAGACGATCTCGAATGAGTCGCCCGGGGTGAGCGGCGGATCGGCCGCGTTGACGACGATGAGCTCGCCGTCGACGGTGGTGGGGCCGCTCGTGATGAGCCTGTCGAACTGGCCGGGATTCGTGCCGGCGATCTCGATAATGGTGACGGAGAGAGGGCCTTGGGTGACGGGTCCGGTGATGATGGAGCCGACAGGGGAGCCCGGCTGGAGGGCGCCGCCAGCGGTCATGTCGACAGGTCCGGCGATGAGCCCGCCTCCGGCGAGGGCGGCGGTTTCCCCGATGACGACGGGGCCGGAGCCGGTGGCGGAGCCGAGGATGTTGTCGACGACCAGCGTGCCGAGACGGACGGTGGTGCCGCCGGAGTAGTCGTTGCCCGCGGCGAGGACGACGGCGCCGGTCCAGTCGGGGAAGGCGGCGCTGCTGGGGCCGCCCGGTGCGTTGATGGTGAGCGATTCCTGGCCGATTTCGGTGATGGGCTGGGTGTAGGTGGCGGTGGTGTTCTCAGAGGCGCGGAGCCAGCCGTCGTCGATGAGGGAGATGGGGCGATCGATCGTGGCGTCAAAGCGCGTGCCGAGGGCGGGGGGGCCTTCGGAGAACCCAATGGGGTTCTCGAAAGTGATGGGGGTTCCCGGGGCGCCGAGAGACCCATCGGCGGCGATGACCAGGAGCCCGGCGTTGATGACGGTCCCGCCGGTATAGGTGTTGGATTCACCCGAGAGGAAGAGCGCGGCCTCGGCGGTCGGGTCGTTGCCGAGCATGGATTGGGCGCTGCTCTTGACGAGGGTGTCGCCTGAGATGACGCCGGAGATGGCAGCGCGGGAGTTGTCGAACCAGGGGGTGATGCCGCCCGAGGCGTCGATGACGATGTCGGAGGTGATGGTGACGTTGCGGAGCCAGATTCGGCCGCCGCTTTCGAGAGTCACGAGTTCGAGGGCGCCTGTGCCTTCGAAGTCGACGATGAGGGAGGAGGTGGGTCCGGTGACGAAGGTCCCGCCGGCGGGCGAGCCGAGGGCGGCGGGCTGCTTGATGCGGAGTCGTCCGTTGAGGATGCGGGTCTCGCCCGTGTAGGCGTTGGCGCCGGCGAGTTCGAAGTTGGACTCGAAGTCGGGGTCGTGGGTGATGCCGTAGTCGCCGGAGATGGATCCGGAGATTCGTCCGTTGCCGGCGCGCCAGTTGGAGATGAGATCGCCCATGAGGAGGACGTCGGAGAAGATCTCGCAGGCGAGCGAGGCGTCGGTGGAGACGAAGACGTCGGCGCCGCCGCCGTTGTCGAAGATGAGCTGTGGCATGTTGAAGAAGACGGATGGTCCGGCGAAGCCCATCTCGACGGTGAGGGAGCCGAGGGTGATGGGGGAGGCGGCGGTGAATGTGCCGAGGGTGTCGACGGGCCCACCCTCGGGCTCGCCGATGATGACGGCCTCGGCGCCCACGGCGTTGGGCACGCCGGCGGACCAGTTGGCGGGGTCGAGCCAGTCGCCGGGGGCGCTGGCGGTCCAGGAGGACTGAGCGGAGGCGACGCCTCCAGCGAGAAGCTGGAGCGTGAGGACGAGACGGGGGATTCGGGGCATCACGGGCGCTCCAGACTCAGCGAAGGGAAGAACCGGGCGCCGCGCCCAGGACCGGATGCATCATGCCCCCCCTGTCTTGGCTAGGCAAGGAGAAAGCCAATCGAGCGACGCGACCGCCGCAGGCCTCCTGCGCCGGGCGGCGTCCGACCGATGGCGGAGCGCGGCGGCGAAGGCGGCGGGAGCGGCCGCGAGGGGCGATAATGTGATGATGAAGGTTCGCTTAGCCGTGATCGCTAGGCTTCTTCAGTCGAAAAAGCGGTTACCGACGGGCGTGGTGAGCTCGGGGCCGCGCGGGAGTGAAGCGTCGCTATGGCTCGGAAGCAGGATCTGATCGTGATGGCGAACCGCCTGCCGGTGCGCCGCGAGGAACACGCGACGGAAACCGGCGGGTGGCGGACGAGCCCGGGCGGGCTCGTTTCGGCGGTGCTGCCCATTTTGCAGCGCGAGCGTGACGAGGGACGCGGCGGAGGCTGGATCGGCTGGAGCGGCTCGCGCGAGGCAAGCTTCGAGCCCTTCGAGCACGACGGGGTGTGGAACGTCCCCGTGAATATCGAGGCGGACCGCGTCGCGGACTACTACGACGGGATGAGCAACGGGACGCTCTGGCCGCTCTATCACGACGCGGTGAGGCCGCCGAGCTACCGGCGTCGGTGGTGGCGATCCTACTTCGCGGTGAATCGCCAGTTCGCCGACGCGGCGGCGGAGACCGCCAAGGAGGGCGCCACGGTCTGGGTGCACGATTATCATCTGCACCTCGCCTCCGGCATGCTGCGCGAGAAGCGCCCGGACCTGCGCATCGGCTACTTCCTGCACATCCCGTTCCCGGGGTGGCGGCTCTTCATGCAGCTCCCGTGGCGCAAGGAGATCCTCGAGGGGACTCTCGGCGCCGACGTCGTGGGGTTCCAGACCGCCGACGACGCCGGGAACTTCATCGACGCGGCGACGCGCTACACCGACGCGGAGCGCGCCGGCGAAGGCGAGGTGCGCTTCGGGGGCCGGAGGGTCCAGACCAAAGCGTTTCCCATCTCGATCGACTCAAAGGCGATCGCGGATCTGGCTCGGAGCGGCCCGGTCCGCGAGCTGGCGGCTCGGCACAAGGGCCAGATCGGCGCGCGGAAGATCCTGCTCGGCGTCGATCGGATGGACTACACGAAGGGCATCGTGCTCCGGCTCCGCGCGTTCCAGGAGCTGCTGCGTCTTGGTCGGGTGAGCCCGGAGGACGCGGTGATGATCCAGAGCTGCGTGCCCTCGCGCGAGAAGGTGGAGGCGTACACGGATCTGCGCTCGGAGATCGAGGAGCTTGTCGGGCAGATCAACGGGGAGTTCGGCTCGGTGGGCGTGGGGCCGGTGCAGTACCTGCGCCAGAGCCTGCCGCACGATGAGCTGGTGGCGCTGTACCTGGCGGCCGACGTGATGATGGTCACGCCGGTGCGCGACGGGATGAACCTGATCGCGAAGGAGTACGTGGCGTCGCGAGTGGATGAAGACGGGGCGATGGTGCTCAGCGAGTGCACCGGCGCGGCGCAGGAGCTCCCCGAGGCGCTCATCGTCAACCCGCACGACCTCGACGGGATCGTCAGCGCGCTGCACCGGGGCATCCGAATGAGCAAGGAGGAGCAGCGGGAGCGGATGCGGGCGATGCGCGAGCGCGTGATGAAGCATGATGTCTACGCGTGGGCGGACTCCTTCATGCGGAGTCTCAAGGGCGAGGCGCCGGCCGTCGAGGTGAAAACGGGAGAGAACGTCCGCGGGACGGCGACGGGCGCGTAGCGCGGCGTCGCGGCGTTGTGTGATTGAGGTTTGAGCGCGGCTGTCTTTGCTGCGGATTGAGGTTCCGAAATGAAAATCGTCATGTTCGAGATGGAGCCATGGGAACGCGAGGCCATCGGAGCGTTCGGGGGCGAGCACGAGGTTGTCTTCGTGCAGGAGGAGCTGACGCGCGAGCTGGCCTCGGAGCACGCCGACGCGGACGTCGTCTCCACATTCATCTATTCGAGTCTGGACCGCCCCGTCATCGAGGCGTTCGATCGCCTGAAGCTCATCGCGACGCGGTCAACGGGCTACGACCACATCGACCTCGACGCGTGCCGGGAGCGCGGCGTCCGCGTGTGCAACGTGCCGAGCTACGGGGAGAACACCGTCGCCGAGCACGTTTTCGGCCTTCTCCTGACGATCAGCCACAGGGTCTACGACGCGGTTGAGCGCACGCGAAAGGGCGACTTCTCGCAGGTTGGCCTCCGCGGGTTCGATCTTGCCGGCAAGACGATGGGGGTTGTGGGAACGGGCGCGATCGGGCGGCACGTGGTGCGGATCGCCAGGGGTTTCGACATGGAGGTCGTCGCCTTCGATATCCAGAGGGACGAGGAGTTCGCCGAGCGGGCCGGCTTCGCGTACGTCGATCTCGACGAGCTGCTCGAGCGGTCGGACGTGACGACGTTGCACGTGCCGCTCAACGACCAGACGAAAGGCATGATCTCGGCCGAAGAGTTCGAGAAGATGAAGGACGGGGCCGTGCTCATCAACACGTCGCGCGGGGCGGTGGTGAACCCCAAGGATCTGGTTCGCGCGCTCGCGGACGGCACGATCGCCGCGGCCGGGCTCGACGTTCTCCCCGGCGAGCCGGTGATCCGCGAGGAGGCGGAGCTCCTTCGCACCGTCTTTCAGAAGGAATACGACCTGGAGACCCTGCTCGCCGATCACGTGCTCTTGCGGCTTCGCAACGTGTACGTCACGCCGCACAGCGCGTTCAACACCGCCGAGGGCGTCGGTCGGATCCTCGAGGTGACGCGAGAGAACATCGAGGCGTTCTGCGAGAGCGGCGCGAAGAACCTCGTCGCCGAGCCCGACGAAGAGATGCAGCGGGAGCCGGCGTGATGGCGATCGATCAACGGCAGGAGCGCACGGTCTGGCTCGAGGACCTGCGATCGGGCGACGTCGACCGCGTTGGGGGCAAGAACGCCTCGCTGGGCGAGATGATCGCGGAGCTCTCGCGCGAGGGGATCGTGACGCCCGCGGGCTTCGCGACCACGGCCGCGGCGTACCGGGAGTTCATCGAGCACAACGAGCTCGAGCCGGTTATCCGGGAGCACTCGGAGAAGGCGAGCAAGGGCGGGGCGGCGCTTAAGAAGGCGGGTGAGGCCATCCGAAACGCCTTCGAGAAGAGCGACACGCCCGAGGGCCTCGCCGAATCCATCAAGAACGCCTACCGCGAGCTCGGCGAGCGCCTCGAGCGCGCCGAGCCGTCGGTGGCGGTGCGCTCAAGCGCCACGGCGGAGGATCTTCCCGAGGCGAGCTTCGCCGGTCAGCAGGAGACGTTCCTGAATATCCGCGGCGAGCGCGCGCTCCTCAAGGCCGTCAAGCGGTGCTTCGCGTCGCTCTTTACCGATCGGGCCATCAGCTACCGCGAGAAAAAGGGCTTCGATCATCTCGACGTCGCGCTCTCGGTCGGCGTGCAGGAGATGGTCCGCGCCGACACCGGCGCCGCGGGCGTCATGTTCACGATCGACACCGAGACCGGCTTCGAAGAGGCGATCGTCATCGACGCATCCTGGGGCCTGGGCGAGACCGTCGTCGGGGGCGAGGTCGATCCCGACGAGTACGTCGTCAGCAAGCCGCTGCTCGGGACCGAGGGGATCGTTCCGATTCTGAGCAAAAGGCTCGGGCGCAAGCTGATCAAGTGCGTCTACGCCAAGGGCGGCGGGAAGGACATCAAGACCGTCGACACCAGCGCCAAGGAACGCGACGCGACCGTCCTCGACGACGAGACGATCCTCAAGCTCGCGTCCTGGGGCAAGCGCATCGAGGCCCACTACGGGCGCCCCATGGATATCGAGTGGGCGCGCGACGGCGAGACCGGAGAACTCAAGATCGTCCAGGCGCGGCCCGAGACCGTGCAGTCGCAGAAGAAGACCGGCACGCTCACGACGTTCACGCTCCGGGAGCGGTCGAAGGAGCTCGCGCGCGGGCTGGCGATCGGCCAGGCCGTCGCTGCGGGAGCCGTCCGCGTGCTCAAAGATCCCTCCGAGGGCGACAAGCTCAAGGAAGGCGAGGTGCTCGTCGCGCCGGCGACCGATCCCGACTGGGGCCCGCTGCTCGAACGCGCGGCGGCGGTCGTCACGGACCGCGGCGGTCGCACGGCGCACGCGGCGATCGTGAGCCGCGAGCTCGGGATCCCCGCCATCGTCGGCGCCGGCGACGCGACCGAGCGACTCAAGGACGGGCAGGCCGTCACGATCAGCTGCGCCGAGGGGGACGAGGGGATCGTCTACGAGGGCGAGCTCGAGTACGAGAGCGCCGAGGTCGATCTCTCGGATCTGCCCGAGACCAGAACCCGGATCATGATCAACCTCGCGAGCCCGGCGGCGGCGTTCCGGTGGCGCAAGCTCCCGGTGAAGGGGGTGGGCCTCGCCCGCCTCGAGTTCGTCATCATGAACGCCATCAAGGCGCACCCGATGGCGCTGGCGACCTTCGACCGGCTCGAGGACAAGGCCGTCAAGAAGCAGATCCGCGAGATCACCCGCGGGTACGAGGACCCCGCCTGGTTCTTCGTCGACAAGCTCGCCCAGGGCATCGCCCGGATCGCCGCGAGCCAATGGCCCGAGCCGGTCGTCGTTCGGACGAGCGACTTCAAAACCAACGAGTACGCGGACCTCGTCGGCGGTGAGCTCTTTGAGCCGAAGGAGGAGAACCCGATGCTCGGGCTCCGCGGCGCCTCGCGCTACACGAGCGAGCGCTACCGGGAGGCGTTCGCGCTCGAGTGCAAGGCGCTCAAGCGCGTCCGCGAGGAGATCGGGCTCGAGAACGTGATCGTGATGATCCCCTTCTGCCGGACGCCCGAGGAGGCCGACGGCGTGCTCGAGGCGATGGCGGCCGAGGGCCTCGTCCGCGGGCGCAAGGGGCTCGAGATCTACTGCATGGCCGAGGTGCCGTCGAACGTCGTGATGGCGCGCGAGTTCGCCCAGCGGTTCGACGGGTTCTCGATCGGCACCAACGATCTCACGCAGCTGGTCCTCGGCGTCGACCGCGACTCGGCGGACCTGGCCAAAATCTTCAACGAGCGGCACGAATCGGTGAAGCGTACGGTGCGCACGCTCATCGAGGGCGCGCACGCCGAGGGGATCACGATCGGCATCTGCGGGCAGGCGCCGAGCGACTACCCCGATTTCGCCGAGTTTCTCGTCGAATCCGGCATCGACTCGATCTCCCTCAACCCCGACAGCGTGGTGGAGACGATCAAGCGCGTCGCCGCGATCGAGGAAAAGCTCGCCGCGCGGGGGAAGCCGTGAGCCACCGACCTCGACAGATCGACGCCGTCATTCTGGACCTCGACGGCGTCATCACGCGCACCGACGCGCTGCACTTTGAGGCGTGGAAGGAGGCGTTCGAGGCGCTGCTCGAGCGCCGCGGCGACGAGCCCGCGACCTTCACCCAGGCGGACTACAGAACGTGGGTCGACGGCAAGCCTCGGCTCGACGGGGTGCGGAGCTTTCTCGCGTCCCGCGGGATCGAGCTGCCCGAGGGCGAGTCGGGCGACTCTCTTCACCACGAGACCGTGACCGGCGTCGGGTCGTTCAAGAACGAGCGGTACCACGAGCTGCTCGAGGAGCGCGGGCCCGAGGTCTTCGAGGACGCCGAAGAGCGCGTGCGGGAATGGATCGACGCGGGCAAGCGCACGGCGGTCGTCTCCTCGAGCCGAAACTGCCGGCGGGTGCTCGAGACGGCGGGCCTCTCGAGCCTCTTCGAGGAGCGCGTCGACGGCGTGACGCTCGCGGAGGAGGGTCTCGAGGGGAAGCCCGCGCCGGACATGTTCGTCCGCGCGGCCGAGCGTCTCGGCGTCAAGCCCGAGAACGCGGCGATCTTCGAGGACGCCACGAGCGGCGTGGAGGCGGGGCGTCGCGGCGGCTTCGGCCTGGTCGTCGGTGTCGATCGCGACGGAAACCGGGGCGAGGCGCTCCGAGAGCACGGCGCGGACGTCGTCGTGAACACGCTGACGGAGGTGGACCTATGACCAGAGCAGGCTCGAGCAACGCGGTGGAGCTGCTCGGAAACGAGGCGGCCTTTGAGGACGCGCTCGGCGGGCGAAGGCCCGCGGTGTTTCTCGATTACGACGGGACGCTCACGCCGATCGTCGAGCGTCCCGAGGACGCGAAGCTGAGCGACGAGATGCGCGCGGTCGTCCGCGACCTGGCCGGCGAACTCACGGTCGCGGTGGTGAGCGGGCGCGATCGCCGGGACGTGCAGCGGCTCGTCAAGATCGACGAGCTCGTCTACGCCGGGAGCCACGGCTTTGACATCCGCGGGCCCGAGGGGATGGCGATCGAGCACGAGGTGGGGCGGGACGTCGGCCCCGAGCTCGACGAGGCCGAGCGCGAGCTCCATGAGCTGACCGACTCGATCGAGGGCGCGCAGATCGAGCGGAAGACCTATTCGATCGCGGTGCACTACCGGCGCGTCGCCGAGGGAGACCAGGCGGACGTGGAGTCGGCGGTGGACCGGGTGCTCGAGCGCGTCGAGGGCCTGCGCAAGAGCTCGGGCAAGAAGGTGTGGGAGGTGCAGCCCGACCTCGACTGGCACAAGGGCAAGGCGGTCCTCTGGCTGTGCGAGGCGCTGGGGGTGGACACGCGGGCGTCGGCGCCGGTCTACATCGGCGACGACGTGACGGACGAGGACGCATTCCGGGAGATCGAAGCGGGGGAGACGCCGCTGGGCGTTGGGATCGTCGTCGACGAGACGGAGCGCGAGACCGCCGCGAGGTTCCGACTGCGGGACGTCGGCGAGGTTCGGCGTTTTCTCGAATGGATGACCCGGCGGTACGGGAGCGAGCGAGCATGAGCGAGTGGATGATCGAGTACGACGCGGTGTCTCTCGACGACCAGCCGACCCGCGAGGCGCTGTGCGTGCTGGGCAACGGCTTCTTCGCGACGCGCGGCGCCTTCGAGGAAACCCGCGCCGGCGGATCGCACTACCCGGGCACGTACCTCGCGGCCGGCTACAACCGCCTTACCAGCGAGGTGAGCGGGCGGCAGATCGAAAACGAGGACCTCGTCAACTGGCCGAACTGGCTCTTCATCAGCTTCCGCCACGAGGACGGCGATTGGTTCGACCTGGACCGCTGCGAGACGCTCGAGTTCTCCCAGCACCTCGATCTGAAGCGCGGCGTGCTGGATCGGCGCATCCGCTTCCGCGACCCCGACGGGCGAACGTCGCGCCTTCACGCGCGCCGGTTCGTGCACATGCGGCTGCCGCATCTGGCGGCGATCGAGTGGCGCCTGACGCCCGAGGATTGGTCGGGGCCCGTGGTGATCCGCTCGGAGATCGACGCCGACGTGCGCAACGAGGGGGTCAAGCGCTACCGCGAGCTGCGGGGCGATCATCTTGAGATCGAGCGAACGGACGTGGAGCGGGCCGGGAGCGAGGGCGAGGCGATCGGGCTGGTGGTGACTCGGGCGAAGCAGTCGCGCCTGCGCGTCGCGCAGGCGATGCGGCATCGGCTTCGTTGCGACGACGGCAAGGGCGAGTCGCACATGGAGACAACGGCCGAGGCCCAGCGCGCCGCGTGTGTGATGCGGCTCCCGGCGGCCGAGGGTGAGTCCATCGTGCTCGAGAAGATCGTGTCGCTCTTTAGCAGCCGCGACTGGGCGATCAGCGAGCCGGCGCTCGAGGCGGTGAAGGCATCGCGCCGCGCGGGCAGCTTCGACGAGCTCCTGCACTCCCACGAGCGGGAGTGGGAGCGACTGTGGGATCAGTGCGACATCACGATCGCGGGCGATCACGACACGCAGGAGATCCTCCGCCTGCACATCTTCCACCTGCTGCAGACGGCGTCGATCAACTCGATCGATCGGGACACGGGCGTGCCGGCGCGCGGGTGGCACGGCGAGGCGTACCGCGGGCACATCTTCTGGGACGAGCTGTTCATCTTTCCGTTTCTGACGCTCCGCCTGCCCGAGCTGACGCGCAACCTGCTGATGTACCGCGTGCGCCGGTTGCAGGAGGCCCGCGACGCGGCGCGGGACGAGGGGTTTAGCGGGGCGATGTTCCCGTGGCAGAGCGGGAGCAACGGGCGCGAGGAGAGCCAGGAGCTGCACCTGAACCCGCGATCCGGGCGATGGATCCCGGACACGACGCACCGCCAGCGGCACATCAACGCGGCCATCGCCTACAACGCGTGGACCTACTACCTGGCGGCGCACGACGAGGAGTGGCTCTCGATGTTCGGGGCCGAGCTGATCGTGGAGATCGCGCGGTTCTGGGCGTCGATCGCGCGCTGGAACGAACGCCGGGAGCGGTACGACATCGCCGGCGTGGTCGGTCCCGATGAGTACCACACCGACAGCGACGCGACGGACCGCCCGGGCCTGCTCAACAACGCCTACACCAATGTGATGGCCTCGTGGTGCATCCGCTGCGCGAAGAAGGCGCTCGAGGCTCTCCCCGAGGAGCGCTGCGGGCGGCTGTGCCGCGATCTGGAGGTGACCGACGACGAGCGCGCGCGCTGGGAGGACGTCGCGGCCAAGCTCTTCATCCCCTTCCACGAGGACGACGAGGGCCGGCCGGTGATCAGCCAGTTCGAGGGCTACGAATCGCTCAAAGAGTTCCCCTGGGCGGAGTACCGGGAGAAATACGACGACATCCAGCGGCTCGACCGGGTGCTCGAGGCGGAGGACAAGTCGCCGAACGACTACAAGGCGTCGAAGCAGGCGGACGTGCTCATGCTTTTCTATCTCTTCAGTTCCCAGGAGCTCTCGGATCTCATTGGGCACATGGGCTACGACTTCGATCCGAAATCCATCCCGCGAACGGTCGACTACTACGAGCGGCGGACGTCGCACGGATCCACGCTTAGCCGGGTCGTGCACGCGTGGGTGACGGCGCGGACGCAGCGCCGGGAATCCTGGGAGTTCTTCCAGGCGGCGCTGCGCTCGGACATCGACGACATCCAGGGCGGGACGACGAGCGAGGGCGTTCACCTCGGCGCCATGGCGGGGACGGTCGACCTCGTGCAGCGCTGCTACACCGGCGTCGAGCTGCGCGACGACGTGCTCCGCTTCAACCCGCAGCTGCCCGAGGAGCTCGATGAGGCGGCCTTCGGGCTGCGCTACCGCGGCCACTCGCTCCGGGTCCGCGTGACGCACGACACGGTCGAGGTCTCGTCGTGCCGTCACGGGCCGCGGGCGATCCGCATCGCCGTGCGCGAGGAGATCGCCTCGCTCAAGGAAGGCGAGACGCGTTCCTTCGCCATCGAGGACGACGCCGTCCCGGTCGGGGACGATCGCTGATGCCCGAGCTGCCCGACGCGGAGGTCGCGCGGCGGAGCATCGCTCGGCGGGCGCTGCGGCGAACGATCGCCGGCTCATCGTTCGGCGACGAGCGGCTGCTCGAGGGCGTCACCAAACAGAAGATCGCCCGCGGGCTCAAAGGCCGGGAGCTGCGACGGACCGCCCGGCGCGGCAAGCACATCGGCGCGGGAACCGACGCCGGAGAGTGGCTCATCCTCCATCTCGGGATGACCGGGGCGATTCGCTTCCAGGACGCGGGCGAGGCGGCCCCAAAGCACGCGCAGCTCACGCTCGAGTTTTCAGGCGGCGGCGCGATGGCGTTCTGCAACACCCGCAAGCTCGGCCTGATCTCGTGGGCGGCGTCCTTCGACGGCTACTGCGACGAGCGCGGGCTCGGCCCCGACGCGATCGAGATCGGGAAGGATGAGCTGTGCGAGCGGCTCCAGGGGCGAAGCGGATCGGTCAAGCCGCTGCTGATGAACCAAAGCGTTATCGCGGGTGTGGGCAACGTGTACGCGGACGAGACGCTGTTTCAGTGCGGGATCCGCCCCGATCGTGGCGCGGACGACGTCTCGGACGATGAGCGGGGCGAGATGTGGCGGGTGATGCGCCGTGTGCTCCGAACCGCGATCCGTCACGGGGCCAAGCCCGACACGATGCCCGACGGATGGCTGCTTCCCGTGCGATCAGAGAAGGACGTCGCCTGCCCGCGCTGCGGCGGCAAGCTCGAGAGGAAGACGGTGTCGGGCCGGACGGCCGTCTTCTGCTCGAAGCACCAGAGGTAGCGGGACTCAGAAGCGCAGGATGGCGGCCACGGGGGCGCGACCCGGGAGGCGGTCGCGATCGGTCGGGATGATCTTGGCGCCGGTCGAGTAGGCGCGGTGCACGAGGCGGTCGAGAAGGTCGTCGTCCCCATCCCGCCGGGCGTTGTGGGTGTTGACGAGGCCGCTCTCGCCGTCCTCGAACCGTCCCCAGACGGGGTTGTGGGCGTCGACGAAGAGCGTGTCGATCTGGGCGTTCTGGGCCTTCATGAGGCAGTGGTCGAGCCCGGCGACGGCCTGGTCGGTATGAGCCACCTGCTCGAAGCGCTCGCGTTCGCGTTCGTTGGCGCGATCGAGCACGGGTTCGGCGATGGGGAGCGCCATCTGGTGAAGCTCGTCGATCGACTGATGCTCGTGGTTGCCCTTGATGGGCGTTTCGAGCGTCTGGTCGTAGTGTGAGGCGTGCTGGTACATCGAGCAGACGCGCTCGGCGCCCGCGAGGATCAGCGGCGCCTGTTTGCCCTCGAGGATGCCTCGGACGCCGTTGTCGATGATCTCGAGAAATCGCCGGAGCTCCTTGTTGTTGTCCTCCTCGCCGCCCGAGCCGTGCCCGTGGAACATCGCGGCGCGATCGGTCGGCGTGGCGACCGGCTGCGCCTCGGTGTGAAACTGAAGCGACTTCTGCTCATAGTCGTACCCGAGCGCTTCGCTCAGGCTTCGCGGGATGTCGTCGGCGTCGAGCTCCCGGGCGCCGTCGCGCGTGCAGGCGATCAGGCGGACCGCCTGCTCGTTGAGGTCGAGGATGTAGAACCGCTCGCCGGTGGAGATCGCCGGAAGCAGCGGACGGACGGCGAAGCGATCGGAGATGAAGAAGAGCTCGCTGACGGGCGTCGCGAGACGGTGCATCACGATGTGGTCGGAGGCGAAGATCGCGAGCCCCTTGCCCTGCCGGCGCCAGAAGCCGGCGTCGTCGATGAGCGGGCGCAGCTGATCGACGCGCTTGCGCACCGCGGTCTTCTGGTCGTGGGACAGGCCGTCCGCTTTGTTCTCGATGTTCGTCAGCAGGTTCTTGAAACGGATGTGATCCTGCCGGATCTCCGGCCCGGCCTCGTGGGTGGGCAGATAGATGGAAATAAGGGCGTCGCCGCGCGCCTCGGCGAGGGCTTTGAACTGATCCTGTGAAAGCGTCATTGATGTATCCAATTCTTCGAGTAAAGCGAGCGTTTATTGCGGTTCTTGCACGGTAGATTCGATCAGTCGTCGCTTCGATGCTGCGACGCGGCCCCGGTCGGCCACATCGCCTGGATGTCCTTGTGGAGCATCTCGCGGGCGTGGCTCGCGGCGCCCGGCGTCAGTCGCTTCTCGAGCAGCCCGAAGACCGCGACGCAGGCCTGTTCAGGATCGATGCTCGAGGCGGCGCCCTTGAGGACGTCGTCCACAGCGCCGCAGAAATCGTCCTTCGATCGCAGCTTCCGCGGGGTCGAGCTCGGCTTCCACTGCTCGTAATAGACGCCGCGGATGAGGGTGGGCAACTGGGCGCTAAGGTCCGCGGCCTCGTCGGTGGTGAGGCGGTCGCGGAGTGGCAGAAGCACGCCCCGAAGGACGTCATAGGACTGTTCGAGGCTCTCGAGCCCGGCGAGATCCTGAAGATCGGCGAGCCACTCGCCGGTTTGCTGAAGGGTCCGGGCGATGGTGGAAACGTTCGCGTCCACGGTCTGCATGATCGACGCTCCAATGCATGAAAAATCAGTGCGGAAGAGATGTCGGCGAATCGAATCATCCCCCACGAGCGCGCGATAAAGGTGTGAAGAAGATGAGATCCCGTTCACCGTGCGCTCGGGAGTGCGGCGATATCGTCCCTTCGGACGGAGGAAGCGCTCGTGATTGAACAGGCGGCGGCGTGGGCCGAGGCGAATCAGGCGCTCCTGTGGTGGCTCGGCGCGGGGTCGGTCGTGATGTTCATCGGGAGCCTGCTCGCGCTCCCGTGGGTGATCGGGCGGCTTCCGGCGGACTATTTCGCGCACGAAAGACGCCCGCCGAGTCTGTGGGCCGATCGTCCTGCGGCGTTGCGGTTGGCGCTCCGCCTCGGCAAGAACGTCCTCGGCGTGATGCTGCTGCTCGCGGGCGTTGTGATGCTTGTGGCGCCGGGACAGGGGGTGCTGACGATCGTCGTCGGGTTCGTTTTGATCGATTTTCCGGGCAAGTACCGACTCGAGCGCCGCGTCGCGACCGTCCCCCGCGTGCGTCGGGGGCTCGACTGGATGCGCCGGCGTCGCGGGAAGGGGCCGCTCGAGGTGTGGGGGACCGGCCCGGACTAGAAGCAGGGGCCCCATGCGGCGACGAGCGCGGCGAGATCGGACGCTCCCGTGTCATCGTCGCCGTCAAGATCGCCCGCGGGTGTGCCCCATGCGGCGATGAGCGCGGCGAGGTCCTCGGCGCCCACGACGCCGTCGCCCGAAACATCGCCGGGACAGCTCGCCGACTCGCACCCGCGCCACTGCGCGACGGAGTTCGCGACGATCATTCCGGCGGTCGTGAACGAGCCGCCGACGAAGAGCGAGGCGCCCGCCCCGTCGTCCCAGACGCCCAGGCCGAACGCGTTCCCGCCGGAAAGGCCGCCCCCGACGTCTTCCCAGGCCGTCCCGTTGAAGCGGGCGAGGCGGTTGATGCGGGCGCCGGCGACGGACTGGCTGAAGGTTCCGGCGACGTAGAGATCGGGCCCGTCCCCGTCATCGAAGCTGATGATGTCGTTGACGTTGGAGGCAAAGCCCGAGCCGACGGCTGACCAGCTGGTCCCATCCCACTTCGCGACCGATCGCGCGGGCGCGCCCCCGGCGGCGGTGAAGTTGCCCGCGACGTAGAGGGCGGGCCCGGCGCCATCGTCGTGGACGGTCATGGCCAGGACCTGCGTTCCCGTGATCCCGCCGCCGACGTCGCTCCACTGCGAGCCGTCCCAGCGTGCGATCTGAGAGACGGTCGCGCCTCCGGCGCCGGAGAAGCGACCTCCGACATAGAGGTCGCCGTCGTAGACGGTCATGGCGAGCGCGTTGGCCAGACCGGCCTGCCCCGTCAGCCCGCCGCCGAGATCGGACCAGGTCGCGCCGTCCCACGCGGCGACGTAGTTGGTGTCGGCGACGCCCCCGAACTCCGTGAAGTTCCCGCCGACAAGAAGCCGGCCGTCGTAGACCGCCATCGACCAGACGGATGGGATGAAGGAGTCGATGCCGCCGGCGAGCGTGTTCCACGCCGAGCCGTTCCAGCGAGCCACGGCGGTGGTCCCCGCGACACCCCCGACGGAACCGAAGGCGCCGCCGAGATAAAGCTCGCCCTGGTAGATCGCCAGCACGTTCGAGAACCCGCCCGCCGCGCCGCCGCCCGCCAGGCCGCTCCAGGACGAGCCGTCCCACCGCCCGATCTGCGAGCCGGCGTCGGTGAAGGCGCCGGCCGCGTAGAGGAACTCGCCGTCGCCAAGATCCCCAGGGGCGAAGTCCGCGATGTACCCGTTGAGACCGGGCTGACCGATGGCGGGCGCCCAGTCGGGCGAGCAGTCGCCGGCGAGAGCGAGGCTCGAAGCGGCGAGCGTCAGTGCGATGGGGGCGGTCTTCATGGGCGACTCGTTTCTTCTGAGGTTCGGGTAGATGTCCCCTCCGATCATCGCGCGTGAAGATCCGGACGGCAAGCAAAAAGCGCTCCGCCGCCGGCGCAGGGTTCGGTAACATCGGTGTGAAAAGGAGCCTCCGCATGAGCACGAACACGAGCGATCCCACCTGCGCAACGATCGGCGAGGCCGTCGTGACACACGTCAACTCCGGCGCCGAGAGCGACCGTCCGCTCTGGGAGCAGCACTTCGACCCCGGCTTCACAAGCGTCGAGGTCGACGGGACGAGCTACGAAGGGATGGACGCCGTGCAGAAGAAGGGCGACGAGTGGATGGCGGCGCACACGGTTCACTCGTGCCGGGCGGAGGGTCCGTTCGTCGGAAGCGACGGATTCGCGGTGCGGTACGAGCTGGATGTCGAACCGAAGGACGGGTCGTGGCCGCGGACGGTGATGAGCGAGATCGGCGTGTACACCGTCCGCGACGGCAAGGTCGTTCGCGAGGAGTTCTGGTACGGCGCGGGGATGTGACGGCCGTCCCCGTCAGTCGTCCTGGCGGGGCGAGGCCGAGGCCACGAGGCGCACCCGGCGCAGGGCGCCGGCGTCGTCGTAGATGTCGATGGTTTCGTTGACATCGTTCTCGTCGATCGCTCCGTCGTCGTTTGAGTCGACGCCGCGCTCGATGGTGTCGTCGGGCAGGATCGTGAGGTCCACCGTGCAGCGAAGCAGCCGCGGCCCGACGCCGTAGCGCATTCGGAACTGCGCCGCCTCGACCGAGTCGAGCATCATCTGCTCCCGGTTCGCAACGGCGCCGGTGGGATCGATCAGCACGAGCCAGAGCTCGCCGAGGGGCTCGCCCGCCTCCTCGCGGTACTCGATCCGCATGATCTGCTCGGGGTTGCCCGCGTCGTCGCGGCGCGAGACGAACTCGATGAAGTCCGCCTCGACGTCGGGGTCGACGAGCACGTCCGCCGGGAAGGGGCCGAAGTCTGTCCCCGTTCGGATCAGCGCGAGAATCCGGTGCATCATGATCCGGCTGACGACGTGGCTCGAGGCCGAGTCGGTGATGTTCTGGTAGTTCAGGAACGAGACATGCAGCGCCTGGAAGGTGGCGGCGAGGGCGGCGCCCGAGATGGCCAGCGCCAGAAGCATGTCGATGAGCGAGAACGCTCGGCGTCGCGCGCGTCGGTGCATGGGGTTCCTCGCCTTCATCACTGGGCGTCCGGCAGGCGGACGATCCGGCCCTCGGTGTAGGAGCCACGCAGCGGCTCGGTCTGCATCGGGGCGAGCAGGCCGTCGGGCATGATGAGGTTGGGGTTCCAGTTGATGGTGATGCGTCCGAAGCCGTTGAAGGGGACGGGGGCGCCGCCGGAGTTGGGGTCGTCGGTGTCGGCGATCCCGTCGCCGTCGAGGTCGAACCCGACGATCTGCTCGCCGTTGTGCTCGAAGATGGGCATCCCCTCCTCGTCGCCGTCGTCGGCCGAGAAGTAGCCGAGCGTCATGTTGAAGTGCGCCGGGTTGCCGACGGACTCCCCGAAGTGCTGGAGGGCGGGATTGTCGGGCGTGGGGCGGAAGTCGGTCATCAACGCGCCGTCGATGGTGGCGTTGCCGCGCACGTCGAGCACGCCGGCGATGATGAGCCCCCTGAGGTTGACGTCCTGGTTGGGCGAGGCGTTGTTGGTCCCGATGTCCACCGAGTAGGTCGGGAGAAGCATGGAGCTCTTGCGGATCTCGGGAAGGTCGCTCTCGTCGGGGTTGAGGCCGGCGTTCTCGGGCTCGTCGGGGTGCTGCTCGTGGAAGCGCGTCGCGCCGGTGAACTGGATCTTGTTGCGGGTGTGGGTGAAGACCGCCGGCTTGTCCGCGACGATCGAGCCCACGAAGAGGCAGTCGTGGAAGCGAAGGTTGTTCGACAGGGGCTTGGTGTTGACGTACGGCGTGCCGTTGACCGTGAGCCGGGCGACGTCGAAGTCCTCGGTCGGCGCGGTGTTCTCACCCGGGACGAGGTAGTCGTTGTCGAGCGCGAACTCGGGGGTCGGCGGCGGAGGAGGGTACTTGAGCGAGAGATCGCTCTCCTGAACGCCGTAGAAGCTCCACGACGGGTGCGCGTTGCTCTGGTACGTCTGCACGCGCGTCACGCCGACGAAGGTGCAGTTTCGAAAGAGCGCGTTGACGCCCATCGGGATCACAACGTCGCGGAACGTGACGCCCTCGATGACGGGCCGCTCGTAGTAGTCCGCGGGCGCGATGGAACCGAAGGGCACGCCCTCGACCACGGTGGGGAGGGCGGGGTTGATCTCCTGGCCGATGACCACGCCGTCGGCGTTGACGACGTTCTGCGTGATCCACCCGAGGCCGACCTGCGAGGCGAAGGGCGCGCCGTCGGCGCGGCTCGAGAGCTCGGACTGCGCCGTGTCGAAGGTGGAGGAATCCAGAACCGAGACGTCCTGGCTCTCCTGGGCGTTGAAGGCCAGCGGGGGCTCACCCTCGTCGGCGCGCACGGCGCCCTGGAACTGGGTCCGGTAGTCCTCGACGCTCGAACCGTCGACGTTGGCGCCGTACTCGTTCCAGTACTCGCGCGCCGTGCCGACATAGACCGTTCCGCGCACCTTGGCGAAGCGGTCGCGGTAGTCCACAACGCCGTCGAGGTAGCCGAGCGTGCGGTCCGCCTCGTCGACGTACCCGTCGCCGTTGCGGTCCGGGTTGGCGGTGTCGACGAGGTAGGCGAGATCGTCATCGACGCCGGCGAAGTCCGCGGAGAGGCCCTGGTAGGAGGTGCCGGCGGTGAGTTCCTCCGAGTACACCAGCGCGCCGTCGGAGTTGGCGTCGTAGTGGGCGAGGAAGATGTCGAACTCGTCGATGAAGCCGTCGCCGGTGTTCTCCCCGAAGGCGTTGTCGGCGAGGCCGTCGCCGTCGTAGTCCTCGGCGTTGAGCGCGGAGATCCCCTGGCTCTCGAGAGCGTTGGCGACGGCGAGACGGTTGTCGCCATTGGCGTCGAAGCCCGCGAAGCCGTCGCCTCGCACCGCGGCGTAGAAGTCCTCGAGCTTGCGATCAAGAGCCGGATCGAGCCCGAAGAAGTCCGAACGCGTCACGATCGGGTGGCCTCCGGCGACGGACACCTGATCGAACATGGCGGCCACCGGCCCGTTCACAAGCACGTTCTTGCCGAGCATGATCTTCGTGGGAGCGACGATCGCCTGGTCGACGCGCTTAAAGAGCCGGAAGTCCTGCTGGACGGTGCGCGAGATCCATCGGTTCATGACGCCGTCCCACGCGTAGCCGGTGACGACGGCGCGGATGGCGCCGAGCGAGGGGACGGGGACGTAAGTGACCTGCGCCGCCTGGGTGACGTCTCCGGCGTCGTTGGTCTCAACGATGAAGGGGAGGGTGTCGAGCCAGTCGCTGGGGTTGTCGGCGGGGGCCTGGAGCGGGGCGAGCGGAACGGTGTAGATATCGACGGCGTGGAGATCCCAGAGGACGTCGGCGAGGCCGCCGGCGGGAGTGGTGCCGTCGGGCAGGAAGACGTCTCCGTCGGAAGGGTTGAACGACCCGTCCCAGAGCTGCATGGCGTAGGCGGGCGTGACCTCGCCTCGGGTGATGCGGACCATTCGGGCCCCCTGCTGGAGGCGGGCCTGAGCGACGGAGAGCCCGGTGTCGGCGGCGCCGAGGGCGCGCGTCACGACGATGTGGGTGTGCGCGGTGCGGAGGTTGCCCTGGCTCGAGATGGCCATCGCGGCCGCGAGCGAGCCGAAGATCACCACGAACATCATGGCCAGGACGCTCGTGACGCCCCGGCGCGACAGGCGCCTGCGGCGCGCGCTGGGAAGGCCCGCCCGGCCGCGGCGGCGGGTTCGGCTCGCGAGAGCGCTTCGGGTTCGGTGTCGCTTGATGCGGGTGGTCATGGGGCTCCTCCAGAGTCATGCGCGCGGCGGGTTGCGGTCCCGCGCGCGTCCCGGCGTCCTACCGGGGAACGATCCAGCTCACTTCGCTGATGACGGTCGCCTCGAGGTCGTTTTCGCCCTGGTAGAGAACGGTGACGACGACGCGCAGCGGGAAGTCGCCGACGGCGATGGCGGCGCCGCCGACGCCCGTTCCTTCAAAGTCGTTCGCGTAGATCACGCGGAAGTCGTTGGGATCCGCCTTGCTCACGGAGACATACTGCGACCAGCCCTCAAGCGGCGCGGCGCTGTCGTTCCAGGCCTCGGCGGGGATGACGTCGCCGAAAGCGTCGATGGGGCCGGCGAACTGGCGGACGACCGGCCCGGGCGGGTTCGGCGCGTCGCCAAAGAGGACGCCGTCGAAGTCGTCGATGTCGTCATAGAGGAGGTAATCGTCGGGGTCGCCGACGCCGTCGTCGTTGGCGTCGAACTCGTCGGATTCCGGTCCCCACCCGAGAAAGGCGCCGGAGGAGGGATCGAAGTACAGCCCGCCGGCGAGGCGGTCGTGGCGGGGCATCTGGGCGGTGAGCTCGCGGATCTCGTTGGCCATGAACATGGCGCTGGCGGTGTGCGTGGACCAGGCGTTCTTGGTGCGGAAGGCGGTGATGGCGTCGACCATCGCGAGGACCCCGACGGCGAGGATGACCAGCGAGAGGGAAACCTCGATCAGGGTGAAGCCTCGGCTGTGGCGGGTCCGTCGCATGTCGCCTCCGGCGCTGGGCGGCGCGTGCCGCATCGCTCTCGGAAGCATCGGATCAGCCGACGATCTGGCTCATCTTGAAGATGGGAAGAATGATCGCCATGGCGATGAAGCCGACGATTGAGCCCATCACGATGATCATGACGGGCTCGATCATTCCGGTAACCGCCTTGACGGCCGAGCGGAGCTGGCGGGCGTAGAAGTCGGAGATCTCCATGAGCACCTCGCCGAGCTTACCGGACTCCTCGCCCGCGCCGATCATCTGAACCACGGCGCGCGGGAGGAGCTTGCTCTGGGCGAGCGGGTGAGCGATCTTCTTGCCTTCCTTGACCGCCCCGAAGACCGTGAGCCAGAGCTTCTTGTAGAGGCGGTTGCCCGAGATGTCGCCCGTGATGGCGATCGTATCGAGCATGGGAACGCCGGCGTTGATGAGCTCGCCCATCGTGTTGAGCGAACGGGAGATGTAAAGCGATCGGAACATCGTCTTGACGACGGGCACGCCGAGCTTGACGCGATCGAACCAGTAGCCGCCGACCTCGGTCTTGATGAACGCGATGAAGCCGACGAGCCCGCCGATCGCGAGCCCGAGCAGCAGGATCCAGTTGGCGACCATGAAGTCCGAGAGCCCGAGGAGGAAGACGGTCTGGGGCGGGAGGGCGTGCTCCTTGCCCTCGAAGACGCCGGCGAACTTGGGGAGGACGAAGGTCAGGAGGAAGACCGTGACGCCGATCGCGAGGGTGCCGATGATGCCGGGGTAGATCATGGCGCCGACGACCATCTTTCGGGTCTCGATCGACTGGGCGAGGTTGGCGGCGATGCGGTCGAGCATCTTGCCAAAGGAGCCGGAGACCTCCGACGCGCGGATCATGTTCACGTAGAGGGGCGAGAAGAGCTTGGGGTGGCGGGCGAGGGCGTCGGAGAACTGGCGCCCGGATTCCACGTCGCTCTTGAGGCCGGTGATGATCTTCCGGAAGCCCGCGTGGGTCGTCTGCTCGGCGATGCCCTCGAGCGCAGCGCGGAGGCTGATGCCCGCGCGGATCATGACCGCGAGCTGGGTGGTGAAGTCCAGGACGTGCTTGGTGGTGGGCTTGGAAGAGGCGTTGAGCCGCGCCAGGAGGGACTTGGAGCCCGAGCCGGAGGCCGGGCGGATGTCCATGACGTGCATGCCCTGGCCGCGAAGCATATTGGCGGCGGCCTCGAGGGTCTGGGCGCTGAGGACGCCGACGGTCGTCTGGCCGGCGCTCGTTCGCACCTGGTAGCGGTAGGCGGGCATGCTCGGCGTGCTCCTTTCTGGAGAGGCGTCGGAGGCGGCCTCAGGCGGCGAGCTGACGCTCGAGCTTCTCGGGGTAGGCGGCCTGAGCGATGGCGTCCTCGCGGGAGATCATGCCGTTGAAGTAGAGCTCTCCGATGGAGGAGTCGAGGCTCTGCATGCCCATCGAGCGGTTGGTTTCGATGACGTTGGGGATCTCGAAGGAGCGCGCCTCGCGGACGATGTTCCGCACCGCGGGCGTGCAGAGAAGGATCTCCACCGCCGGGCACATGCCCTTGGCGTCGACCCGCGAGAAGAGGGACTGCGAGACGACGGCCTGAAGCGTGTTGGAGAGCATCGCGCGGATCTGGTTCTGCTGATCCGCGGGGTACATGTCGATGATTCGCTCGACCGTCTGGGAGGCGTTGACGGTGTGGAGGGTCGAGAGCACAAGGTGGCCGGTCTCGGCGGCGGTGATGGCCAGGGCGGTGGTCTCCAGGTCGCGCATCTCGCCGACGAGGACGATGTCCGGATCCTGACGCAGGGCGTGCTTGAGCCCCGAGGCGAAGGAGGGCATGTCCTGCCCGAGCTCGCGCTGCTGGATGAGGCACTGGTTGGACTCGAACGTGTACTCGACCGGATCCTCGAGAGTGATGATGTGCTTGCGGTAGCGCTGGTTCATCGCCTGGATCATGGCGGCGAGCGTGGTCGACTTGCCCGAGCCGGTGTCGCCCGTGACGAGCACGAGCCCGCGGGGGAGGTAGGTGAGGCGGGTGATGACCTCGGGGAGGTTGAGAGATTCGAGGGCGGGCACGGAGGTCTTGATGGCGCGCATCGAGAGCGCGATCGAGCCGCGCTGCATGTGCGCATTGACGCGGTAGCGGCCAAGGCCGTCGACCTGGTAGGAGAAGTCGGCGTCGAGGTTGCGAGCGAAGATGTCCTTCACGCCCTTGACCGCCATCTGCTCGAAGATCTGCTCGACGGCGTCCGGCGCGACGACCGGGAAGTCCATGGGCGTCATCACCGTGTGCAGACGCATCATCGGCGGGTGCCCGGCGACGACATGGATGTCCGAGGCGTCGTGTTCCGCGGCGGTGCGGAGAATCTGATCGATCGTCATGTGCGTCTCCCCTTGCTCGACCCTTGGCCGGCCCTTGGCTCGGCGCCTCGGCTGCGGGACCGTGCGCTCCTCGGCTCGTCCGTTCCGTATCGACCGGGGCGGTGACGCAGATGACCGGCGGGGCGCGAGGCGGGGTCGGGGTGCGCGGTAGCGATGAATTTGCGGCTTGTGCGGTTGTTGCGCCTTGCGGCCTTGTCGCCAAGGCGTTAGCTTCCTGACAAGCTTCCGGGCGACCGCCGCAGCCCTCGGGAGCCCGAGTCACCTCCCCGCGCCGGGTTTGCAATGGGCGCGGGCACAGCACAATCGAGGCTGCTCAAGCGTGTTACATCACAGCCGTAAGGAAACGTCATCGGATCCGATGACCAGCGCCGTTCGCGTCCGCGCGTCGTCATCAGAGTCCGGATCCAGTCGGGGCTCGACGCCGAACGAGTGCCGTATGGAGATCACCCGGGCCGAGCGTGCCTGGCTCGACGACGCGTTATCGGCCCTGACGACGCGGGAGCGCGAGGTCGCGTTCGCGGTGTGCGAGGGCGGCGATCACGAACAGGTGGCCGCGAGCCTCTGCATCGCGGTCCCGACGCTGCGGACGCATCTCATGCGGATCCATCAGAAGCTCGGGGCCGAGAGCAAGGTGGACGTCGTCCGCTTCATCTCGGCCCGCCTGCTTGAGATCTATCGGGATCGCGAGCGGGCTCGAGCGGAGGCAACATCCGTCAAACCGCTCGTGAAGAACGATTTAGGGGTGACGGTCCCGGCATGACGCGAGCGACCGGGGGCCGATAATCATCGTTTCCGATGACGCCGCTGGCGGAAATGTCGGGATAATGCTCGTGGATGTTTGTAAACACTCATGAGCCTCCCGGCCGATGAGACATTCGTAGCGAGTGCGCCGAGTGCGCATGCTGCGCCGATTTCGACGGGTCGTCGGTTCCAAAACGGGATCGTCGGCCGCCCGGGTCCCATGTGGGTCCCGGCGTAACCAGAAACCCCCGGCTCGCTTCAGCGGGCCACAACGTGTTCGATTTGAAGCGAGCCCGGAACGGACGGCCGCAAGGCGCGGGTCGGGCTTGGAAGCATCAGAGGAGACGAAAGGAATCATGATGATGAGGCGTTACATGACAGCGGGGACGGCGATTGCCGCTCTCACGCTCGCGGCGGGCTCGGCCCTCGCACAGATCGATGTTGTTCAGCCGGTCACCGGCGACAACGAGTTCGCAGGGCTCAACACCATCGTCACGTTCGACCTCGCCGACAGCCTGGACGCCGGCGGCATCGTTCGTGACGGCGAGGCCATCGAGGTGTCGTTCGACCTGATCGACGACATGGGCAACGTGGTCTTCGGCCCGTTCAACGTGGCGCTCGTCGCCGGGCCCACCAACTACGTCGACGCGGCCGGCAACGCCGGGCTGCAGGTCGACCTTGGCGACGTGACCTTCGCGTCCGCGCTGGCCAACGCCCAGGTGACGGGCATCCGCTTGAAGGCCCGGACCTCGAGCGGCACGGCGGGCATGTTCGAGCAGGCGCCGCGCGATGCGGCCGACGAGACGATGGACGAGGTGCTGACGGCCGCCAAGGCCGACGAGGCGCCGGTTCTCGTCAACGCCTTCATCAGCACCGACGGCATGAACGCCTTCCTGGAGTTCGACCGCTCGCTTAACGTCGGGGGCGCCGGCAACGACGACAACCAGACGGTGCTCGCCAGCATCGACGGCACGGATCTTCAGATCGACTCCGCGGACAGCTTCGACGGCACGGAGGGTTCGCCCGCCGGACTGTCGAACCCGATGTTCCTCGGCGCGGACAACCAGATCCTGCAGTTCGACCGCAACTCCATGACGACGGACCTGAACGTCGGCACCTGGGTCCGCCCGAACTACGACAACATGGCCGCGGCTCAGAACGACATCCTCTCGATCGTCGGCTACCAGGCGACGAGCGCCGCGGCGCAGGCTGTCGAGGTCTCAGCGCTGACCATCGACAGCGTCGAGGCGCTGACGACCGTGGCCTCGGGCGCGGGCGCCGTCGCGAACGCCATCCGCGTGACCTACAACCTGCCCCTCGACCCGGCGGACCTGGGCGACGACGCCTTCTACGGCGACTTCCTCCAGGACGCGATGGGCAACTCGACGATCGACATCACGGGCATCGCCGCCGATCCCGACAACTCCGCGGCGGTTCTCCTGAACGTCACCGCGGCCGCCGGCGACAGCATCCTCGCCAACGCGACCAACGGCGATGACGGCATGGCCTTCACGCTCGACACGGACATCATGGGCGGCGACGTGCCGTCCTCGATCTTCGGCGCCGACGATTACGACTCGGCCCAGAGCGTGACGCTCTCGGACGCCATCAACCCGACCCTGAGCGGCGACGTCACCGGCCTGGTCTACCAGGACACCGACGGCGACGGCGTGCAGGACGCGGCGGTCTTCGTCTTCGCCGAGCCGCTCGATTCCTCGCTTGACGGGGCGAGCGCCGGCGACCTCGGCATCACCCTGACCCGCCGAGCGGGCGTGACGATCACCCCGATCGGCACCGTCGATTCGGTCACCGGCGAGTGGACGACCTCCATGACCGTCGCGAGCACCGACACCGCCGACGACGAGATCGACGTCACCAGCGTCGAGCTCATCAGCTACGACGCCGACGGCGACGGCACGATCGACGACCTCGAGATGAACAACGCGCTCCGGGCCAACTACGACCCGACGCAGGACTTCGAGGTCGCCGGCGGCGGCTGGGACAACGACGACACGACGACGGCGGGCACGGGCGACGCCCCGGGCACCGGCGACGACAACGCCGTCCAGGGCCAGATCGACGCCGACAACTCCACCATCGCCGACGCCAACGGCGTCTCGATCGACTCGGATGCGGACACCGACGACACCGACGACATCGACCAGAACACCGCGACCGACGGCGCCACGCCGGTCGCTGTCGCCACGACCTACAAGAGCGGCGACAACTTCAACGGCGGCTCCTTCGAGATCTTCGAGGAGACCGACGGCAACGTCGGCGACGACAACGACAACAACGTCTTCCAGGGCGTCTTCGGCGAAGCGGTCACCACCGGCGGCTCCGACCTGACGGACATCTCCTGGGGCTCCGGCTCCACCGAGCGCTTCGCGGCCGGCGACACCCGCCGCGTCCTCGGCGCCAACAACAACATCCTCCAGCTCGAGGACTCCTCCGCCCGCGGGCTCGAGGCCGGCGACACGCTGACCTTCGCCAGCGGCAACATGATCGACGACGCCGACGGCAACGAGCTGTCGGGTCAGTTCACCGCGACCCCGGGCACGGCCCCCTTCGTCGCGCTGCAGACCGACATCAACGGCACCGACGTCGTCTCGGCGTTCCTCTTTGACACCGACGGCGACGGCTTCGCGGACGAGGTCCGTCTCTTCACCGAGAGCGGCGTCGCGGCCAGCTCCGTTCTGGTGGGCGACTTCGCCTACGACGGCGGCAACGACTTCGACTCGGTCGCTCTCAACGCCTCGGGCACCCAGCTCACGCTGGCCTTCCCGAGCGGCGCCAACATCCCGCTCTCGAACATGGTCGACGTCACCTACACCGCGCCGGCGAACAACGACGACGCGATGAGCCAGATCATCGAGGGCACGGACGGCAACGCCCTGTTCCCGGGTCTGACCACGACCATCACCGCGGCGCAGTTCCCCGAGCCGGACGTCGACGCCGAGGACCTCGCCATCATGGACGTCCGCGGC
>CAZXGT010000012.1:0-36099 GCA_964639935.1 uncultured Phycisphaeraceae bacterium
GATCTCGTTGTTGGCCCACATGATGGTGACGAGGATGGTGTCGTCGCGCATGGCGCTCGCGACCATGTCGGCGGTGATGACGCCGTCGCGGCCGGGCTCCAGGAGCGTGAGGTCGAAGCCCTCCTTCTGCATGCGCTTGCAGACGTCGAGGACCGCCTTGTGCTCGTGGACGGCGCTGATGATGTGCCCGCGGCCGGTCTGGCCCTCGGGCTTCTTCGCGTACATCCGGCAGACGCCCTTGATGGCGAGGTTGTTGGACTCGGTGGCGCCCGAGGTGAAGATGATCTCCTTGGGCCCGGCGCCGATGAGGTCCGCGCACTGCTGGCGAGCGGTGTCGACGGCCTCCTCGGATTCCCAGCCGAAGGAGTGGTTGCGGCTCCCGGGGTTGCCGAACTTCTCGGTGAAGTAGGGCAGCATGGCCTCGACGACGCGCGGGTCGCACGGCGTGGTGGCGGCGTGGTCCATGTAGACGGGCAAGTTGAGGCTCATGGGAAGGGCTCCTGCTTCGCGATCGAGCCGGAATCCGGCGGGATAGGCCGCTGGCGAGCTGGCCGATTCCGGACACGGGGCTCGTTTAAATTAGAATCATTCTAGTGTAGGCTCGGCGACGGCTTTGGTCAGTCGGCCCCGGAGCAAAATCACTCGGGTTTCTTCCGATCCTGACCGCTCTGCGGATCTCCGGGCGGGGCCGTGTCCGGGCGCGTCGCGGGGTTCCCCTCGGCGGGGGCGGGACGGCCCGCGCCCATGAGGCGCAGCTCGTCGCGGAGGATGGCCGCGAGCTCGTAGTTCTCGCTCTCGAGGGCCTGCTTGAGGCGGCTCTGGAGCTCGGCCCGGGCGCTGACGGGGAGCTTGGGGGCGAGGGCCTCCCGCATGCCCCTGAGCAGCTGGGCCTCGCTCGATCCCTCGAAGCCCTCGGGCTGGCCCATGTCGACAAAGTGCTCGCGGATGGCGTCGAGGCCCTGGTTGATGGCGAGCAGGGCGGCCTTGGGCTCGCCGGCCTCGACCGCGGCGCCCGAGAGCGCGCGCGTGCGCATCATGATGACGTAGGGGCGGAACTGCTCGAGGGCCTCGCGGTCCTCATCGCGGGCGGCGTGCTCTCGGCAGAAGGTCATCAGGCGCAGGTTTCGGGACGTATCGCGGATGACGAGGTCGAACTCCTCGAGGACGAAGAGCGCGACGTAGCGGTGGTAGTACTGCACGGCCTCCTCGCGGAGGCGGCGGCACATCTCCTCGTCGACGGTGAAGGCGTCGGGGTCGCCGCCCGTGGCGAGGTGCTCGTCGAGCATGGTCTCGCAGAGCTCGAGGAGGCTCTCGGCGCCCTCGGGGCGGAGGCCGTCGGGGCGGCCGGCGAGTTCCATCTGGAGGATGCCGAGGTCGACGCGGAGCTGGAGCTTGGGGCGTCCGTCGTCGCCCTGGATCATCCGGACCGAGAGCTGCCCGGGCTCGTAGGGCCACTCCCGCAGCAGCTGGCGGAGGTCGTAAGTCATGGACGTATTGCGTTTTCGGCTGGCCACGCGGAGCACTATAGACGCGATGGGACTCGTCCGATTCCGCGGGTCGCTCCGGTCGAGCCCGCTGGCGAAGGCCGGGAAGGCGCCCTCGCTCGCCTCCGGAAGGGGGGTGCTTAAGCGGCGGGAACCGCGGGCCGACGTGAGACGAACAGTGGAACGAGTCGTCGGCGCGGCACAGCGTCGTCAACGCCCATTCGCGGCTTCTCGGACGCGGCGCTCGCACGCATGGAGCAGGCCGTTGTCCCCTGGAAGGTCAGCGAGGATCGGGGGGCAGGCAGCACATGGCCGTGCGCGACCTGAAGAACGAGCTGCAGCTCTACATCCGTGAGATCAATCGCTATCCCCTCCTGACCGCCGAGGAGGAAAAGCGGTTCGGCTGGCGGATCATCAACGACAACTGCCCCGAGGCGCGCGAGCGGATGGTTCGATCGAACCTCCGGCTGGTGGTCTCGATCGCCAAGAAGTATTCCGGGCGCGGGATGAGCCTGCCGGACCTGATCGAGGAGGGCAATATCGGGCTGATCCGCGCGGTCGAGGGGTTCGATCCGGCGCAGGGAGCGCGCTTCAGCACCTACGGCTCGTGGTGGATCAAGCAGGCCATCAAGCGCGCGCTGATCAACGCGGTGCAGCCGATCCACGTCCCGGCGTACATGGTGGAGCTGATCGCGAAGTGGAAGCAGGCGCAGCGCCGGCTCGAGGAGGAGCTCGGGCGCCAGCCGAACATGCACGAGCTCGCCGAGCGCCTGAACGTCCCGGTGAAGAAGGTCAAGATCATCCAGCGGGCGGTGAAGGCGTACCACTCCCCGTCGCAGGCGCCGGTGGGCGAGGACGGCGAGAGCATGGAGCTCGGCGCCCTGATCTCCGACACTCGGGTGGAGCTGCCCGAAGAGACGATCGTTCGCGACGATCAGCTCGAGACGGTCCGCAAGCTGCTCGAGTCGATCGACGATCGCGAGGCGTCGATCCTTCGGATGCGTTTCGGCCTCGACGGGCGGGCGCCCAAGACGCTCAAGGAGATCGGCGAGGAGATCGGTCTGACGCGCGAGCGCGTGAGGCAGATCGAGATCGGCGCGCTCAAGAAGCTCAACACGCGGCTCGAGGACGAAAAGCCGAGCCGGTTCTTCCGGGACGCCGAGGACGAGGCGCGCGACCCGCGCGAGAGCCGCAGCGTGCGCGCCGCCAAGCGGTCGCGGGCCGGCCGCCGCGCGGGGTGAGCTACTTCGCCTTGTAAAAGGGCAGCGCGGTCACCTCGCCGGGGATGCGGGCCTTGCCGGTGTCGACGGCGACGGCCTTGCCCGGCTCGATCTGGTCGGTGTCGATGAGGGCGATGGCGATGGGCTTGCCGAGCGTGGGGCTGACGCACCCGCTGGTGACCTCCCCGACGACCCGGCCGTCCATCTCGACGTTCATGCCCTGGCGCGGGCTTCGCCGCCCGTCGCAGACGAGGCCGGTGAGCGTCCGGGGCACGCCCTCGGCGGCGTGCTTCTGGAGCGCCTCCATGCCGACGAAGGGCTCGCCGCGCTCGTCATCGGCCTTGTCGAGGTTCATCGCGAAGGGCATGTTCGCGGCCAGGGCGCTGAGGTCCTCGGAGAGCTCGTGGCCGTAGAGCGGGAGCCCGGCCTCCATGCGGAGGGTGTCGCGGGCGCCGAGGCCGATGGGCCTGACGACGCCCTCGGCATCGCCCCGGTCCTTGAGAAGCATCTTGAGGGCGGTCGTCGCGAGCTTCGCCGGGACGATGACCTCCACCCCGTCCTCGCCGGTGTAGCCCGTGCGGCTGACGATCAGCTTGGCGATCATGATATTTTTGACGGTGAAGCGGAAGCGTTTGAGCGTGGGCACTTCGCTCGAGACGTCCGAGATGAGGTCCATCACCTTGGGGCCCTGCACGGCGACCATGGCGGTCTTGAAGGTCTGGTCCTCGAGCTTGACGGTGTAGCCCCGCTCGGCGATCTGGCTCTCGAAGTGCTCGACGATCTTCTCGCGGTTGGCGCCGTTGACGATCATGAGGAAATCGTCTTCCTCGAAGCGGTTGACGATGACGTCGTCCTTCACCCCGCCGCGCTCGTTGCAGACCATCGTGTACCGGCACTGCTTCTCCTGCATGTCGCTGATGCGCCGGATGCAGACGCGCTCGAGGAGGCGGCGGGCGTGGCGCCCGGTGATGCGCAGGCGCCCCATGTGCGAGACGTCAAAGAGCCCGCCGCTGGCGCGCACCTGCTGGTGCTCCTCGAGGATGCTCGTGTAGCGGATGGGCATCTCCCACCCGGCGAAATCGACCATCTGGGCGCCGCGCTGGGCGTGGAAGTCATGGAACGGCGAGCGGTGCGGCACGGGCGCCTCCTTTGCGATCGGGCCCGGCAGCATACCGGCCTCTAGGGCCCCTCGGGCCACGGGGCGTTGTCGATGAGCCGCACCTCTCCGAGACGCGCGGCGATGAGCGCCCGCTTCGGCTCGCCCTCGATCGGCGCCGCGAGCGTCCCCGCGTCGCGAACGGCGGCGTACTCGACGCTCAGGCCTCTGGACTCCATGTGGTCGCGCATGACGCGCTCGGCCTCCGCCTGGGATCCGGCGTCTCCCGCGAGCCTGAGCGCCTCGCAGATCGACGCCGCCCGCTCCCGATCCGCGGGCGGGAGGAACCGGTTGCGGCTGCTCATGGCCAGGCCGTCGGGCTCGCGCACGGTCGGGGCGCCGAGGATCTCGAGGGGCCGGCCGTGCTCCTGGCTGAAGACCTCCGCGAGCTGCGCGGCGAGGCGGAGCTGCTGCCAGTCCTTCTCGCCGAAGACGGCGACGCCGGGCCGGACGAGCTCAAAGAGCCGCCAGAGCACGGCGCAGACGCCCTCGAGGTGACCGGGTCGGTACTCATCTTCCAGCCCGCGGCCTTGGGCGACGGGCGGGATCACCGGGGGCGCCATGTCCGGGTCCGGGTACACCGTCTCGGCGCTCGGGGCGAAGACGGCGCTCGCGCCGGCGGGGGCGACCTTGTCGCGGTCGATCTCCACCTCGCGCGGGTAGCGGTCGAAGTCGATCCGCTCCTCGAACTGCTTCGGGTTGACGAAGACGCTCACGACGACCGAGGCGAGCCCGCGCCGTTCGCGCTCGCGCGAGGCCAGCCGGACGAGATCGACGTGCCCCGGGTGCAGGCCGCCCATCGTCGGGACGAAGACGCCGCCGAAGTAAGGGCGGAGATCGGCCGGATCGGTGATGATCGGCGGGACGCCCGACATCAGTCGAGCAGGTCGCACTCGCCGCGGAGGGCGAACCCTTTTCGGCGGAGGACGGTGCCGGCCAGGTGCAGGTCGTCGACGGCCAGCGCGATGCGCGTGGCGCCGCGGTTTTCGGTCATGAGGGGGTAGGCGAACTTGATGTTGAGCTCGGCGCTCAGCAGATAGAGGCAGAGCTGCCCGAGGGAGTGCCCGCTCTCGAGCTCGACGACGAGCACCTCGGTCTCGCAGAACGAGAGTCTTCGGTTGCGGATGATGTCCTTGGCCGTGTCCGTATGGTTGGTGATCAGGCGCACGACGGCGAAGTCCGACGCCTCGTGAACGGACAGGGCGCAGAGCGTGCAGTCCGGGTGATCCTCGAACGCCTCGACCATGTCGAGCAGCTTGCCGACGCGGTTGTCGAGAAAGACGCTCAGCTGCGTCACGCTCGGCGGGCTGTAGCCCTGCATGGTCTCAAATGCGCTCGGTGTCTGGCTCATTCGCGAATACGCCCCGTCAAGAGATGGAAAAGGACGAGCGTAGCGTCAAAAGAAGCGGTCACAACTCCAAATCGGCGATTCCATCGAGCCGGGCCGGACCGGACCGGACCGGACCAGACCGGGTCGGGCCGAATCAGGCCGGGGAGCGATCGGGGGGATTCAAGAGGCGGGGTCGCTCGGGCGAACGATGTCGATCTCGCCGGCGTCGGGCAGCGCGCCCGCGGCCGCGGCGCGGGAGAGCAGCTCGCGGATCGCCCGCTCGCCCGCCTCGCCCAGATCCAGCGTCCGGGGGTTGACATACATCGCGACGAACTTCTTCGTCTGCTCGAGCGTCACGCCCCGCCCGAACTCGTGGGCGGCGGCGACGCCCTCGTCGAGACGGTCGAGCCCGTGCTCGATGGAGCGTTTCAGGACGCCCGTGATCTCGCGGAGGGTTCCCGGGCCGTGCCGGTCCTCGAGATCGCGCCGGATGACGTTGGCGCCGAGCGGGAGCGGGAGGCCCGTCTCGCGCTTCCACCAGTCGCCGAGGTCCTCCACGAGCGCAAGCCCGGCCTCCGGGTAGGTGAGCTGGCCCTCGTGGATGACGAGCCCGGCGTCGGCGCGCCCCTCGGCGACGGCCTCGATCACCTCGTCAAAGGGCAGGTCGAGCGTCTTGGGCTCGACGCCGAGCATGAGCCGGAGCGTGAGGGAGGCGGTGGTGAGCCGGCCCGGTCGGGCGACGAGCAGACCGCGCTCGGTGATGCGGCTCGCGGGCATCGGCTCGCGGGCGACGAGCTTGGGTCCGTAGCCCTCGCCCATGGATGAGCCGCAGCTGGTGATGGCGTAGCGGCCGGCGATGTGGGGGTAGACGTGGTAGCTGACGGCGGAGAGGTCGAGGTCGCCGCGCTCGACGGCGCGGGCGTTGAGGGTCTCGATGTCGGCCGGCTCGGCCCGGAAGCGGAAGCGGCCGGTGTCGATCGCGGGCTCGAGGCCGGTGTCGACGTCGCCCAGGGCGCGCCACATGAAGGCGTCGTCGGGGTCCGGCGAGTGGGCGATCGTGATGACGGGGCGGCTTTCTGGCATGGGGGCTCGCAGCTCCGGGCGTTGCTCGGACGCGCCGGGGTCCATAGCGTAGCCGGTCTGATCATGGCGAAGCGCAAGGGCACATCCCGGAAGAACGACCACGAGCCGGAGATCGTCAACCGCAAGGCGCGGCACGAGTACACCATCTCCGACACCCTCGAGTGCGGGATCGTCCTCGAGGGATCGGAGGTCAAGAGCATCCGCGAGGGCAAGGCCTCGATCGCTGAGGGCTACGTCCGCGCTGAGCTCGAGCCCAAGCCGAGGCTCGCGCTGCACGGCTCGACGGTGCAGGAGTACGGGCCGGCGCCCGGCGGGCACAACCCCAAGCGGGTGCGCACGCTCCTGGCCCACAAGCGGCAGATCGAGAAGCTCTACGGGCAGACGCAGCAAAAGGGCGTGACGCTCGTCCCCCTCAAGCTCTACTTCAAGGACGGGATGATCAAGGTGCTCGTCGGGCTCGGCACGGGCAAGGCCAGGCACGACAAGCGCCGCGACATCCGCGAGCGCGAGTCCGATCGGGCGCTGCGCCGCGCGATGAGCAAGCGGGTGTGACGCTCAGGCCGCCTCGGGCCGGTAGGGCGAGGCGTGCTCGCCGTCGGCGTCGCAGAGCATGATGCGCTCGCCGTCGCCCTTGTTCGCCTTCGCCGCGTAGAGGGCGAAATCAGCGCGGGCGATCAGCTCCCACGGCTGCGTCAGACAAGCGGGCGCGGTGCTCGCGATCCCCACGCTCATCGCGCAGCTCATCCTGGGCCCCGTCAGCACGCGCGAGCCCATCGCGAACTTCTCGGTCAGGCGCGCCGCGAACTGCGCCGCGGACCCCTGGTTCGTGTGCGGCTGAAGGATGACGAACTCGTCGCCCCCGTAGCGCACGCCAAGATCCGACGTGCGGATCTCGCGCGTGATCAGCTGCCCCGCGAGCTCGAGGAGCTGATCGCCCAGGCGGTGACCGAGCGTGTCGTTGACGCCCTTGAACCCGTCGAGATCGATCATCAGGCAGGTGAGCGGGTTCCGGTAGCGCTGGGCCTCGGCGAACATCTGCACCAGGCGCTCATCGAGCACCCGGCGGTTGGCGAGCCCGGTGAGCGGGTCGGTCGTCGCGAGCTGCTTGTAGCGCGCGGCGGACTCGGCGAGCTCGCGGTTCTTTCGCTTGAGCTCGGCGAGCGAGCTGGCGAGCGCCGACTGCAGCCGATGGTTGTCGCGCCGGATGCGGGCGCTCTCGAGGTTCTTGCTGATGACCACGGGCAGGAGCTTGAGGAAGTCGAAGCTCTTGGGCAGGTAGTCGCTCGCCCCGTGCCGGATGAGCTCGGCGGCGACGGTCGCCTCGTGCTCCCCGGTGATGACCACGAGGGGGAGGTCCGGCCGCGTGCGGGACTGGAGCTCGATCACGCTCAGCGCGTCGCCGTCGGGAAGGTTGTGATCGCAGAGCGTGAGGTCGAAGGGGCGAAGGTCGAGCTCGGCCGCCTCAGCGATCGAGCCGACGAGCACGGTCTCGCTCCCGGGCAGCACGCGCGCGATCGTCGCCTCGATGAGCGACGCCGTGTCGACGTCGTCCTCGATGATCAGCACCCGCAGCTCGTGCGGATCGATCCCGTCCTCTCCCGGAGTAAGCGGCATGTCGGCGGCGGTCTCCCTGGTTCTCGGTGGTATCGGGCCGAAGCCGGGGCGGATTCACCCGGCGAGGCGGGATCACGCGGCCCGGCGCGTCCCGCCCGTCGCGTCGCGACTCTCGGGGGAGACGGGGGGAGTCGGCGGGTCGCACCGGCGGCTCGCCGGGACGCGGACTTCGAAGCGCGAGCCGCCCGCCGGCGGGCACTCGAGCGTCACGTTCCCGGACCAGCGCTCCACGATGCTCCGGACCACCGCGAGACCAACGCCCCGGCCGCTCTCGCTCCGGCCCGTCGAGGCGCGCTCAAAGACGCGGAACACCCGCCCTCGTTCGGCCTCCGGGATGCCCGGGCCCGTGTCTGAGATGGCGAACCCGGCGCCCAAGCCCGCCGCGAGCGGGCCGATCGTCACGCGGCGCGTTGGGGAATCGCCCATGTACTTGATCGCGTTCTCGGTCAGGTTCTGGAGCAGCATCCAGAGATCCGTCCGATCGACCCGGAGCGTCGGGAGGCCCGGCTCGATGCGGAGCTCGATCCGCCGGCGCCGCAGGTCGTCCCCGAGAGAGGCCGACAGCTCGCGCGCGACGCCTTCGACCTCGATCGTCTCGACCCGCTCGGCTCGCTCGACCGTCCGGCTCAGCTCGAGCAGCTCGGCGAGCATGTCGCTCTCGATGCGCACGTTCGCGGTGATGCGCTCCAGACGCCGGCGAGCCTCCTCGGGGAGCGCCCCGGCGTTCTCGTCGAGCACGAGCTCGGCCATGCCCGCGATGTTGCGAAGCGGCGCCCCGAGATCGTGCGTGACCGATCGCAGAAACTCGTTCTTCGCGCGGACCTGATCCTCGAGCATCGCGTTGATCGTCGCGAGCTGCTCGGTCCGCTCCTCGACCTTGCGCTCAAGGTTCGCCTTGGCGGCCTCGAGATCGCCGAGGGCGGCGCGGAGAGAGCCGCTCATGCGGTTGAAGGAGCTGGCCAGCCGGCGCGTCTCGCGCGGCCCTCCCGAAGAGAGCGGCCCGGGGTCCTCGCCTCGCTCGAGCGCCTCGGCGGCCTGCGCGACCCGGCGGATCGGCCGGACGAGCCGAGCCGCCCCGAGCGCCGCGAGTGGGCTCGCGAGAAGGACGCTCAGCGCGCCGGCCGTCAGCGCCGCGCTCGGCACCGCCGCCTGCGCCCGCCGAACCGAGCCATCGTCGCCCGCCACGACGATGAAACCAAGCAGACGCTCGGGCGAGCCGCTCGACCACACCGGGGTCCGGCAGGTCCACCCGAGCGGCTCATCGCCGCTGCGGACCCGCACGGCCCGGCGCAGGGGCTCGCTCGGCGCGGAGATCGCCAGCTCCCGCCGGCGCTCGTCCGCCCCGTCCTGGCGGATCCGCCGGAGCGTCGCGTCCCCACGGTGATCAAGAATCGTCAGGCTCGAGAGCAGCTGGCCCGTCATCATCCGTTCGACGACGCGCCGGATCTCGCCCTCGTCCCAGCGTTCGAGCGGGCCGGCGAGCTCCATGGCGGCGCGGGCGCCGAGGCCCTCGAGCTCCCGCATGGCCGCGTCCTCCACGGCCCGGCTCACGGCCCGGTGCGTCAGCCCCGCGTGAAGCGAGATCGTCAGGGCCACGATCGCCAGAGCGAGCAGCAACGCGTGCGTGAGAAGACCGGCGACGCGCGGTTCGGCCGCACGGTGCGATGAGGGGGGCGCCGTCACAGTGATCTCCCGCGCGCAGAGCAACTGAGGTCTCTCGGCGGGATTCCGTCACTGCTTAAGCGGAACCGCGGGTCTCGCCCGTCCTCGCGGCGTCGGCCAGCCACCGGCTCAGGCTCTCCAGAACCGGGCCGTTCGCGGGGAGGAAGCGGGCGCGGTCGAGCGCCGCGGGCTCGATCCACTCCAGCCGCTCCACCTCGATCGCCCGCGGCGCCGGGGAGCCGGGGGCGAGGGCGCAGACAAGCGGGTGCAGGCGCACCGTCGCGTGCTCGTAGGCGTGGGTGTGACACGTCAGCGCCGAGAGCGGGGTCGCGTTGACGCCGATCTCCTCGTAAAGTTCTCGGACCACAGCTCGCTCCGGGGATTCTCCCGGCTCGATCTTGCCTCCCGGGAACTCCCACCAACCGCCGTAGACGGTGCTTGTGCGGCGTTGCGTCACGAGAACCCGCGCACTTATCCCCATTGCAAGGGGCTCGTCGTCGATCAGGATGCCGATGGCGACATCCACAGGTTTTCCACAGCCGTCCAGCTGGGTGTCCTGCGTCCCAAGTGTTTGTTTTTCATGCGCTTGCGTCATTCGACGAGAATCCTTTTCGACGGATGCTGGACGTTCGCGGGCGACCGGCTAGGCTGTTTCGTTGGTGGGCGACAGCCCCGTGAATCAACAGCTTATCCACGCGGCCTTGGCCGCGTCCGCCGCCGGTCGAGAACTCGGAGCCTCGATCGGCGGTCTTCTTTTTGACGAGCGCTCTACGCGGCGTCCGTTTGGGCGAGGCGATCGCCCCCGAACCCGCGTTGCAGACGCAGCGCGAGCTCGCCGACCATCCACACCTCCACCGCGAGCATGAAGACGCTCACGCTCACGAGGATCCACTGGCCCCGGCTCCACCACGACTCGAGATTCTCGCCCCCGACGAACGCCTGGATGACCAGCGCCCACGCGGGCAGCGCGAGCATGAGCGCGGCGGGCGGCACGATGAACCACCACGGCCTCCGGTTCCTGATGAGCCACGCCGCGATCACGATGAACGCGAGCCCGCCCAGGAGCTGGTTCGTCGCGCCAAAGAGCGGCCAGAGAAGCAGCCCGCCCGAGCCGGCGCTCTGGATCGACCACGGCATCCCGGGCGCCGGCATGAAGGCGAGCGCCGCCGCGGTGACGACCGCAAAGAGCGTCGCCCCGTGAGTCGTGGCGAGCAGCCGGAACGGGAGCCGCAGGACTCCTCCGGCTTCCTCTCCCTCTGTCAGAGGGCTGGGGTGAGGGCTCTTTGGTTCTTGCGCTGTCGCCGAACCGCGCTCACCCCCGGCGCCTTTCCCCGAGGGAGAGGGTGGGAGGAAGCCGCGGGCGAGCTCCTGGATGACGTACCGCTGGAGGCGGCAGGCCGTATCCATCGTCGTTCCCGCGAAGGAGGCGACGAGCACGCCCATCAGCGCGAGCGCCGCCGGCCGGGCGACGCCGATCGACGCGATCATGTTCGCCGCGCCGTCGACGAAGGCGCCGACCTTGGCCCCGAGCGAGCCGGCGGCCGCCCAGCTCTCGTAGCGCGTCTCGAAGGCGCCCAGGCCGCTAAGCCCGATCCCCGCCGCGCACGCGATGATCACGAGCGTGGCGAGGAAGCTCTCGGTGAGCATCGAGCCGTAGCCCACGGCGTGGGCGTGGGTCTCGCAGCGGAGCTGCTTGCTCGTCGTGCCGCTCGAGACGAGGCAGTGGAAGCCGGAGATCGCGCCGCAGGCGATGGTGATGAAGAGGACGGGGATCATCGGGGGCGCGCCCTCGGGGTGGAGGTCCATCACCGGCGCGACGAGCTCGAGCGCGGGCCGCTCGCCGCTCGGCGCGATCGGCTCGCCGCCGATCAGCGCCGCGCCCGCGAGCCCCGCGACGAGAAGCCCGAGCGCCGTGATCAGCTGCAGCGCGTTGATGTAGTCGCGCGGCTGCAGGAGCGTCCACACCGGGAGCACGCTCGCGACATACGCGTAGGCGAGCAGCCCGAGCACCCACGCCCACGTGGGCAAGCCGGCGAGGTACTCGTTGAACGCGTGGAGCGGGCCGGCGTCGCCCCAGAAGACGCTCGCGTACATGATCGCCAGCGCGCCGATCGAGGGGAGCACGATCGATCGCCCTTTGCGATGAATGAGCAGCCCAATGACGAGGGCCAGCGGGATCTGCGCGAGCACCGGGACGATCGCGCCGGGGTACTGGCGAAGCACCGCCGCGACGACGAGCCCGAAGATCGCGAGCACGATCCACAGCGCGACGATCAGGATCACGAGAAAGAGCGTGCGCACGCGCGGCCCGAGCAGGTCGCCCGCGATGTCGCCCACCGTGCGCCCCTTGTTCTTGAGCGAGATCGCGAGCGAGCCGAGGTCATGGACGGCGCCGATGAGGATCGCGCCGAAGACGACCCAGAGGATCGCCGGGAGCCAGCCCCACATGACGGCGATGGCGGGCCCGACGATCGGCCCGGTGCCGGCGATCGAGGTGAAGTGATGCCCGAAGACGACGGAGCGTTTCGTCGGGCAGTAGTCCTTGTCGTCGCGCATGGAAACGGCCGGTGTGGCCGCGTCTTCTCGGAGCGTGAAGACGCGGCTCGAAAGCCACCGGCCGTACGTGAAGTAGGCGATCGTCAGAAGCGCGGCCGAACCAACTGCAAGCAGCAGCGCCTCCATCGCCCAGATGATGCGCGAAACGTCGCGGGTTGCCAAGCGCGAGCTTGAAAAAAACGCGCGCTAGCGCAGCCCGTACTCCTTGAGCTTGCGGTAGAGCGTGCGCTCGCCGATGCCGAGCATCTTCGCCGCGCGCTCGCGGTTGCCCTGCGTCAGGCGCAGCGTCTCACGGATCGCGCGCTTCTCGATCTGCTCCAGGCTCGCGCCCGCGAGCGTGCCGGCCGCCGGCGCTTCATCCGGCGCGCTCTCGCTTGTGATCTCGGGCGGGATGTGATCGACGGTCAGCTCGGAGTCCCCGCGCCCGGCGGCGCTGACGACCATGTTCTGCACGACCGAGAGCAGCTGGCGCACGTTCCCGGGCCAGTGGAAGCTCGTCAGGCGCATCATGGCGGCGTCGGTGACGCCCGGAACGGGCGCGTTCATCTCGCCGGCGAAGCGCGCCGCGGCGTGATGAACGATGCGCGGGATGTCGTCGCGCCGCTCGCGAAGCGGGGGCAGACGCACGTGCGAGCCCTTGATGCGGAAGAAGAGATCCTCGCGGAAGGCGCCCTCCTTCACGGCCTTCTCGAGGTCCTTGTTGGTCGCCGAGACAAGCCGCACGTCCACGTGCCTCGCCTCGTTGGCGCCGAGACGCACCACCTCGCCGGACTCGAGCACGCGCAGCAGCTTCGCCTGCATGGTGGGCGGCATGTCGCCGATCTCATCGAGGAAGAGCGTCCCGCCGTCGGCGTACTCGAAGACGCCCTCGCGCTCCTTCTCGGCGCCCGTGTACGCCCCGCGCACGTGCCCGAAGAGCTCGTCCTCGAGCAGGTTCTCGCTCTGGCCTGCGCAGTTGAAGGCGACGTAGCGCTTCTTCGCTCGCGGGGAGTGATCGTGCACGGCCCGCGCGATGAGCTCCTTGCCCGTGCCCGACTCGCCCGTCACGAGCACCGGGATCTTCGCGCTCGCGACCGTGCGCACCGTCTCGAGGATGCGTCGCATGGGCTCGGACCCGGCGATGATCCCCCGGAAGCCGTCGTGCTGGACGAGCTCGTCCATCTCGCCCGACTGATGACGCAGAAGCACGTTCTCGGCGGCGCGATCGACGACCGATCGAAAGAGCTGGAGATCGATCGGCTTCTCGACAAAGTCGAAGGCCCCGTCCTTGAAGGCCTGCCGCGCGACCGAGACGTCGCCGTGCGCGGTGACGATGATCGTCTCGGCCTTCGGCTGTCGCTCGCGCGCGGTTCTCAGGACGACGAATCCGGCGTCGCCCCCGTCGGGCGCCGCGCCGTGCCGCCCGCCGGATTCGGGCATCCGCAGGTCGGTGACGATGACGTCGAAGGCGCCGCCGGTGAGTTCGTCGATCGCCGCGTCGAGCCCGTGCACGACGGTCGAGACGTGCCCGAGCTTGCGAAGCGCGTCGGCCATGACGTCGGCGTGCTCGGGTTCGTCCTCGACGATGAGTACCTGTGCGGCGGGCGTTTCGCTCATGAGCGAGAGTGTATCGCCGCGGGGCCGCCGGTCTCCGGGCCGGCGGGGCGCCGCGACGACGCCGTTAGCGCGACCGCCAGGGCGTCGCTCACGTCCGCCGGCTCGAGCGGGCCGTCGGTCCCGAGCGTCTGAACGACGGCGCGGCGCACCTGATCCTTGGATGCGCGACCCGAACCGGTCAGCGCCTTCTTGATCGTCGCCGGGGGGATCTCGACAAGCTCGGCGCCCGCCTTCTGCGCGGCGAGCAGCACGACGCCGCGGGCGTGCGCCATGGTGATGGCCGAGGCCGGCCAGCTCGTGTGGCTGAAGACCGCCTCGACGCCGATGAGCGCCGGCGCCAGGCGATCGATCGCCTCGGCCAGGTCCTCCTCGAGCGCCGCGAGCCGGCGCGGGAGGGGCGCATCGCTTCCTCCAAGGCGAAAGACGCCGGCCTCGACGAGCCGGGGCGACGCGCCGATCGAATCCACGCAGCCGTAGCCGGCGATGCGCGAGCCGGGATCGATCCCGAGGACGCGCACGCCTAGGCCTTCGCGGCCTTTCCGCCCGTCTCGTCGGTCTCGATGAGCCCGTCGCGCAGGCGGATGACGCGCTCGCAGCGCTCGGCGACCTCCTCGTCGTGCGTCACCATGACGATCGTCATGCCGCCGGCGTGCAGGTCGTCGAAGAGATCGAGCACCGCGTCGCCCGTCTTGGAGTCGAGGTTGCCCGTGGGCTCGTCGGCCATGAGGACGGCGGGCTCGGTGCACAGGGCGCGGGCGATCGCCACGCGCTGCTGCTGCCCGCCCGAGAGCTCCTTGGGGCGGTGCCCGAGGCGGTCGCCAAGGCCGACCATCTTGAGCTTCTCGATCGCCCGCTCGCGCCGTTCGTGCTTGCCCACGTGCTGGTAGAGCAGGGGGGTCTCCACGTTCTCCTCGACCGTGAGCTGGCTGATGAGGTTGAACGCCTGGAACACGAAGCCGATCTTGCGCCCGCGGTACTGGCTGAGCGTCTCGTCGTCCATCTTGGCCGCGTCGCGTCCGTCGAGGAGGTACTCGCCTTCGGTGGGGCGATCGAGGCACCCGAGCACGTTCATCATGGTGGACTTGCCCGAGCCCGAGGGTCCCATGATCGCGACGTACTGCCCGCGCGGGATCTGCACGTCCACGCCGCGGAGGGCCTCGACGAGGACGCTCCCGTCGGGCTTGTAGTAGATCTTCCGCACGCCTCGCAGCTCGGCCACGGGGATGGCGTCGGCGGCGGGAGCGGGATCGTTTCGGGTCTCTAGCGCGGTCATCACGAGGATCCTACCGCCGGGGGCGGTCCGGGTTCCGTACCCCCGTCGGCCTCGAGCAGCAGGCGCTCGACGGCGCGGTCGGCCGCGTCGTGGAAGGGCAGCAGCACGGCGTCGGCCCCGCGGGAGCGCAGCGCCTCGGCTTCGCTGGCGCGCTGGGCGGCCACCGCCACGCGCCCGGCGTACCCACGCTCGCGGAGCGCATCGATGAGCGTCTCCCGCGGATCGTGGTGCGTGAGCCCCACGTCGTGCTGCGGGAGCGACGCGATCACCCAGCGCGTCCCCTCGATCGGGAGCCACGAGAGGAACTCGTGGTCCGAGGCGTCCCCGTAGATGGCGTCCACGCCCGAGCGGCGCCATTTGCGAACCTCCACCGGGTTGAAGTCCACCGCGAGGATCCGCAGACCGCGATCGCGAAGGCGCTGGGCGATCGCGGTCCCGTAGCGCCCGAGCCCGATGAGCACCACATCGTGAGCGCTCCGTGCGGCGCGCTGACGCTCGACGCGCTCCTCGCGCCGCGGCGCCCGGCGCTCAAAGACGCCCAGCGCCGGCTCGATCCACCGGAAGAGCTGGTTCGCGTAGGTGATCATGTAGACCGACGTCGCGATCGTGATGAGCCCCACAAGCGTCACCAGCCCGAGGGCGTCTCTCTCAACGTGCCCGATCGCCAGGCCCATCCCGATGAAGACCAGCGAGAACTCGCTGATCTGCGCCACCGTCAGCCCGGCGAGGAACCCCGTGCGCCGCCGGTACCCCATCGCGCCCATGATCGCCATGACGATCATCGGGTTCCCGATCAGCACGAAGGCGGAGAAGACCAGCGCCGCCGGGACCTGCGCCCCGAGCGTGCCGAGATCCAGCTTCGCGCCCAAAGCGATGAAGAAGAACAGCAGGAGGAAGTCGCGGACCGAGGAGAGCCGGGCGACGATCGAGTCCCGGTAGGGCGTGGAGGCGAGCGACACGCCCGCGAGCAGACCACCGAGCTCCAAACTGAACCCGAGCCGGCTCCCGAGGGCCGCCAGCAGCGCCGCCCACGCGATCGCAAAGACGATCAGAAGCTCGGGCGAGCGAGCGATCCGCGTGACGAGCCAGTCCGCGGCGAACCGGATGAACAGCGCCATCGCCGCCAGCGTCACGACCCCGTAGCCGAGAACGCGCAGCAGCGTCGCCACAGCGCCGCCGCCCTCGGCCTCCTCGCCCGCGCCGATCGCCGAGAGCGTGATCATCGCGATCACCACCACCAGGTCCTGAACGATCAGGAACCCGATCGCGATCCGCCCGTGCAGGGAGTCCACCTCGCGCCGGTCAGAAAGCAGCTTCACGATGATGATCGTGCTCGAGAAGGTCAGCGCCACGGCGATGTACGTCGACGTCACCGCGTCGAACCCCAGCGCGAGCCCGATCCCGAAGCCGATCACCGACGTGAAAAACACCTGCCCGAGGCCGGTCGCCAGCGCCACCCAGCCGATCGTGCGGATGAGGCTGATGTCCAGCTTGAGCCCGACCAGAAACAGCAGGACGGCGATCCCGAGCTCAGCGAGCAGATCGACGCTCTCGGCGGAGCGCACGATCCCGAGCGCCGACGGACCCGCGAGGAGCCCGACGACGATGAAGCTCACGATCATGGGCTGGCGAAGAAACTGCCCGAAGAAGCCCACCAGCGCCGCGAGCGCGATCAGCGCCGAGAGCTCGTAGAACGGGGAGTCGTGGATCCACCCGAAGAGGTTCATGCCGAGAGGTTACGGCGCCCCCGCGCCCCCGTCCCCGCGGTCGTCGATCTGGATCGACGCGATCGCCGTGGCCGGGTCGTGGGCGAACTCAAAGACCTTGTCGAGCCCGGTCAGCAGCATGATCGACCACACCGGATCGGGCACCGAGCAGAGCCGGAGCGGCTTGCCCCCATCGGCGAGCCGCCGGCGGATCCGCAGGAGCTGCGCGATGTTCGAGGAGTTCAGGTACGTCACGTCCGCGAAGTTCAAGACGACGGCGGGCAGCTCGCCCTCGGGCGTCTGATCGACGCGATCGCCCAGGGAGCCGAGCTCGTCAGAGAGCGCGGGCTCGTCGGCGAGCGACGCGATCACGATGCCGCTGGACCAGTCGATCGCCACGCTCGCCGCCCCTTCTGAAGCGTCACTCCGCCTCGGACTCCTCGCCCGCGTCCTTCTCCATCACGCGGGCCGCGGCCACGAGCTTATCGCCGTCCTTGACGTTCACCACCCGAACGCCCTGCGTGGCGCGTCCGATGAGGCTGATGGAGCTCGCCGGGATCCGCACGAGCATCCCGCGCTGGGTGATGAACATCACGTCCTCCTCGTCGAGCACCGCGCGCACCGCAACGACCCTCCCGTTGCGCGCCGTCGTGCGGATGTCGATCCGCCCCTTCCCGCCGCGCGACTGCGCCCGCCGCGCGACCGATCCACCCTCAGCCTCGCTCGTGACGAGGTACTCGTTGAGATCGGTTCGCTTGCCGTAGCCCGACTCGGTCACCGTCAGCAGCGCCGCCTGGTTCTCGGGGATCGGTTCGCCGTCCTCGGCCGGAGCCCGCATCTCGATCTTCACGAGCCCGACCACCCGGTCGTCCCCTCGGAGGTCGATGCCCTTGACGCCCGCGGTCGCGCGGCCCATCGGGCGAGCGTCGTCCTCGGAGAAGCGGATCGCCATGCCGCGGCGCGTGCCGAGCAGGATGTGATCGTGCCCGCTCGTCCACACGACGCCGACGAGCTCGTCGCCGTCGTTGAGGTTGATCGCGATCAGGCCCGAGCGGTTCACGTTGCGGTACTGCGCCAGCGCCGTCCGCTTGATCTGCCCTTGCGCCGTCGCGAAGGTCAGGAAGTACTCGCCCCGCTCGAAGTCGCTGATCGGCATGAACGCGACGCACTTCTCGCTCTCGCGCAGCTCGATCAGGTTCACGAGCGACCGCCCCTTGCTCGTGCGGCCCATCGAGGGCAGCTCGTAGACCTTCAGCTTGAAGACCCGCCCCGAGTCCGTGAAGCAGAGCAGATCGTCGTGCGTGCTCGCGGCGAAGAGATGCTCCGTGAAGTCGTCGTCCTTGGACTGGGACGCCATGATCCCGCGCCCCCCGCGGCCCTGCGAGCGGTACGTCTCGAGCGGCACGCGCTTGACGTACCCCTCATGGGAGATGGTCACCACCATCTCCTCTTCCTTGATGAGCGCCTCGATGTCGATGTCGATGTCCGACTCCTCGATCGCGGTCTTGCGCGGGGAGTCGTAGCGCCGCTTCATCTCGAGGCAGTCGTCCTTGATCATCTCGAGGACGAGCCGCCGGTCGGCGAGGATCTTCTCGTAGCCCTCGATCTCCTCGACGAGCTTCCCGTAATCGCCCGTGAGCTTCTCGATCTCGAGCCCGACGAGCTGGATCAGGCGGAAGGAGCCGATCGCCTCGGCCTGCACGCGCGTCAGCGCGACGCCCGCCTCGCTCGTCGCGACCTTCAGCAGGCGGTCGGGGATCATCGGCGCGTTCGGGTGGTCCGCCGGGATGCGGAAGCGCCGCGCCATGAGCTTGCCGATGGCCTCCTCGCGCGTCTGGCTCGAGCGGATCAGCGCGATCACCTCGTCGATGTCGCACACCGCGTAGATCAGGCCCTCGAGCACGTGCGCCTTCTTCTGCGCCTCGCGGAGCAGGTGGCGCGTCCGCCGCTCGATCACCTCGATGCGGTGCGTGATGTGGAGCTCGATCAGCTGCTTGAGCGTGAGCGTCCGCGGCTGGCGACCGACCAGCGCGATATTCATGATCGAGAACGTCTGCTGGAGCGGCGTGAACTGGTAGAGCTGGTTCTCGACGACGTCGGGGCTGGCGCCCTTCTTGAGATCGAGCACGATGCGCGTCTGCGCGCTCCGCCCGGACTCGTTGCGGACGTCGGCGATGTCCTTGATCCGCTCTTCCTTGATGCACTGGACGATCTTCTCGACAAGCGTCCGCTGCACCAGGTTGTAGGGGATCTCGTCGATGACGAGCGACTCGCGCCCGTTGGCGTGCTCCTCGACGTGCACCTTCCCGCGAACGTACACCTTCCCGCGGCCCGTCGAGTAGCCGTCGACGATCCCACGCCGGCCGACGATGCGGCCGCCCGTCGGGAAGTCCGGCCCCTGCACGATCTCAAGCAGCTCGGCGAGGTCGATCTCGGGCTTGTCGATCGTCGCGATGATCGCGTCGAAAACCTCGTTGGGGTTGTGCGGCGGCAGGCTCGTCGCCATGCCCACCGCGATCCCCACGCCACCGTTGATCAGCAGGTTCGGGAACCGGCCCGGGAGCACCGTCGGCTCCATCAGGCGGTCGTCGTAGTTGGGCTGGAAGTCGACGGTGTCGAGCTTGATGTCCTCGAGCAGGTCGACCGCCGCCGCGGTCATGCGCGCCTCGGTGTACCGCATGGCCGCCGGCGGGTCGCCGTCGATCGAGCCGAAGTTGCCCTGCGGGTCGATCAGCGGCGTGCGCATGCGCCAGGGCTGCGCCAGGCCCACCAGCGTCGGGTAGATCACCGACTCGCCGTGCGGGTGATAGTTGCCCGAGGTGTCGCCGGCGATCTTGGCGCACTTGAGGTGCTTGCGACCCGGGCGGAGGTTCAGATCGTGCATCGCGACGAGGATGCGACGCTGGGAGGGCTTGAGCCCGTCGCGCACGTCGGGCAGCGCGCGATCCATGATCGTGCTCATCGCGTAGGTCAGGTAGTTCGTGTGCAGCTCGCGGTCGATGTGCTGGTCGACCACCCGGCCGCCCCCGACGATCGGGGCGTCCGGGAGCCCGCCGATGCCGTCGGGCGAGCTCTGACCATCGTGCGGATCGGGCATGAAATCCTCCGGCTCGTTCGCCCCGTCGCCGCGCACGCGCGCGCGCCGGGAAGCCGTGATTGTAGGCCCAAATCAGCGCGGAAGTCGCCCGCGAGCGGGGGCGATCGCTCCGGCGAGCAGCGGGATCGCCACGCCGAGCGGCACCGCCCAGAACGCCCCCAGCACCGCGCCCGCGACGATCGCCGGCGTCGCCAGGGCCACGCTCGCCCAGAACCAGGACGAGAACCGCGCCCCGAGCCGCTCCCGCCGGGGCCGCGCGAGCAAAAACCACGCCGCCGCCGGGAAGGGCAGCGCGTAGAACAGCAGGAACGACTCGTAGAGCGTCCGGCTCGTCGGCTGATCGAGAAGCCTCACCGCCAGATCCGGCGCAAAGGCCATCGCCGCGCACGCAAGCGCGAGCGCGAGAAAGCCGACCGGCGCCCGTCCGCCGCTCCGAGGCCCAAGCCCCGCCGGCCATCCCCGCGAGCGCAGCTCCCGCAGATGGACGCCGATCGTGAACGTCCCCTGAAGCAGCAGGTGCAGCAGGATGTAGTGGCTGAACCACCCCGAGAGATAGCCGCCCGCGTAGAACGCCGTCAGCGCGATATTCATCAGGAAAAACACGCCGAAACCCAGCGCGAACGCCGCCGACCCCGCCCGACCCCGCGTCTCCTCGCGCACGCGGAGGATCGTCAGATCAAGGTGCGGGCACAGCAGGAACCCGAAGGCGAGCCCCGCGCTGTAGAAGGAAAGCGCCCACGGGCTGAGAATCACGCCCTCAAGCGGCGGCGGCGCGAGCGCGTTCCCCATGGACGTGCGCAGCGCGGCGATCATCAGGATCGGCCCGATCGGGAGCAGCGCCAGCGCCGCCGTCCGCCACCCCGCCGAGCTCAGGCGGGACATCGCCCACCCGAAGAGCAGCGCCGCGACCGGCGCGGCGACCGACCCGGCCGGCGGCAGCCACGGGAGCGCCGACTCGCGCGTCATCCACCCGAGAAACCCGACGTGGAACAGAATCGTCACCACGCTGAACCAGCGCATCGCCGCGATCCCGCGCTCGCGGAAACGCCCCGCCGCCTCGGGCGTGCGATGCACGAACCCGACCGCCGCCGCCCCGATCACGTTCGGGACCGCGAACGCGAACCACCCCGCGGCGCCGAAGTCGTGGATGAGATAGATCGGCAGCCACATCCCGATGCACCACGTCCACGAGCAGGCGAGAAAAGCCGCCTGGCCCAGAACGCTCGGTTGGGATGCTGATGGGGCGGAGCTCACGGGAGGCCCCGATTCAGGCGCGATCGCCGGAGGCCGCGGCCTTCTCTTCCTCGGCCAGCCGCTGCATCTGACGCTCGCGCTTGCGCCGCTCGCGATCACGGGCCTTCTGGGCCCGCTCCTTCGCCATCGCCTTGGGCGTGACGTGGAAGGTCGCGGTGCTCCGGCCCACGCGTCGCTCGCTGCGGCCCTCGCCCGCCTGCTTGAGCGCCTGATAGATATCGATATCGACGGTGATGTTGAACTCCCCGCCCTTCTCGACGAGCTCGTGCAGGTCCGCGTCGGTCCTCACCTTGTAGACCGCCGGGCCGAAGCACGGCAGGCGGAACTTGTAGTGCAGCTCCTTGCAGACCACCGTGTAGTCCCCGCCGACCACGTCAAAGACGTACATCCCGCCCGCGATCTCGGAGTTCGCAAGCAGCGCCGCGCCCGCCATCGCGCTGTACCAGTTGCGGTTGAACCGCCGGAAGGGGAGCAGCGCCACGAAGGGCGGCGGCCCCTCGCCCTCAGCCTCCTGGCGGACCTTCTTGATGCCCGAGCGGTACGCGATCGGGAGCCAGATCCACGAGCAGACCTTGTGCCAGAAGTTGTTCCGCGTCGAGAGCCGAGAGACCCACGCCTCGAGCTTCTCCCAGAACGTCTTCTTGCGGTCCTCGACCCGCTCCACGCCCGCTGGCGTGTCGATGAAGACATCGCGCTGCGACCGCGAATCGGTCTCGGCTCGCGGACTGTCGAGAGTGCTCGGCACGGCTCTGCTTTCTCGCGGGGCTGGCGTCTCCTGCGGACCCGTCAGTTTAGGGCGTCATCACCCGCCGGGGTGCGTCCATGATGGTACCGGAGAGTTCACCCGAGCGCTCCCGCGACGGGCGCCTCGGTCAGCGTGTACTGCCCCGGCTTCTCCCTCGAGGGCTCGGCCCGCCAAAGCGGAGGCCCCGGCTCGTGATCGAGCGCCAGCGTCCAGGCGCCCTCGCTCGCCCGGCCGAGCAGCATGCTCTTGGAGCCCATGTTCGTGTACGGCTCGACGTCGTAGGCGAGATTGAACGCCGCCCCGACGTGGTTCGCCGTCGGCATCACGTCGCCCGGGTAGCACACGGTCCCGCCATCGGCGGCCTCGAACGCCACCGCCTGCTGGCCCCACGTGTGCCCCGGAACCGGGATCGCCCGCATCCCGGGCAGGATCTCCGCCTCTCCCTCGATGAGCCGCACGCGCTCGCGGATCGGCTCCAGATGCTCCCGCAGGTACGTCTTGTGCATCGTGGACCGGTTCGCCAGCGCGTCCTCCCACTCGAGGCGCTGCGCGACGACCTCCGCGTTCGGGAAGTTCAGCTCGGGCGTCTCGCCGTCAGGGCCCCACCGCGTCAGCCCGCCCGCGTGATCAAAGTGCAGGTGCGTCACGACGACCGTATCGATGTCCTTCGGGTCGCAATCCGCCTCGTGCAGCGCGTCGACGATCGTCCGGTCCTCCTGGGCGTAGATGTCGCGGAGCTTCTTCGGGAACTTGTCGCCGATCCCGCACTCGATGAGCGCGAGCGAGCCCGACCGCTCGAGCAGCAGGCAGTTCTGCTCAAGCGGGATGCGGTTGCGATCGTCGGGCTCGACCAGCTTCACCCAGAGGGGCTTGGGGATGATCCCGAACATGGCCCCGCCGTCGAGGCGGAAACCGCCCGCGCGCAGGAGCCGCCAGCTCCACCCGTTGCCGCTCGCGTCGATCAAACCGACCTCTCAGACTCGTCTCGGAACCGGCCTCAGCCGCCGTTGTTGCTCTGGCTCTGACCGGGGGTCGGGCCGGAGCCGTCGCCCGATCCCGCGATGCTCGAGCGCATCGTCGTGTCGGCGTTGATGTTCTTCATCCGGTAGTAGTCCATCACGCCAAGGTTGCCCGAGCGGAACGCCTCGGCCATCGCCTTGGGCACCTCCGCCTCCGCGAGCACCACCAGCGCCCGGTTCTCCTGAATCTTCGCCTTGTTCTCCTGCTCGAGCGCGACCGCCATCGCCCGGCGCTTCTCGGCCTCCGCCTGGTAGCGCCGCTTGTCCGCCTCGGCCTGATCCGCCTGAAGCTTCGCGCCGATGTTGTCCCCGACGTCGATGTCCGCGATGTCGATCGACAGGATCTCGAACGCTGTCCCCGCGTCCAGCCCGCGGTCGAGCACGATCCGCGAGATCGAATCCGGGTTCTCGAGGACCGCCTTGTGCGAGTCCGCCGAGCCGATCGTCGAGACGATGCCCTCGCCCACGCGAGCGATGATCGTCTCCTCCGTCGCGCCGCCGATCAAACGCTGGATGTTCGCCCGCACCGTCACCCGGGCCCGAGCCCGAAGCTGAATCCCGTCCTTGGCGACCGCGTCGACCGTCCCGCGCCCCTGCGACGGGTTCGGGCAGTCGATCACCTTCGGGTTCACCGAGGTCTGCACCGCGTCGAGGATGTCGCGCCCGGCGAGGTCGATCGCGCACGCCTGAATCCACGGCAGCTCAATCTTCGCCCGGTCCGCCGCGATCAGCGCGTTCACCACGTACGGCACGCGCCCGCCGGCCAGGTAATGCGCCTCGAGATCGGCCGTCGACAGATCGATCCCCGCCTTCACACCCTTGATCCGGCTCAGCACGATGACCCGCGGGTCCACCTTGCGAAGACGCATCCCGATGAGCTCGAAGAAGCTGACCTTGGCGCCCGAGAGCAACGCCTGCAACCAGAGGTTGGCGAATTGGGCAAGGACGAAGAAGATGATCAGGCCGACGAGACCGACGACGATCAGCAGGCCGATGAGAATGGTGTCGTTCATCGCGAAGTCCGATTCCTGAGGTTCCCGGCGCGGGTTTCTCCCGCTCCGCCAGCGCGCCGCAGGCGACGCGCCGACCGCAGTCTAGCTGCTCGCCAGCCTCCAGAGGCGTCGACGCGCCGACTCGCGCTCAAGAGATCCGTCGCACCTTCAGGCTCATCCCGTCAACCCCCGTCACCTTCACCCGATCGCCCCGCTCCACCGCCGGGCCCTGCGCGAGCCCCTCATGACGCTCGCCCTCGATCTCCACCTGCCCAACGGGACGGCAATCCGTCAACGCCGAGCCCTGCTTCCCGATCAGGGTCGCCATCTGCGCCCGCTCCCGCTCGCGCTGCTCGGCGTCTGCCCGCGCGTGCTCGGCGCCCTCGGTCCCCGGCGAGCCCAGGATCATCGCCCGACCCACCGGCGTGTGAGGCCAGATCTTGAGCATCATCCATACCGCCACCGGCGAGAGGATCATCAGCGCCGCAAGCGACGTCAGCCCCCACGTCATCGAGTGCTGAAAGAACGCGATCACCCCCGCGATCCCCGAGAGCGCCGCCATCCCCCCGAGCAGCCCGCCGGACGGGATGAACAGCTCCAGCACCAGCAGCAGCGCCCCCAGCGCAAAGAGACCGAATCCCCACAGCAGCATCGCCTCGTTCAACCGCTCGCCTCCCGCTCCGCCCGCTCCACCACGATCCGGTACTTCTCCACCTTCATCACGCGGACCGTTTCGCCCGCGTCGATGAACCCCATGCCCGCGACCACGTCGACCAGCTCGCCCGCGAACTCCGCGTCGCCCGCGGGCCGGAGCGGCGTCGTCGCCACGCCCACGTCGCCCACGCTCACCAGCGCCTTGGCCTCGTCGCGCGTCAGCGAGCTCGGGCCCGCCTCGTCGTTCTCGAGCGTGATCGGATCGCCGCTCCGCGCCGCCAGCACCAGCCTGCTCAGTAGCGGGAGCGACCCGTGGTACCGAGAGATGAAGAACATCGCCACCCCCGCCGACGCCCCCGAAACCAGCACCGTCGCCAGAGCGTGCAGAAGATCCCGCGACTCCGACGGCGAGTTCGGAAAAAGAGGCCCCGGACCGATCACCGCCCCCACCAGCCCCACGAACAGCACGATCAGACCGCTCAGCCCGAAGACCCCGAACCCGGGGAGCACCAAAAGCTCCAGCACGAGCAGCCCGATCCCGAGCAGAATCGCCGCCAGCGCCCACCACGCCGCCGCCCCCACCAGCGCGGGCGGGCCGATCAACAGCCCCAGCGCCGCCAGCGCCACCGCGCCCGGAAGCCCTACCCCCGGCGCGATCATCTCCGTGAACGCCGCGACCAGAAAGATCGCGATCAGGATCCCACGCACCCACAGGCTCGTCATCGCCCGCACCAGGTGCTCTGACCACGTCATCTCCGCCACCGACACGTTCGTCGCGCCGAAGTACGCCTGCAGCGCCCCGCGGTCCGCGATCGTCTCCGCCGCCAGCCCGTACCGCAGCAGATCCTCGGTCTTGAGCGTCAGGAGCGATTCCCCGTCCGTCGCGTACTCCACCAGACGCCAGTCGCTCGCCTCCTCGCCCGTCAGATCGGGTACGGCCGGGGGCAGCTCCTGCATCTGCTCGACCGCCGAGCGAATCTCAGGGTCGAGCGGATCCCCCGCCGGCTGCGTGTCCGCGCTCGCCTGCGTCACCCCGGAGGCCGCCCGCACGTTCTCCCGAGGCGGATCCTCCCCGAAGAGCCCGCGGTACTGGCTCTCGGTCACGAACACCCGTCGCCCCGTCTCGGCGTTCTCGATGAGCCACAGCTCGATCCCGAGTGTCAAAAAGGCCTGCACGAGCCGCTCGTCGTACCCGTGACGACGGGCCGAATCGACGATCTCCGTGATCAGCGGCTGGAGGATCTTCTGCCGCTCCGTCCGCTCCAGACCCTGAGCGAATGTCACCGGGTTCATCGCCACCGGCGCCGCGTCGCCCATCGTCGCGTAGGGCGCCACCACGATCTCCTCGCACGCCAGCGCGATGATCGCCCCGCCCGAATACGCGTCCGGGTTCACCCACGCCACTGTCGGCAATGGGGAGCTCTTGATCATGTTGCAGATCTCGAGGACCGCCCCGACTTCGCCCCCGGGCGTGTCGAGCTCGAAAACGACGGCGTCGGCGCCCGATTCCCTCGCGAGCTTCAACCGGCGCTCCACGCTCAGCGCGGTGTACCGGTTGATCTCGCCCTGGATCGGCAGGATCGCGAGGTTGTCCGCCTGCCGCGCCGCCGCCACGGACGCCGGCGCCTGACTCGGCGCAGACGATTGGGCCGGCGAGACTCCCGCCAGAAGCGCCGACCACAGAACCATCCACACCGTCGCTCGGAACTTCATTCGGGCGAGTATAGGACCCCGAGTCTTAGACTTGGGTCGCCAACTCCGGCTCTCCATTCTTGGAGCCCGTCTCCTCCGCGAACCGCCGCTGGTACTCCGACGGGGACACGCCCAGAATTCGCCGGAAGGTCGACGTGAAATGCGCGTGATTCGCGAAGCCGACCTCATCGGCGATCGAGCCGATCGGCTCCCGCCCGCACCGCAGGCGCCACCGCGCGACCTGAAGCTGCTTGAGAAGCTGGTACTGCTTGGGCGAGACGCCCACATGCTTCGTGAACACCCGGTGGAAGTGGAAGGGCGACACGTCCACCACCGCGGCCAGATCCGAGAGCGTCGGACCCTCGTTGTAGTGGTCATGCAGGTAGCCCAGCGCCTCGGCCACCCGTGCGTCGTCCACCAGACCGACCGCCGGGAGCTCGTCCTCGTCGATCGTCCGTATCTCAAAGAGCGTGTGCTCCGCCTCGGCCTTGGCGATCACCCGCCTCGAGCGGCACCGAACCCAGCGCGACTCGCTCCCGACCCGCACGACCATGTCGCACCCGCGACCCACGCGCTCGCCGGTCGACGTCACCGGCCACCGCTGGTCCCGGATCGCGCCGAGCTCCTGGATCAACGCCGAGCTGTCGACGTCCTGGATCACCCACCGCAGCTTGCACACCGGATCCGCATGGATGAGCCGTTTGTCGCGGCCGACGAGCATCAGCGAGAGACCGAACTCGTCCGGGTTGTTGAACTGCGACTGCCAGAGCTTCACGAGCGACGAGAGCGCCTCGCGCTGCACGTCGGTGTAGCCGTCCTTGTCCGCCACGAAAAGCGCGAACCACTGGCGGCCGTCCTCGCGCGACTCCGGCCGGCACACCCACAGCGCCTCGCGCTCGCCCGACCCCTTCCAGCCGCCCTTGACCGAGAGCCCCGTCTCATCGAGCGATTCGACCGCCGTCACGTCTCGCGCAGCGCGATGGAAGCCGCCGCTGCGGTCGTCTTGGTCTATCCACTCCTCGAGCGATGCCGCCGTGATCCCGTGAACCGAAAGCACCTCGTCGAGCGAAGGGCGGTCCGCGGCGATCAGCCCCACGGCGATCGCACGCGTCGGCGCGATCAGGCGCGCGGCCTCAAGGCCTCCGCCCGACCACGGCGTGTCTGTCCGAAACATATGAGACAGCTTCACTTACGGCTCCAGCTTGTCGGTTTTCCAACGCCCTCGGCTCCCGAGGACGCTGGATGAAGAGCGTTTTAAGGGTAGGCCTGTTCGCGAAAGACGTGATCGTGATAGCGCTCAGATTGCTCAAGAGTCGCCCGAATGGGGGTTTCCGAGCAGTCCAGATGAAGAACGCCGAGCCCCTGCTCGTGCGCGCGAAGCGCCGGCCAGATGTGCTGGGCGTCCGTCTCGGGCATCGGAAGGTCGGGGAGCTCCTCCGGGCGTCGCCACTCGAGCTGCCCCTCGTCCATCTCCCGCGCTTCCACCTCGACAGGGTGTGTCACGCGGTAGACGAACATCAGCCAATGTGTGTCGCCCCCGTAGGCGCACTCGCTCACGATCAGCGTCAGGCGCAGGGCGTCGATCGACACGTCGATGCCGGCCTCTTCGCGAATCTCGCGCTGCGCGCACTGCGCCGGACTCTCGCCGATCGCCGTCTCGAGCTTCCCGCCGATCGGCGAATACAGCCCCTTGTTGGGCTCCTTCGCGCGATGCAGCAAAAGCACGCGGCCGTCCGCGTCCCGCAGGTCGCACAGCACGGCGATCTTGTAAGGGATGGATGCGTCCATATTGTTCAACTTACACGCTTCCACAGTTCCGTGCCGAGCGCCCGCCGTTGCACCGGCGAGCCCCGTCGACCCGATACCCTGTGATTGTGAAACCCCTTCTCCCCGAAACCGGTTTCGACGTCGCGCGGAAGCGGATTCACTGCCTTGGCGCCGGTGGATGCGGGCTGTCCGGTCTCGCCCGGATGCTCGCCGCGCGCGGGGCCCGCGTCACCGGATCGGACCAGACGGCCAGCGAGACGACCGACGCCCTCGAGCGCGACGGCGTCCCCGTGGCGATCGAGCCCGCGGGCGAGCTCCCGGCCGACGCCGAGATCCTCGTCGTCAGCGCCGCCGTCCGCCCCGATCACCCGCAGTGGGGCGCCGCCGAGCGGCGCGGCGTCCCCGTGCTGACCTACGCCCAGGCTCTCGGACGCTGCATGCTCGGACGCACGGGCGTCGCCGCCGCGGGCACCCACGGCAAGTCCACCACCGTCGCCATGCTCGGGCACACCCTCATCAGGTGCGGGCTCGATCCCACCGTCATCGTCGGCGCCGCGTGCCGGCAACTCTCGCCCGACGGGACCACGCCCACCGGGTTCCGCCTCGGCGCCCAGGCCGTCCCCGCCGGAGCAATGGCCGGCGCGCCCGGCCTGCTCCTGGCCGAAGCCTGCGAGTTCAACCGCTCGTTCCATCATCTTGAGCCCACCGTCGCCTCCATCGCCAACGTCGAGGCCGATCATCTGGACATCTACGGCTCGCTCGACGCGGTCATCGAGGCCTTCAACGTCTTCGCCCGGAAGCTCCCGAGCGAGGCCGAGGGGGGGCGCCTGCTGATCGGTCACGATGGCGCGCACCGGCGCGAGGTCGCGGCCGGCGTCAGGGCCCGCGTGGAGACCATCGGCTTCGCCCCGAGCGCCGACTGGGCCGTCCGCTACGAGCCATCCGAGGCGCGGGTCGCCCTCTCAAAGGACGGCCGCGAGCTGACGAGCTGGACCATGAGTCTCCCGGGCGAGCACAACGCGATGAACAGCGCCGTCGCGGCGGCGCACGCCGTCTCGCTCGGAGCGGACCCCGCCGAGGTCGGGCCCGCGCTCTCGGGCTTTCGCGGCCTCGCCCGCCGGCTCGAGAATCTCGGCGTCGCGGGCGGCGTTCGCGTCTACGACGACTACGGGCACCACCCCACCGAGATCGACGCCACCCTGCGCGCCCTGCGCGAGGCCGAGCGCCCGCAGGAGCACGGCGGCCGGCTCATCTGCGTCTTCCAGCCCCACCAGCACTCCCGCACGCGCTTCCTGCTCGAGGAGTTCGCGCAGTCCTTCGCCAACGCCGACGTCGTGATCGTGCCCCAGATCTACTTCGTTCGCGACTCGGAGAAGGAGCTCATGAAGGTGACCTCGGGCGACCTCGTCGACCGGCTCCGCCGGCAAGGCGTGCAGGCCATGCACCTCTACCCCTTCGAGGCGATCGTCGAGCAGCTTCAGGTCATCTGTCGCCCGGGCGATCTGCTCGTGGTCATGGGCGCCGGACCCGTCTGGCAGGTCGCCCGCGGGTTCGTCGAGGCCATGGGAAGGCCCGAGACGCCGGCGCGAGGCCGGACGCGAGAGAGGAGCCGGGCGTGACCGCCCCGGCCGCCCTCGGCGTCATCGAGAACGCCCCGATCTCCACCTGGTTCGGCGTCGGCGGGCGGGCCGACGCGCTGCTCGCGCCGGGCTCACTTGACGAGCTTCGCGCCGCGCTCGAGGCCCATGAGGCGCAGCGCGGCCCCGTCCGCGTCCTCGGCGACGGCGCTAACCTGCTCGTCGCCGACGAGGGCGTCGGCGGCCTGGTCGTGAGCCTCGACCGCCTGCGCCGCGTGACGTGGAGCGAGCGCGGCGTGATCGCCGACGCCGGCGCCCGCCTGCCGCTGATCGTCGCCGAGGCCTGCCGGCGCGGGCTCGGCGGGCTCGAAGGACTCGGCGGCATCCCCGCGAGCCTGGGCGGCGCGGTCCGGATGAACGCCGGGGGGGCCTTCGGCGAGATCGGGAGCGTCATCCGGCGCGTGCGCGTCCTCGACCATGCCGGACGCGAGCACGAGCTGACGCCCGCCGAGCTGAGCTTCGGCTACCGCGCCTCGAACCTCGCGGGCCTGATCGTCGTGGAGGTCGAGCTCGTGCTCGAGCCGGGGGATCCCGTCGAGCTTCGCGCCAAGCTCAAGGAGGTGATGGCGCACAAGAAGCAGGCTCAGCCCCTCGGGGCCTCGAGCGCCGGGTGCGTCTTCCAGAACCCCGAGCTCGACGGGCGGCGCGTCAGCGCCGGTCGTCTCATCGATCGCGCCGGGCTCAAGGGGGCGCGCGAGGGCGGCGCGCGCGTCTCCGAGCGGCACGCGAACTTCATCGTCACCGAGGAGGGCGCCACCGCGGGCGACGTGCTCCGGCTCATCGACCGCGTCCAGCGTGAGGTCGCCGAGACGCAGGGCGTCGAGCTGACCCGCGAGCTCGTCGTCTGGTCGCGGGAGGGATCGCCATGACGCCCGAACGCCCGAGCGTGCTGGTTCTCGCCGGCGGGCCGGACGCCGAGCGCGAGGTGAGCCTCGAGAGCGCGCGCGCCGTCGCCGCCGCGCTCCGCGAGGCCGGTTTTTCCGTCTGCGAGCGGACGATCGACCGTCCGGGGCTCGACGAGATCCGCGCCATGCCGGGCGACGTGGTCTTCCCAGCGCTCCACGGCCCCTTCGGCGAAGGCGGGCCGCTCCAGGACCTGCTCGAGGCCGACGGCCGGCCCTTTGTCGGGGCCCGCTCCCGCCCGGCGCGCCTCGCGATGGACAAGATCGCGACCAAGACGCTCGCGGGGACGCTCGGGCTCGCCGTCACGCCCAGCGCGGTCTTCAACCCGGACGACCGCGTCTGCCCGCTCCCGCCGCCCGTGGTGGTCAAGCCCGTGCGCGAGGGATCGACGATCGGCCTTCACCTGTGCCGAAGCGACGCCGACTTCGCCGGCGCGCACCGGGCGACGCGTGCGGCCGGCCGCTTGGCGATGATCGAGCCCCTGATCCGCGGGCGGGAGCTGACGGTCGGGGTGCTCGGGGGCGAGCCGCTCCCGGTCGTCGAGATCCGGCCGGCGGGCGGGCTCTACGACTACGCGGCCAAGTACGAGCGCGACGACACGGCGTATCTCGTCGGTCCGCCGCTTCCTCCGGGCGTGGGCGAGAGGGTTCGGTCGCAGGCGGCGCAGCTGGCGGGCGCGATCGGCGCCGCGGACCTCGCCCGCGTGGACTTCATCATGGACGAGGGCGGCGCGCCGTGGCTGCTCGAGCTCAATACCATGCCGGGCTTTACGAGCCATTCGCTCGTGCCGATGGCGGCGCGGGCGATCGGGCTCGACATGCCCGACCTGTGCGCGCAGCTGGTGCGAATGGCTCGTCCCGGCGCCGGGCGCCAGGCCGCGGAAGGGGCGCACGCATGAGCCGCAAGGGGCGCAGCACGAAGAAGCGCGCGAAGAAGAAGCAGAAGCACCCGATCGACTGGGGCGGTCTGTGGTCGGGCGCCGCGCGGTTCGGCGGCTGGGCGATGCTTCTCGGCGCCGGGGGCGCGCTGGCGCTGGGCGCGGGCGAGCTGGAGGAACGCGTGGGCGCCGCGCGGTCGGACCCGCTCGAAGCGCGGATCGACTGGCCCGTCTCGCCCGGCGGCGAGCGCACGTGGCTGCCTTCGAGCGAGCAGCGCCGGCTGGCGAGCCTGCTCCTGACGAGCGTCTCGATGGACCCGACGGACCGCGACTCGCTCGATGCGGCGCGGCGGCGGCTGCTGTCGACCGGGTGGTTCGAGCGCGACCTGACGCTCGTTCGCCGCCCGGGGGGTGTGATTGAGCTCGACGGTTCGTGGCGCGCGCCGGCGGCGGTCGTTCGCGTTGAAGAGTCGGCGCACGTGGTGTCGCGGGACGCCCGGCGGCTCCCGCTGACGTACCCGGCGGGCGGCGCCGGGCCGCTGCGGTTCATCGAGCGCGTGTGGGGGTCGCCACCGGGCGTGGGCGAGGTGTGGACGGGCGGGGACGTCGAGGCGGCGATCGACCTGCTCGCGGTCTTGCGCGGGTCGCCCGCGTGGGGGAGCGTCGCCGGGATTGACGCGTCGCGCTACGTGCGTTCGCAGATGCTGACGGTCGTGACGACGACGGGGGCGAGGGTCGTCTGGGGCTCGGCGCCCGGCGAGCGTCCGACGGGGCAGGTGGAGCACGAGACGCGCCTGGCGCGGTTCGAGGCGCTGATGGATGATCCGGCGTGGATCGCCGCCGGGCGCCCGCGCGTGGAGCTGCACCTGCCCAGGCCGGTGATCAACGAGAGCGCCTCGCCATGAGCGAGAGCCCCGGCGACGGCGGCGGCGGGCGCAAGCGCGGGTGGCTCGATCCGATCCTGAGCAACGAGACCGGGCTGCTCTCGGCGCTCGAGGAGCGCCGGCGCGGTCCGGGGCGCGGAGAAACCGGCGAGTGGGCGCACCGGCGCGGGGAGCCCAGGCTCCTGATCCTCTGCTGGGCGATCTACCTGCTCGGGGCGTCGGGGGCGACGATCATGCGGCTCCCGCAGATCGGCTTCACCGAGCCGAGGTTCGTGCAGTCGGCGGCGCGGCTGCTGGTTCTGCTGATCGCCGCGGGGCTCATCGCGCTGTGGCCGATGGTTCGGCTCAGTCAGGCGTCGCCGCGGCGCGCGACGACGGCGGCGCTGGTGGACTATGTGGCGCTCATGGCGCCGCTGGCGGCGGTGCTCTGGCCCGTGACCTGGCTCGGGCGGTGGGACGTCGCGGTGACGGGCGCGCTTGTGGCGCTGCTGGCGGGGTGGGGCCTGGTCGCGTCGGCGATTGTCGCGCTCGGGACGCGGCGCCAGCCGGGCCCGGCGCGAACGGGGTGGGCGGCGCTGATGGTCGGGCTCATCCTCGCGGCGCCCGCCCTGGCGGCGCTGCTCCCACCGATCGGGATCCCGACCAGCGGGTTGCTGTACGCCTCGCCCCTGACGGCGGTGCACGCGCTGACGATCGAGCAGATCGGCTCGAGACCCCGGATGGAGCCGCTTGAATGGTGGGCGGGCATCGGGCCGGCGTGTCTCGGGCTGGTCCTGTGGGCCGGGGCGCTCGTCACGGGCGGCGGCGGGCCGGATCGCGACGCGAACCCCTCGCCACCAAGCGTTTGAACACGTAGTCTGTTGGATCGGCGCGCATCTGCCCCTGCGCCTGGAAGGAGCCAGTTCCATGGAGTTTCTCACGCCGGACGAGAAGACCAAACTCGAGGAGCGTCTCGAGGAACTCAAGGACAATCGCCCTGAGATCTCCAACCGCATCGCCGAGGCGCGGGCGCTGGGCGACCTCAAGGAGAACGCCGAGTTTCACGCGGCGCGCGAGGAGCAGGGCGTCCAGGAGGCGGAGATCCGGCGCCTCCAGGAGCGGCTCGATTCGGCCAAGGTCATCGAGAAGGGCGACGTGCCGGAGGACATCGTCTTCCTCGGGGCGACGGTGAAGCTGCGCGAGGAGGGCGACGACGAGGAGGAGTTCTTCCGCCTCGTGGGCGAGCCCTCGGGCAATCTGGACGCGGACATCGTGGAGGTGTCGGTCTCGAGCCCGATGGGCGAGGCGCTGCTCAAGGCGCGCGTGGGCGAGACGGTGCGCGTGGACACCCCGCGCGGGATCAAGCGATTCGAGGTCATCGAGATCGTCTGAGCCTCAGGCGCGCCAGCGGCGGCATTCCACCGTTCCCGGGTCCGCCTCCGGGCGATCGGCGAGCAGACTCACGAGCCATCCCTGCGCATCGACCAGCCGCGGGCCCGGGCGGCTCAGGAGCCTTCCGTCGGCGGCGTAGACGCGCCCGGCCCGGACGGCCGGGATCTCGCTCCACCACGGCTGCTCGCTCAGACGGCCGATCTGCTCCATCGCGGCGCTCGCCGGCTCGCCGCAGGGGGCGACGATCAGGGTGTCGATCGCGGCGTTTGCGAGCTCTTCGGCCGCGACGGCCTTCGACGGCGGGGCGACGCGGTGGGCGCCGTGGGCGCCCGCGCCGGCTCCGGCCTTTGGCAGGGGGGCGGTCGGGAGCAGGGGGTGCTCGCCCCCGGCCCGCTCGACGAGCTGGGGGATCCAGCTCCCGCCGACAAAGAGCGGATCGACCCATTCGAGCACGGCGGTCCGCGGGCCGGCCGCGTAGGGGGTGACGAGGTCCATCGCGCTGTGAAGGCGGTCGCGCCAGGTCGCGACGGCGGCCTCGGCCTCTTGCTCGAGCCCGGCGGCCTCGCCGATCGCGATGGCCGCATCGAGCATGCCCTCGACGCTCTGGACGTTCAAAAAAAGCAAGCGAGGGGCGAGCCCGGCGTCCGATAGAGCCTGCTGAACGAGGTCGGGATCGACCGAGCAGACGCCGCAGCGGTCCTGAAGCAGGACGAGGTCCGGCTTCAGGTCGCCCAGGGCGTGGGGGTCGAGCGTCTCGAGGCCGCCGCGGGCGACGAGATCGCGCGCGAGGCGGTCGGTTTCGGCGGGATCGCCCGATCGGGCCCTGTCGCCCGTGAGGGCGGGCGCGGAACGGATCTCGGGCGGGTGGTCGCAGTCAGCGCTACGGCCGACAAGGAAGGATGAACCACCGATGGCGGCGAGCGTCTCAGTGGCGGACGGAAGCAGGCTGACGATGCGCATGGGAAGATGCTAGTGTCCGCGCCGATTCGGGCTCGGGCCGCTTCAAAGGCCTTTCAGGTGAGGAAGATCAGCTTGCCGACGCGAAGCAAGAAGACGATGAACAGGCGGACCGGTGGGGGCTCTCGGGCGTGGGCGCGGCGGCTTGTCGCTGGTCTGGCGATCGGCGCCGTGTCCGCGGCGCTCGCCCAGCCGGGGCCGCCCGAGGCCGGGCTCGATCCGCAGCCGAACGCCGAGACGATCACCTTCCAGGAGTTCACGCGTCCGATCAGGCTCGACGCGCTGGTCGACTGGATGGCCTCGACGCTCGACATCAACTTCGTGCTCGAGGATCCCGGCCTCGGCGGGGCGACGGTGGAGTTCCGGGCGCCCATGGAGATCGACCGGGAGGACCTGCTCCCGATGTTCGAGTCGATCCTGTCGATGTACGGCTACGCGATCACGCAGACCAACGAGGGCGTGTACATCGTCACGCAGGGCGCGAAGCTGCCGGTGCAGTTCGAGGGGAAGCTCCCGAGCACGCGGATCTTCGCGACGCCGCTGATCCAGCCCTCGGCGCTGCAGACGGCGATCAACAGCGCGCTCTCGCAGGATCAGTCGGCGTCGGCGCGGATCGCGGCGATCGATGATCTGGGCGTGCTGATCTCGACGGCGCCGGGCCCGGTGAACCGAACGATCGAATCGATTATCCAGAGCCTTCTCGAGAGCCGCGAGGGGTGGAGCTTCCACCAGATCTCGCTGACCTACATCGCGGCGGGGCAGGCGCGCCGGCGTCTCATGGAGTTCGAGGGCCAGCTCTCGGCGCGGGGCGGCGGCGAGGGCGGCCAGCAGGGCGGCGCGGCGCGGGTCTCGGGGACGCTCATCAATATCGGCGATCGCCTGATTCTCGATCACGTCTCCAACGCGCTGATCTTCCGCGGGACGGCGCGCGAGGCCGAGAAGGTGCGCGGGCTGGTCGACATGATCGACGAGCCGAGCAAGCTGATCGTCCGGCGGTACACCGCGGGCCCCATGGCGACGCAGATCGCGCAGATGGGCGCCCGTCTCGGGCTCGGCGCGGTGCAGGGCGGCGGCGCCGCCGGGGGCCAGCGTCCGGATCAGGCGGCGCTGCTGGGCTCGGGCTTCGAGCTCGCGGGGCAGGAGGCGAGCTTCTTCACCTACTACGGGACGCCGGAGCAGCACGAGCTGGTCGACGCGCTCGTCGAGGAGTTCGCCGATCAGGCTCGCCTCGAGGCGATGGTCGTGGAGTTCTACAAGCTCGAGCACGCCGACGCCGAGGACGCCACGGAGCTGCTCCGCGAGCTGCTCGAGCTCGAGAGCGTGGACGACTTCGCGGACTCGCCCTTCCTCCCGCCTTCGCTCGAGCAGCGCGGGATCACGCGCACGCGGGAGCTGACGGGCCAGCCGACGCCCGACGTGGTCGTCGCCGAGACCGGCGAGGATGCGGGGCAGGCGCTGACGCCGGTGGAGGGCGTCCAGATCCTCGCGGACACGGGCTCCAACCAGCTCGTGGTTCGCGCGCCGGTGCGCCAGCAGGAGGAGATCGAGTCGATCATCAAGCGGATCGATC